>DAOOHL010000122.1:0-8217 GCA_035416185.1 Propionibacteriaceae bacterium | reverse complement strand
AACTGGCAGCCGCCGCCTGACGACGCACACGCCTTGCAGCCGAGGATGGCGGCGTCTTCGAGGGTGAGCTCGCCCGCACCGAACCGGACCGACAGCGTCTGGACAGCGCCTGCATCCTCACCGTCGCGAGCCAGCAGGGTCGTCCCGCCAGGGATGAGCACGGTCGGGGTGTCGCGCTGGGCCACCAGCGCCATCATCATCGCCGGCAGCCCCTTGTCGCACGAGGCAATGCCCATCACGGCCTTGCGCGTGGGCAGCGACCGGATCAGCCGCCGCATCACGATGGCGGCGTCGTTGCGGTACGGCAACGAGTCGAACATGCCCGTCGTTCCCTGGGTCCGACCGTCGCAAGGGTCGGAGACATAGGTCGCGTACGGCAGCCCACCCCGCTCGGTGATCTCCCGCGAGGCCCCTTCGACGAGCATCCCGAGCTCGAAGTGTCCGGTGTGGAGGCCCAGCGCGACGGCCTGACCATCGGGCGCCCGGACGCCTGCCAGCGTGCTGATGATCATGAACTCATCCCGGTCGAGATGCGCGGGGTTCCAGCCCATCCCAGCGTTCTGAGTACGACCGAAGAGGTCCCCCGAGGGCGCGTCGCGCAGGAACTCCTCGGTGATCGCGAGCTTCCCGGCCGGGCCGTCGGCAGTGGTCTCGACCTCGTACGTCTGCCGTCCCGGTGCCCCGAAGATCTCTTCCAGCGACACGACTTTCCTCTCCCGTACCCCGCGAGTCCGACTGACGGTCGACGACCCTCGACCCCACGCTATTGCGGTGCAAACCACCATGATAGGTTGACGACTGAACAAATCGCCCGACGCAGCGAGGTTTCTTCACCAATGGCCACCTATCACGTCGCCACCACTGGTTCCGACACCGCCGCAGGTACGGAGCAGGCTCCCTTCCGCACAATCAACCACGCCGCTCAGGTCGCCCTCCCCGGCGACACCGTGCTCGTCCACGAGGGCACCTATCGCGAGTGGGTGCAGCCCAAGAATGCCGGCCTCTCGGAGAACCGCCGGATCACCTACGCCGCCGCGCCCGGCGAGCATGCGGTGATCAAGGGCTCCGAGCAGATCACCACCTGGGAGCACGGCTCCGGAAACGTCTGGAAGGTCACCCTCGACAACGCGATGTTCGGGGACTGGAACCCGTACGCGGTCGAGCTCGAGGGCGACTGGGTCGTCCGGAAGTCGCAGGACGAGCCGCGGATGCATCTCGGTGATGTCTATCTCGACGGGATGAGCTTCTACGAGGTGCTGTCGCGCGACGCCGTCACCGACCCGAAGCCCCGCGAGACCGTGATGGACCACTGGACCGGCCAGGTCGTCCCCGTCGACGACGTCAACCAGACCACCCACGTCTGGTACGCCGAGGTCAGCGACGACACCACCACCATCTGGGCGAACTTCCAGGGCGCCAACCCGAACGAGTCGCTGGTTGAGATCAACGTGCGCCGGTCGGTCTTCTACCCGACTGCACACCACATCAACTACATCACCGTACGGGGCTTCGAGCTCGCCCAGTGCGCCTCGCCATGGACCCCGCCGACCGCCGACCAGCCCGGCCTGATTGGGCCGAACTGGGCCAAGGGCTGGATCATCGAGGACAACGACATCCATGATGCGAAGTGCTCGGCCGTCTCGCTCGGCAAGGAGGCCTCGACGGGCCACAACAACTTCACCAACCGTCGTGACAAGCCCGGTTACCAGTACCAGCTCGAGTCGGTCTTCGCCGCCCGCCAGATCGGCTGGACGAAGGAGCTGATCGGGTCGCACATCGTGCGCAACAACCACATCCACCACTGCGGTCAGAACGCGATCGTCGGCCACCTCGGGTGTGTGTTCTCCGACATCTACGGCAACGACATCCACCACATCGCAACGAAGCGGGAGTACTTCGGCCACGAGATCGCGGGCATCAAGCTCCACGCCGCCATCGACACGGTGATCGAGCGGAACCACATCCACCACTGCACGCTCGGCGTCTGGCTCGACTGGCAGACCCAGGGCACCCGCGTGTCGTCGAATGTCATGCACGACAACTGCCGCGACCTCTTCGTCGAGGTCTCCCATGGGCCGCACGTCGTGGACCACAACGTGCTGGCCTCACCGGCCGCGATCGAGTCGTTCAGCCAGGGCGGTGCGTACGTCAACAACCTCGTCGGTGGAGCCGTCCGGATCCAGTCGGTCATGGACCGCGCGACCCCGTACCACTACCCGCACTCGACCGAGGTCTCCGGCTACGCGGTCATCTATGCCGGCGACGATCGCTGGGTCGGCAACATCTTCGTCGGCCACGGCGGCGACGCGAGTGACGACGAGGCCGCGTACCCCGATGGTGCCCTGGGCAAGCCGTTCGCCGAGATCACGAAGATCGGGTACGGGACGGCGATGTACGACGGGCATCCGACCTCGTGGGACGAGTGGGTCGAGACCATCAAGGCCTCGCTGCCCGGTGACCACGCGATCTTCCCGGGCAAGAAGCAGCCGGTCTGGATGCGCTCGAACGTGTACTTGTACGGCGCGACGGCGTTCGATCGCGAGGAGGGCGCGCTGGTCGAGGCTGGCGATCCCGCGATCGCGGTGACGAACGGCGAGAACGGTGTCGAGCTGACCTTGACGCTGCCGGACTCCTTCGGCTCGCACTCGGTGGCTGTGCCCACCACGGCGGACCTCGGCCGGGTCCGGTTCCCGGATGCCGAGTTCGAGGCCCGCGACGGTGGTCCGATCGACCTTGGCAAGGACCTGGTCGGTGCGACCAAGCCTGCGACGGGTGTGGCGGGTCCTCTGGCTGCGCTGAAGGGCGGCAAGCAGACGATCAAGGTCTGGTAGTCGCTGACGCTGTTGCTAAGCGGTGGCCTAGGGCGAGGGTCTCGCTCCAGGGGCGAGGCCCCTGACTAGGGCCACCACTTAGCGGCAAGAACTCGGCCAATCGCCCAGCAGAAGTGTCGGTGGCGTAGCTAGGTGCTCACCCACGCGCAGGGTCTCCTCCCTCCAGCGAGGCCCTCCACGCCCGTGAGCGGTTAGCCACGCCCCCCACCACCACCACGCCCCCCGGCAAGGCATGGACCCCGCAGGCCCCCAAGAAGGGTGACCTTCCGAGTCGGCGGGAGGGGGGTCGAGGGCGACGATGGGCATCCGCCGCCCAGCGACCCGATCAGCTCCGCGGAACCTTAGGTTCCGGAGCGGTTACCGCCCTCGCACGACAGGATGACCCCATGACCGACTCCCCGTACGGCTACCTTCTCGTCCACTTCATCGAGGACCGGCGCGGCCACAAGGAGAAGATCTACTTCTCGCTCAGTGACGGTGACACCCCGCTTCGCTGGAAGCTCGCCAACGGCGGCGAGCCGGTGCTGGAGTCGCAGCTGGGGACAACGGGCGTACGAGACCCGCACCTCGTCCACGGCGACAACGGCTGGTTCCTGATCGCGACCGACCTGAAGATCTGGCCGACGGACGTCGTCGACTGGAACCATCACCGCCGCCACGGCAGTCGCAGCCTTGTCGTGTGGCACTCCGACGACCTCGTCGCCTGGTCGCAGCCCTGGCTCGCCGAGGTCGCTCCCCCGACCGCAGGCATGGCATGGGCTCCCGAGTCGACCTATGACCCGGCCACGGGTGAGTACCTCGTCTACTGGTCGTCCTGCCTGTACGACGCCGCCGACGTCAACCACGAGGCGGACTCCTACAGCCGCATCCTGCTCGCCCGCACGCGGGACTTCCGAACGTTCACCGAGCCGGTCGTACTGATCGACCGCCAAGCTCCGGTGATCGACACCACGATCGCCCTGGCGAACGGCCGGGTTCACCGGTTCTCCAAGGCGGAGACCTCGTACGGTCCGTCCAACCTCTTCCACGAGGTGGGTACGGGGATCGACTCCGACGACTACGTCACAGTGGCGACCAGCATCGCCGGCGACCTGTACGAGGGCGTTGAGGGCCCGTTGGTCTTCCAGGACCACAGCACTGGCCGCTGGTACCTGTGGGTCGACCAGTACTCGGTCCTCCCGCAGGGATATGTCCCGCTGACGACAGACGACATCGACTCAGGCGTCTGGTACCCCGTGCCTGCCGACGACCTTCAGCTCGCACCGAACACGAAGCATGGCGTCGTCGTCTCGCTCCCGTCGGGAACCTGGGATCGGCTGATGGCGGCCTACCCACCCGAGTGAGTGGTCGACGGAGGAGCAGCACGGTCACACGGAACTCGCCGACCTCGGCCGCACCCGCAGTGGCCGCACCCGGGAGCCTGCTCGTGGCCTGATCCGGTCACAATCCGCTTCTCGATGGGCGTGACAACGATTGCCCAACCCGCCTGGAGCCATCGAGAAGCGGGTTTGGACGTGGATCCGACCCTAAGGGCGGTCTGGCCACTCACGACGGGAGCGACGGACCGGTCCGGTTGTCGTGCCAGAGTCGCCGATCCTCCGGTACCACCAGCGCTGAGCAGACGTGACCGGCGAGCGGATCAGATCTCCGCTGAGGCAGCGGTCAGGCAGCCCGCAACAGCGCGACGATCGGGGCGTAGCCCTTGGCCTCGGCATGCTGGAGCGCGGTCAGGCCAGCCTTGTCGGCGACCGTCCGCGACGCGCCTGCCGTGAGCAGCTGCGTGACCACGTCCTGGTAGGTGGTCGACCCGTCGCCCAGCGCGACTGCGCGAATGAGGGCGGTACGACCCTGATCGTCCGCGGCGTCCGCGCTCGCGCCTGCCCCGAGTGCTCTGGTCACGCCAGCACCATCGCCCGTGCCAGCGGCGGTGAGCAGGTCGGCCGAGGCGTCCGGAGCCTTCGATGCTCCCGGGGCCATACAGAGGGTGCAGTCCGGCTGAGTGCTCGGCGCGCTGCTGACGACCGAGTACTTGACCGGGCTCGGCGCGGCCGGCGCCCCGGTCGCCGATCGGGTGCAGCCGGGAAGGAGCACGGCGATGCTGCCGATCACCAGGCAGATCAGCCAGCGAGCGGCACCCCGGGTGCCCGCTCGGGTCGCTGAACCTGTCGAAGGACCGTCAGTCATGAGCCCATGGTGCGGGCGCCGAGTAGTCGTGTCAAACGATTGCCCACGGACGGGGAAGAGCCTGGACTGCTCTCGCAGTAGGAGTCGTCTTCCTCGCTCACGCGCGCAGAAGCGCTGCGATAGCCGTGTAGCCCTTCTGCTCCGCGTGCCGCAGCGCCGTGACGCCGTTCTTGTCGGCGATCGTGCGGTCAGCTCCAGAAGCCAGCAGGATCCGTACGATCTCCTGGTGCCGCGGCCCGCCGTCGCCGAGGATCACCGCCTCGAGCAGCGCGGTCCAGCCCAGGTCGTTGACGTGGTTCACGTTGATCCCGGTCTGCACCACCCGCCGTACGTAGTCCACGTGGCCGCGCTCAGCCGCCGGGATGACCGAGATGCCGCCGTACCGGTTCCTGATCGTCATGTCCGGGTGGGCCGGCAACAACGCCTCCAGCATCTCGACGCTGCCCGTCACGCCCGTGACGAGCCATGGCGTGTCGTGCTGGGCGTCGAGGGCGTTCGGCGAGGCGCCGATCGCGACGAGCACCTGCGCGACGGCAACGTGGTTGTTCGTCACGGCCAGCAGCAGCGCCGTACGACGGTTGCTATCGATCGCCTCGATGTTGGCCCCTGCCCGCAGCGCGAGAGCGACGCCGTTCGCATCACCCTTCGCGGCGGCGGTGAGCAGGTTCGCACTGGGGTCGCCGGCGTACGGCTGCCGAGCCTTCTCCAGCAGGTCGACCGCGGTGGCGGGTCCCCGCTGCTGCGCCATCGCCAACGGGGTACGGCCAGTGCCGTCGGGTCGGTCCAGTTGAACCCCGCCAGCCACCAGCACCCGGATCGTCGCGGTGTGCGTCTCGCCACCCTTGCCTAGCCAGATCGCCTCGTGGATCGCCTGCCAGCTGAGCCGGTTGACGTGGTCTTTCGAGATGCCGGCCCGCAGCAGCACCCCGCAGATGTGGAAGAACCCACGGTCGGCAGCGCGGATGAGGCCGGTGCCGTTGTACGAGTCCTTGTCGTCGAGGTTGGCGCCCCGCTTCAGCAACAGCTCCAGCATCTCCGCGCCTCCACCGGGGGTCTCACTGGTCGCGAGCAGGTAGGCCGACTCCTGGGCTGAGTCCTTGGCGTTCACGTCGGCGCCAGCGTCGATCAGCCGTTCCGCCGTAGCGACATCGTTCTTCCTGGCCGCATCGCGGAGGGCTGCGTTGAGGTCCACGGGCAGAGCTCCTGTCGGGGTGGCCGCCGGAGGTGATGGCACGGCCGGAGTGATGGACGACGATGTTGCGGTTGTCTGGGTGCCGGAGGTGGGCGTCTCGACCGAGGCCGACGACGCCGACGTGGTCGGAAGAGCCGACCCCTGCGTTGGCGGAGGGGTGACACAGCCGCTCATCAGCACCACAGGAGCAAGGACCGCCATCACCATCGAACGCCTCATCGCGCCACCTGAAGAACGTCGATGGGCCGGCGCGAGGTCGCGACGGCCTCGTCGAGACGTGGCCAGACCACCGGAAACCCGCCAGGAACGTACGTCTTCGCCGCGCGCGCACGGCCTGGATCTGAGCGGTCCACGATCAGGTCCTTCCGTCCGTGAGGCTGGAGGTGGTCAGAGCACCACTTTGCCAGCCGGACCGTGACGGCGCATCAGGTGAAGGGTGACGATCTGCCGTCATCGAGCGACGGGTCACCCGGTCGGATCGGGGCAGACCCGGTCCCTGTGCCCACCCTGTGGCTTCGCTGTGGATCCTTTCAACCCTCTGTTCACGCCCGGCGGGCGGACCTTACGCTGACGGAATGCCGGAGCCCGAGAGCGAGCTAGGTGCCGCGGCCAAGGAGGCCGCGCGGAAGCAGGCGTTGCTCGCTGCCCTCGCGGCGGAACATTCGGCCGACCAGTCAACTCCGGCCCCGGTCGCCGTCACCGATCCCGCAGCCGTAAGGAAGCTCTCCCTGCTCGCCGCTCCGGCCACGGCAAGCGACCCGGTTGCGGACACGACCGCGCGCAAGCAGTCGCTCCTGGCGCCCCCTTCGGCCGACCCTTCAGCGTCCGATCTGGACCGGCTACCTTCCCGTACCCGCGTGATCCGGGAGTCGGCTGCGGCGAAGCTCCGTACCTACACCCGCCGCCAGCTCGTCGGGATGCTCGCGGCTGTGGTGATGATCGGCGGACTGCTGTCGTACGGGCTGACCCGACCGCCTGCACCCGTACCGCTGACCCAGAAGGACGTCGACACTGCCGTCGCGAAGGGCATTGAGGCCGAACGCAAGGCCCAGGCGCAGCAGCCGCCGGAGGGGCAGGCGGTGTACGAGGCGATCCGGCCGTCGGTCGTGCTGATCACCACCGGCACCACCGCCGGGCGTGACACCGGCTCCGGCGCAGGCACGATCGTCAAGGACGACGGCACGATCCTGACCGCCCTTCACGTGATCGCGGGCTCGCCTCGAATCACCGTCCACTTCGCCGACGGGACGCAGTCCACCGCTCGGCTGTCCAACGTCGACGCGGTCCACGACATCGCCGTGCTCAGCGTCGAGCAGCTGCCTGCGCTGGTCATCCCGGCAGTTCTGGGCGGCGGCGTACGGGTCGGCGACCCCGTCTATGCCGTCGGCCATCCATTCGGCCTGACCATGTCGATGTCGGCTGGCGTGGTCTCCGCGACCGGTCGGACGCTCTCGCCGAAGACCGGGCCCGCACTCAAGGACATGATCCAGATCGACGCGGCGGTCAACCCCGGCAACTCGGGCGGTCCGCTGCTGAACCGCAACGGCGAGGTCGTGGGCGTGGTCAGCGCATTGGCCAACCCTGGCGATGACGCTCACTTCATCGGCATCGGGTTCGCCGCCCCCATCGCCAATGCCGGCGGTGCCGCCGGTGCGCCGCCGCAGTAGCCGTACGAACACCCGCCCCGAACCCTCACGAACAGGATCAGACCGATGACCCACCCGCTCGAGCAGGCGATGTACCAGGTCAAGCGCACGATCGTCGGCCAGGACGTGCTGCTCGAACGGATGGCCATCTGCCTCCTGGCGCGCGGGCATCTGCTGGTCGAGGGCGTACCCGGACTGGCGAAGACGATGGCGATCAAAACCCTCGCCGCGACGATGGGCGGGCAGTTCCAGCGCATCCAGTTCACCCCCGACCTGGTGCCAGCCGACGTCGTGGGGACTCGCCTGTTCAACCAGAAGACCGGTGAGTTCGAGACCGCGCTCGGGCCGGTGTTCGCGAACCTGC
>DAOOHL010000121.1:0-8450 GCA_035416185.1 Propionibacteriaceae bacterium | reverse complement strand
CCGCCACCTACGTCGTCGGCAAGGACTCGGTGAACCTGCCCGACGGCACGACCCACTACCTCAACCTTCAGGTGCCAGGCTCGTTCAACGTCTCCAACGCCGCGTGCGCACTCGCCGCGGCCGCAGAGCTGGGCGTTGACGCCGAGACCGCCATCGCCGGCATGGGAACCGTCACCTCGCCCGCGGGCCGCTACGCCACCGCTAACATCGGAGGCACGACGGCGAGGCTCCTGCTCGCCAAGAACCCTGCGGGCTGGGCCGAGTCGATCCCGCTGACCGACACCGAGACGGTGATCCTGGCCATCGACTCCGCGGCCGCCGACGGTAAGGACGTCTCCTGGCTGTGGGACGTCGACTACGAACAGCTGGCCGGGCGTACGGTCGTCGTCACCGGCCCACGCGCTCAGGACCTGGCCGTCAGGCTGGCGTACGGGGAGGTCGCGCACACGGTGATCCCGGACCTTGCCGAGGCCTTGAGGGGCCACGCAGAACCGGTCGACGTGATCGCCACGTACACCCCGTTCCAGCGGCTGCGGAAGCTCGGAGGCCTCGCATGAGCGCGTCGATCGTGCTGGTCTACCAGTCGCTGCTCGGCATCTACGGCGACCGGGGAAACGCCGCCGTCCTCGTCAAGCGGCTGCAGTGGCGCGGCATCGACGCCACCCTCACCGTGGTTGAGCCCGGAGATCCCGTACCCGCCGATGGTGACGTCTACCTGCTCGGCGGCGGCGAGGACCAGGCACAGGTATCCGCGGTCAACGCCCTGAGGAAGGACGGGAGGATCTTCTCTGCTGTCGATCGTGGCGCCGTGCTGTTTGCCGTCTGCGCCGGCTTCCAGATCTGCGGTACGACCTTCACCGTTGGCGACCGCGACGAGGTCGTCGAGGGCCTCGGCCTGCTCGATGTGCAGACTCGCCGCGGTGAGAAGCGGGCGGTCGGCGAGATCCTCACCAGATGGACCCGCCCCGATGGCTCCCAGTCCCTGATCACCGGCTTCGAGAATCACGGTGGCTACACGAGCCTGGGCCCTGCTGCGATGCCACTGGGCATCGTGGAGAAAGGCATCGGCAACGGTCACGGTGGCCTCGAGGGCGCGGTGCAGGGCACGGTGATCGGCACGTACCCGCACGGCCCGGTTCTCGCCCGCAACCCCGACCTCGCCGACCATCTGCTGGAGCTCGCCCTGGGCCGCACCCTCGACCCGCTCCCCAGCCCAGAGGTCGAGGAGCTTCGCCGCCAGCGCATCGCTGCCGTACGGGCCTGAGGCGTCGATTCGCGCGCCCCGGCGCCGATGGCCTATAGTTGACCGGCGCGCACCGCTAGCTCAACGGCAGAGCAGCTGACTCTTAATCAGCGGGTTCAGGGTTCAAATCCCTGGCGGTGTACTCGAGCAGGAGCCCCGACCCAGGTCGGGGCTCTTTGCGTCTCCGGGGTCCATCGCCCGGGGGGCGAAACGCGACCCAACTGGCCCCATCACAGCCTAGGTTCAACTCATGCCCGCTGCCATCGATCGGGTTCTGGCGAACCTCGAACACAACGCACGGCGCTTCACCGACGAGAGCGCCCGGATGGGACAGGCGAACCTGAACGGCGCCGCCACAGTGTCGAACGACGTCGTGACGGTCACCGTCGACGGGGCCGGAATACTGCTCTCAGCCGTCTTCACCGGCGGCGTCATCGACCCTGGCCGGTGGCGGATCGGCTTTGGCGACGCCTATTCCGAGGCCCTCGCCCAGCGCCGTCCCGCCAACGCAGCCGCCGAGGTGCCGGGCCTGATCACGACCCCGCAACCTTCGGGACCGATCGCGCCAGAACAGGATGAGGCGCGCGCACGGATGGAGCGCATGCTGCAGCACTCCCGTACGCTCACCACCCCAGTCGCCGACCTCACCCGTACAGCGACGGTCGACGACGTCAGCATCAGCGTCAACGGCATGCGCATCATCGTCGATGCGACCGTCACGCGTTCGGCACTCGAGGCGGGAATCCCTCTCGATGACGATGTGATGGCCGCCT
The DNA here is from genome assembly GCA_035416185.1 of Propionibacteriaceae bacterium. Lineage (GTDB taxonomy): Bacteria > Actinomycetota > Actinomycetes > Propionibacteriales > Propionibacteriaceae > JBHAES01. The sequence continues at coordinate 6,434 of DAOOHL010000121.1, read as the reverse complement.
ACCGCCAGGCCCTCGCCGAGATCGAGGACGCGATCACGAGCCAACTGGAAGGAACCCTATGACGACGTTCCAGGTCTCCCCGAGTGGTTTGCAGCAGGCCGCCCTCGTCCTCCAACCAGCCTCAGGATCGCTGTCGGGGACCTCGATCCCCGTACCGAATCCGGCGATGTACGGCCAGCTCGTCGGCAGCGCCGCCGCAGACTGCGAGCCATCGACGACCACGGCCAGCAACGACCTGATCCAGGCGCTGTCGGAGCTGTACGGGGGAATCTCCGACCAACTCAACGAGACCGGTCGGTGCTACACGCAGAACGAGGACGACCTGGTCAGGCTCGTCCGCGCCGCGATCGAGGGGATGCTGCGATGACTGCCACCACGGCTCAGATCACGCAGGCAGCCAGCATCCTGGGCAACAACCCTGGCGGCGGCAGCCTCGGCGGCTACGCCCGAGGTGCCGGGGCGATCGCGATCGACCGGGTGATCGACGAGATCGTCAACACCGACCAGCTCGCGGGTGGCATGCTGCCCGAGCCGTTCAACACGTGGATCCTCCACGCGCTCCGCAGCTTCCACGAGGTGATGACGTCGCTGACGGGTGACTCCAGCGCGATCGGCGCCCACATCGGGCAGCTGGTCAAGACCGCGGCCACGGTCAAGTACCAGGCGACCTTCGTGGCCGACACCCGCTCCCGTGCGCGGGACTGCTGGGAAGGTCCCGGCGCGCAGGCCTTCGACACCCGCGCTCAGGCGGCAGGCCTGGCCACCGATGCAGTCGCAGGGGTACTGGTCTTCTCCGCCGGCCGTCACCTCGAGCTGGCTGGCCAGCAGGCCTCAGCCAAGCGCGGCGTGATCCAGCTCGTCTGCAACCTCGCTGCCGAACTGGTCAGGATGGCGATCAGGTTCCTCGCCCAGATGGGCGTCTCGCTGGCCATGGGCGGCTGGGATGTCGTCAGCAACACCGTCAGTGGCGCCGCGTCGGGAGCCTGGAACGGCATGCGGGACGGCTGGTCCAGAGGTGGCTTCGCCGGCGCGGTCGGCGGCTTCTTCAGCGGCATGTTCGGCGGCGGCGCCGACGGAGCCCGCCGCGGCATCGAGGAGGCCAAGGCGCGCATCCGGGCCGCCTTCAACAACTTCGTGAACTGGGCGCTGGGCCGGGTCGGCCAGATCCTCCGTGAGGTGCACGCGTTCGTCAAGCGCTACGTCGAGAACATGGTCGCGGTGGTCGGGGAGATCAGCGGAGCAGGCGTACGGTCCACGCGGGCCGCTGCCTTGCTCCGTGGCCAGAATGATCCGAGAACGCACAGTGAACGTCCCAGAGACGGAACGTACGGTGAGACGCTCGCGGGGTCCGGGCCCCGCGCGATGGACGGTCCGTTGATCGACCTGAACCAGGCAATCGACCCCAACAAGCCCGTGCCTGCCGGGTACAGCCGTGCCACCGACGCTGACCTGGCCGCGCTGGGCCTCACACGCGCGGACCTGACGGACGCGAACGGGTTCATGGCTGAGGTGTTCGTCGACAAGGACGGCGGATATGTGATCGCCTTCGCTGGCACGGGGGCAGTCGACCACAAGCCGATTCCGGACGCAGTTGAGGACGCCGTTGGCGGTGGAACGATGTCTCCCCAGACAGGCAACGTGCTCCGCTTGACCGAGAAGATCCAGAACAGTGGCCACGGCGATGATGTCGTCTATACCGGGCACTCGCTCGGCGGGCGCTTGGCTGCCATCGCCTCGCTCGACACAGGCAATGCGGCCGTCACGTATGACGCCGCTGGTGTCAGTGACGCGACTGTCCGCTACATCGCCAACAAGAACGGAGTGGACCCAGAGACGTTGGTCAACCAGGCCAACAACGGTCAGGTAAGGCGCTACTACGCAGGTGATGACCCCTTGACAGCGGTGCAGGAGCGCTGGGGTCGTGGTTACGCAGACTCGTTGCCTGACGCGATCGGGAAGCCGATCCCCATCGGCCCGTTCAACAACAACCAGCCAACCTCGATCGACAGCATCCTGGGGTACGGCAAGGGCCATGACCTCACGCACATGCGGGACCTCTGGTGGTCGCGGTACGGCGAAGCCAAGCTGCCCTGACAGTACCTGCGTGACTGGCCCGCGGCGCTCAGGCGGTGCCCTCGTACGTCAGGGTGACGGCACCGCCCAGGATCACCTGGGTGCCCGGCTCGATGACAGCCTCCTCGTCGCGCGGCAGCGGTACGGGTGGCCAGCCGGGGCGCACGATGTCCGTCCCGTTGGTCGAGCCCAGGTCCCGTACGATCACCTGCCACTGCGCCACCCGCACCAGCAGATGGCGGTTGGAGACGTCGTTGGTGCTGTCGGCGATCTTCACCAGCTGGGGCGGCTCGCCAGGCAGGTTGGCGGGCAGCTTGGGATTGCGGCCGAGGATCGAGTCCTGGTCGAGCGGGATCTCCCCGCCGGTTGAGATGACGAGCCTCCCGAGGCTGGGCTGTGGCAGCTCGTACGGGGCTCCGCCCAGCGCGCCCCCACACGTCTGGCAGGCGTCGAGGTAGGCGGGGTTCACATGACCAGAGCGGCACTTGCGGGCCAGCGCCACGCGAGGCCGCATCGTGTAGTCGAGTTCGAACTGGCGAGGGTGGTCAGCTCCGCTCATCGGCGGCGGGGCTACCGGGACGTAGTTCTCCTCGGCCGCGGGGGGATAGGAGGGCGGCCCGCTGGGCGAGGTGAGGAACGGGACGCCAGCCACGATGGGCTGCGGAGCGCCCGCCTGTCCGGGCGTCACGAAGGTCCCGGCGAGAGGGGCTCCGGCTGGAGAGAAGAGCGACTGCTGCGTCGGCCGATGCGGCAGAGCCGGGGTCGGCGGTGGCGGTGTGGCGGCTGCCACAGGTGGTTGCGGGCCGGATGGCGAGGCGGCGGCGGGTACGGGGATGACGCTGGTCGCGACCGCTGCGGCTGGGGCTGAACCGCTCGCCGCGCCAGCGGTCGCGTCAGCGGGGATCGGAGCGGCGACCGGGACAGGAGTGCTCTCGATCCTTCCGGCCGGGAAGACCCCCTGGCCGGCGGGCAGCATGTGCCCGGAGGGGACGACCGTCGTACCGACCCAACCCCCGACCAGACCGGGCAACTGGTGCTCAGCGCCGATGCCGTGGCCCGTGAGGCTGACCCCGCCGGTCGACTCCACGCCGCAGGCGCCCCACAGGAAGGCCGTGACCGGGTCCGTGGCGTGAAGCACCAGGACATCGGTGAACTCGCCGTACGTGCTGGCGAGGAGGTCAGTGAGCGCGTCCATGCCCGCTCCGCGGAGCAGCTCTTCGTACAGCCTGCCGACCACGCCATGGGTCGGCGGGAGGCCGACCAGCACAGCCCAGTCACCAACGCACACGGCGGAGGCAGCGCCCGGGCTGTAGGTGAAGCGGTGGGTCATCACGACGTCCAGGGGCCTCGACGGATGATGGTCGGCTCGCTGTCGTCGTCGTCTTCTTCGGCCCGCGTCGGGTCCACGACCAAGGCGGTGACGTTGTCATGGCCGCCTGCCTCGACGGCCAGCCTGACCAACGTGTCGACCGCCTCCTGCGGATCGTCGGCAGCCGTCAAGACCTCACGGATAGCGTCATCGGAGAGCTCCCCGGTCAGCCCATCGCTGCAGACGAGGAACCGCTCACCAGCCGTGACTGGCAGCACCCAGACATCCGTCCTGGGTGGCGGCTCAGAGCCAAGCGACTGGGTGATCACGTTCCGGCCCGGGTGACGTCGTGCCTCGTCGGCGGAGATCACGCCTGCCTGAACGAACTGCTCCACCTCGGTGTGGTCGACGGTCGCGCGCTCGAGGCGGCCACCCAGGAGCCGGTAGACGCGGGAGTCGCCGACGTTGAACACAGCCCACCGTGGGCCATCGACATCGATGGCTGCGAGGCCAGCGATGGTCGTGCCGAGTCCAGCAGCATCGGGGTGCTGAGAGCCGTACGCCCTGATCGCTCGCGACGCTTCGGCGACGACCTCATGGAGATCGGCGATGGAGATCCCGCCGCGCTGGTCGAGGGTCTGGACAACCTCCAGCGCCATCGTCGACGCCACATCCCCTGCGGCGTGACCACCCATCCCGTCGGCTACGACCCACATCGACTCGCCCACATAGCCGGAGTCCTCGTTGATCTGGCGCCATCGGCCCACGTCGGAGGCGAGCGCAGCGACAACCTCCACCGGCCAGCTCCTTCCGACGCCTCCGAACGCCTTCTCCGCCGTCACACTACGCCGACGAACGGGCTCTGTCGCGGCTGGTCCGTACGCTGCTCGTGGCGGGTCGGTGCTACAGGTAGAGGCCGGTACGACCGTCCTGGAGGCGTTCGGCGGCGACCGCGTGAACATCCTTCTCCCGCATGAGGGCGTACGTCGCTCCGCGCAACTCGACCTCGGCCCGGTCCTCGGGATCGAAGAGCACCCGGTCGTCGACCTTGACCGTACGGACGTTCGGCCCGACCGACACGACCTTGGCCCACGTCAGCCGACGGCCCATCTGTACCGTCGCAGGGATCAGAATGCCGCCGCCACTACGGCGTTCGGCAGCATCCTTGTCGACGCTGACGAGCACACGGTCGTGCAGCATCCGGATGGGAAGATCGGCCGTACCGAGCTCCCCGTCAGCAGCCGGGGTGTCGCTCACGACCGCTGGGCACGCTTCGACAGCGCCCGTACGACAAGCAGGAAGGTGACCGCGCCCAGCACCGCGCCGCCGACCATGACGAGGCGGTCGACGCGCCAGCCGTACTGGTCCTTGACCTGCTGCTTCGCCTCCTCGAACTGCGTCTCGGCGAAGGCCTTGGCGTCCTCCTTGACGTGGAACGCCACGGCCCGCGGGTGCGCCTCAGCGACGAGGCCATCGAGGTTCTCGATCAGGCGACGCTTGGCCCGGCCGAGGTCATTCTCGATCTGGGCCTGGGTGCGCTCGGGCTCGGCGATGGTGACGTCGGTGTTCGTCGCGGCCATGTGTCCTCCGTCCTGGTACGTGCCCACTATGCCACCTCGCGACCACTAGGGTTTCCGCATGTCGACTCAGTTGCAGGTGGGCGATGCTGCCCCCGACTTCACCCTCCCCGACGCTGATGGCAAGCCCGTCTCGCTCGCGTCGTACGGTCCGGGGCGCGTGATCGTCTACTTCTACCCCGCCGCCCTGACCCCTGGCTGCACCACCCAGGCTGTCGACTTCACCGCCGCCATGGACGACCTGCACAAGGCCGGCTACACCGTGCTCGGCATCTCGCCGGACCCCGTCGAGAAGCTCGCCGCGTTCCGTGAGCAGGAAGGCATCTTGTTCCCGCTGCTCGCCGACCCTGCCAAGGACGTGCTGAATGCGTACGGGGCGTACGGCACCAAGCAGCTGTACGGCAAGGCCGTTCAGGGCGTGATCCGCTCGACGTTCGTGGTCGACCTGGCCGATGACGGCAAGGGCACGATCGCCTTGGCGCAGTACAACGTTCGCGCGACTGGCCACGTCGACAAGCTGAGGCGGGACCTGAAGGTCTGAGCGCTGTTGTAGTCGCCCGCTGCGAACCTCCCGTGTGACACCGTGGCCGGATGCGGCGTCGAGCTCTCCTGACCATCCCGCTGGCTGTGACCCTGGCGGTAGCCACCGGCTGTTCGCTGTTCACCAAGGACCCGGCTGGCGCGACGATCCAGGTCTCGGCCATGAACTACAGCGTGGCGGGATCACAAGGCGGCACCATCTACACGCTACGTGGTACGGAGCTGGAGGTGCTCACCAAACCTCGGCAGGGGTCGACCACGCCCACCTCGACGACCAAGCAGATCTCGACTGGTCAGCGGGCCGAGGTCGATCGACTGACGCGCAAGGTCCTGGCCGAGCCGAAGGAACGTGGGATGTGCAGCGACAGCCCCATCACCTCGGTACGGGTGCACTGGCCCAACGGCCCGACCGAGGACCGCTCTGTCACCCACTGTGGAGGCACGCCGGCTGGCTCGGCGATCATCGAGCTGGCGACCTATGTGGCGCGACTGTGACCGCCCACCTGTGACGAGGACCACCACCGGGATGCCTTCGCGATCGACTCGATCTCCATGCAGCTGTGACCGATACCCCAGATCATCGGCGACCTGCGTACGCGAGCCACAGTCTCCAGACTGACCCTGCCTGGGGTCGACAGGGCCCGCGATGCCGTTGCAAGGGACACTTCCGCCGCAGCGGCGACGTCCCCGAGCGCATAGCGCGAGCCGAACGCGAGCTCGGCGCTGTTTGACCATCTCGATCTACCATCACCAGGGCAGTTGCAGGCTTCGTTCATCGACTGACCAAGGATATCCCCTTGTGGATACGCAATTGCCGGTGCCGGAGAAGGGACTTGAACCCTCACGCCTTGCGGCACGGGAACCTAAATCCCGCGTGTCTGCCATTCCACCACTCCGGCTGCCGGAGTGAGTGTACGGGGATCGCCGCCACGGCG
>DAOOHL010000120.1:0-8454 GCA_035416185.1 Propionibacteriaceae bacterium | reverse complement strand
GCCGACGAGATCAACCGGGCGCCCGCGAAGGTGCAGTCGGCCCTGCTCGAGGTGATGCAGGAGCGGCAGGTGACGATCGGCCGGACGACGTACCCCGCCCCCGACCCCTTCCTCGTCATGGCGACGCAGAACCCGATCGAGTCCGAGGGCACCTATCCCCTGCCTGAGGCGCAGGTCGACCGGTTCATGCTCAAGGTGGTGATCGGCTACCCAACCCCGGCTGAGGAGTTCGTGGTGGTCGAGCGGATGACCGCGCCGTCGGTACGGACCGAACAGGTGCTGTCGCTGGAGGACCTGAAGCGCTTCCAGGACGAGGCCTCGCGGGTGTACGCCGACCCGTCGGTCATCTCGTACGCCGTCGCGCTCGTCATCGCCACCCGCAACCCGGAGTCGGTCGGGCAGGGACACCTGGCCCGCTTCCTCACGTACGGCGCCTCGCCGCGCGCCTCGATCAACCTGATCCTCGCCGCCCGGGCGCTGGCCTACCTGCGCGGACGCGACTTCCTCCTGCCGACCGATGTGGCCGAGCTCGCGTACGACGTGATGCGGCATCGGATGGTGCTGTCGTACGAGGCCCTCGCCGAGGACCTCACCGCCGACGACCTGCTGGCCCCGATCATCGACGCCGTCCCGGTGCCGGATGTGGTGGTACGGGAGTCGCGCTCCGGTGGTCTGGTGACCGGCCCCTCGACAAGCTCGGGGACTCGTGCCTCCGCCCAGGCGCCTGACGAGGACGACTCCCCGTACCGCCGCCCGGCCCCGGTCGGTTCGGACCCTGAGCTTGTCGAGGGGTACACCGGCACGCGTGGTTCGGTCCCTGAGCCTGTCGAAGGGTTCACCGCTCCCGAAGAGATCTCATGACCGCTTCTCCCGGCACCGACCGGCCCCCCGGTCTGACCCCGCAACGGATGCTGCGGCGGCTCGAGTGGCGGGTCGTCCGGCGGCTCGACGGGCTGTTGCAGGGCGACCATCGCACCACCTCGCGCGGGCAGGGGCTCGATGTCGCCGACCTGCGCGAGTACACCCCCGGCGACGACCTCAGGTTCATCGACTGGAACGTCACCGCCCGGATGGACACCCCGTACGTTCGCGAGTATCTCGAGGACCGCGAGTTGACCTGCTGGCTGCTGCTCGACCACTCGGCGTCGATGGGCTTCGGACCGGTCGACCGTACGAAGGCGCGGGTGCTGACGGAGCTGGCGACGACCATGGCGTACGTCCTGGCGCGCGGCGGCAACCGGGTCGGGGCCCTCGTGTACGGAGACCGCCTCGAGAAGACCGTCCCGCCAGGCGCTGGCCGGCTGCAGGTGCTGCGGATCGCGCAGACCCTGCTCGACCCACCCCGCAGCGAGACCCACACCACCACCGACCTGGCGACCCTGCTGCGGCATGCCGACGGGATCATCCGGCGTCGCTCACTGGTGCTGGTGGTCTCCGACTTCCAGTCGAAGCCCGGTTGGGAGGACCACCTCGGCCGCCTCGCCCGGCGCCACGACGTCGTGTGCATCGAGATCAGCGACCCGCGTGAGCACGACCTGCCTGACGTCGGGCTGGTCTACGTCGAGGACGCCGAGACCGGTGAGCAGATCTTCGTCGACACCAACGACCCCGGCTTCCGGGCGCGGCTGGCCGCGGCAGTCGAGGGTCGTCGCTCCTCGCTGGCGGCGGCCGTCGCCCATGCCGGCGCCGAGCTGCACCACGTCGGCACCGATGATGACATGGTGCTCGCCCTCACCCGGATCGCGGCTCTGCGCTCGCGGCGGGCCTCGGGTCGGCTGTTCGCTCGTGCGGTGCGGTGATGAGCGGCGTGACGTTCGTCTGGCCGTATGCCCTTCTCGGACTGGCCCTCGTGCCGGTGCTCGTCTGGTTGTACGGGAGACGTCTCCGCGACCAGGCCAAGCGACGGGCGGAGTACGCAGCGATGGGGCTCGTGCCAGTCACCCCTGCCCGCCGGGCGTGGGTGGCGCCGGTGCTGATGCTGCTCGGCGTGACTCTCGCCCTGGGGGCGATGGCGCGGCCGACGGCGACGGTTCCGGAGCCGAGGCGGGAGGGTACGGTCGTGCTGGCCTTCGACGTGTCAACCTCCATGACGGCTCCCGACATCGCTCCGACCAGGCTCGATGCCGCCAAGGCGGCGGCTCTTGCGTTCGTGGAGCAGCAGCCGGAGAACGTCAAGGTCGGGGTCGTCGCGTTCGGCGCGGTGGCGATGGTGACCCAGACCCCCACCCTCGACAAGACCGCCGTCACGGCCGCGATCAAGCGGCTGCAGCCGTCCGGGTCGACGTCGGTCGGGCGAGGGCTGATCGCGGGCATCTCGGCGATCGCCAGCAAGAACATCCAGCTGACCGACGGCACCGAGCAGGACATCGGCTGGTACGGCGGCTCCACCATCGTGATCCTCAGCGACGGCGAGGAGACCGGCGGTCCAGAACCGTTGGAGTTGGCCGACCTCGCCTCGACCGCAGGGATCCGGATCCACACCGTCGGGCTCGGCACCCCGTCAGGGACGCAGATCAAGGTCGACGGCTTCACGCTCTCGACGCGGCTGGATGAGGGCCTGCTACGGCAGATCGCTGAGACGACGGACGGCTCCTACCACCAGGCATCGGATGAGGCGGGGCTGCGGGCGGTGTACGAGGCGATCGAGCTGTCGTGGACCATCCGCCAGGTGCCCCACGAGGTCACCTCCTGGGTGGTCAGCCTGGCGTTGCTGCTGGTCGCGGCGGGGGCGGGCTGGTCGATCGTACGAACAGGGCGGGTGATCTGAGATGAGGTTCGACCAGCCCTGGTTGTTGGTGGCGGCCCTGGTGGGGCCAGCGCTGGTGGCGGCGTACGTGTGGCGGCTGCGCCGCGGGCGTCGTACGGCGGTGCGGTACTCGTCGGTCGACCTCGTCCGCGAGGCGGCGGCGGGACAGCGGGCGTGGCGGCGGCACATCCCGGTCGGGCTCGTGGTCGGCGCCCTCATCCTGCTCGGGATCGGCGCAGCTCGACCTCAGGTGAAGACGATGATGCCCGTCACCAACGCGACCGTGATCCTGACGCTCGACGTGTCAGGGTCGATGTGCTCGACCGACGTCGCGCCGAACCGCTTGGCCGCGGCGCAGGAGGCGGTTCGTACGTTCGTGAAGGCGCAGAAGACCGACACCAAGATCGGGCTCGTGGTCTTCTCCGGCTTCGCCCAGCTGGCGGTCGCGCCGACCCACGACAAGGCAGAGCTACTGAAGGCGGTCGACGGGCTGACGACCGGCCGCGGCACCGTGATCGGCGCGGCCATCCTGAAGTCGATCGACACCGTCGCCGAGGTGAACGAGGCGGTCAAGCCGAGTGATCCGGACGACGGGATGACGAAGAAGACCCCACCGGCGTCGCCCGCTGAGGCCGTACCCGAGATCGTCGTGCTGTTGACCGACGGCGCCAACACCCGCGGCGTCACCCCTCCTCAGGCTGCGATCCAGGCGGCAGAGCGAGGTATCCGGATCTACCCGATCGGGTTCGGCACCAAGACCCCGGGCCGGATGTCGTGCCTGGCGTCGCAGGTGCCAGGCGGCATGGGCGAGGGCGGACCGGGCGGCCCCGGCGGCTTCGGTGGCGGCGGGGGTGGTGGTGGCGGTGGCGGCCGTGGCAACTTCCTCCTCGTCGATGAGGAGTCCCTGAAGCAGGTCGCCAAGATCACCGGCGGTGAGTACCACGCGGCAGCCGATGCCGAGCAGCTGAACAAGATCCTCGCCGACGTGCCGACGAGCTTCCGGTCGGTCGAGCAGACCGTCGACCTGTCGGCAGGCTTCGCCGTCCTGGGCTCACTCCTCCTGGTCGGCGCGGCGATGCTGCAGCTGAGGAGACCGCTGGGTCCGTAGAGTTCCTGCCTGACATCGCCGAGGCAACTGGTGCGCCAGCGTTCCAGCTTCCTCCCAGCGGGGAGGGCCGACCGCTAGGACACCAGTTCCCTCCGGTTCGCCCCTGACTCAGGCCAGCGGCAGCCGGGACGCCGAGCCAGGGTCGACCAGCACGATCGCGTTGCCCCGCTCCCGGAGGATGGTGGCCGGGCACTGGTTGCCGACGGGTTCGGTGACGGTACGGAAGACCGCCTCCGCCTTGCGCTCCTCCGGGACGCTCGCGACCTGGATCGGGGAGGACAGCAGCGCGGGGATCGTGAGCGAGAGAGCGGTGGCGGGCACGTCCTCGTACGACGCGAAGTGCCCCTCGCCGACCTGCTGGCGGCGCGACTCCGGGGTCAAAGTGATCTCGGTCACCCAGTCGGTGGTGTCGAAGTCGGCGGCGTACGGCTCGTTGAACGCGAGGTGGCCGTTCTCGCCGATGCCCATGCAGACGAGGTCGATCCGATCCTCGGTGAGCAAGGCGGTGTAGCGGGCGATCTCGGCCTCGACGTCGTTGTTCCCGTCGATGTAGTGCATGGCGGCCGGCTGGAACCGCTCCTCGACACGCTCCCGCATCCAGCGCCGGAACGAGGCGGGATGGTCGGCGTCAATCCCCACGTACTCGTCCATGTGGAAGGCGGTCACCTTGCTCCAAGGGATGTTGACACCGTCCAGAGCGTCCATCAGCGGGTACTGGGAGTTTCCGGTCGCGAGGATCACGCGCGCGTCACCATGCTCGGCGACAGCGGCGACGATGGCATCGCGAACGAGCGCAGCAGCCGACTCCCCGAGTGACTCAGTGGAGTCATGGATCTGCAGCACCATCGGACCGTACGTGCGCACCTCAGTCATAGACCGAACGCTACCCAATCCAGTCGCACGTGCCCACTGTCGCAATATGAGTTTCGTCCATCGGAACCTCGTGGGCTGACCTGTGCTCTTGTCCGGGTGATCCCGGGCCATGGGGCCAGTCCTGGGCGCTGCCCTCCCGCTCGTGTATCAGTTTCCTGCGCCCCCCGGGACCAGGGGTTCACATCGCTTCTGGCGCGACAATCCCCAGCAGGTCGAGGCCCGAAGCGAGCACTCGCTTGGTCGCCAGGCAGAGCGCCAGGCGTGAGCGGAGCACCTCCCCCTCCGACTTCAGCACCGGGCACTCCTCGTAGAACGTGCTGAACAAGGTGGCCAGGTCAAACAGGTAGCCACACAGCGCATGCGGCTCAAGCTCCTCGGCGAAGGTGGCGACGACCTCGCCGTACTTGGTCAGGTGCAGCGCCAACGCCTGCTCGGCTGGCTCGTTGAGCACCTCGACCGCCTCGGGCAGGGGGCCCTCGGCCTTGCGCAGCACCCGGCTCGCGCGGGCGTGGGCGTACTGCAGGTACGGCCCCGTGTTGCCCGTCGTCGCGGTCATGCGAGCCGAGTCGAAGACGTAGTCCTTGTGCAGCGAGCTGGACAGGTCGGCGTACTTCACCGCGGCCATCGCGATCTCCGGCGCGGCGTTCTCCTCCGCCTCGTCGAGCAGGGTGTCGAGCTTGACCGACTCACCGGAGCGGGTGCGCAGCATCTTGCCGTCGGGGCCGAGGACCGAGCCGAAGCCGATGTGCTCCGTACGGCCGCCGTCTGGCACCCAGCCAGCCAACCGCGCGGTCTTGAAGACCTGGTCGAAATGATGCGCCTGCGGGTTGCCCACGACGTAGACAACGCGTCCTGCACCCAGGGTGCCGAACCGGTAGCGGATGGCGGCCAGGTCGGTGGCGGCGTACCCGTACCCACCATCGGCCTTTCGGACGATCAACGGCGCATCGTCCCCCTCAAGGAAGACGCACAACGCCCCCTGGTCGACGACCGCGATCCCCGCGGCCTCGAGGTCGGCGGCCACAGCGGGGAGCATCGCGTTGTACATCGACTCGCCAGCCAGGTCGGCGTCGGTCAGCAGGATCCCGAGCCGCGAGTACGCCCGGTTGAACCCTGCCTTCGAGACGTCGATCAGGGCCTGCCAGATCGCGGTCGTCTCCGGGTCGCCAGCCTGGAGTGCGACGACCCGCCGGCGGGCAGCGTCGGCGAAGGTCTCGTCTGACTTGAAGTGGGTCTGGGCGCGTTTGTACAGCGCCACCGACCCGTCGAGGTCGAGGGTCGTCACGTCGGTGCCCTCGTCGAGGATCTGCTCCACGAGCATGCCGAACTGAGTGCCCCAGTCGCCGATGTGGTTCTGCGGTACGACGGTGTGACCGACGGCGCGCAGCACCCGTACGAACGAGTCACCGATGATCGTCGACCGCAGGTTGCCAACGTGCATCGGCTTGGCGACGTTGGGGGCGGAGTAGTCGACCACGACCGTCTCGGGCTGGGCGGCGGGCTGGATGCCGACCGCCGGATCGGCGATCAGCGCCGTGACCTCGTCCGCCAGCACCGACGCCTTCACGCGGATGTTGATGAACCCCGGTCCGGCGATCTCGAGTGGCTCGCAAAGATCAGACAGATCGACCTGGTCGACGATCCGCTGCGCCACATCGCGCGGCTTCAACTTCTCGGCGTTGGCGAGGCGCAGCGCGACGTTGGTCTGAAAGTGGCCGAACTGGGGCTTCGTGGCAGGGCGAAGCTCAGGGTCCACTCCCGTGGCCGACTCGAAACGGGCAGACAGCTGCGACGGGATCGACGACATGGGTCAATCCTCCCACCTTCGACCCGCGCCACCGGACGCTGGTCACGGAGCCCGTCCCGAACCTCACCATCGTTCCTACCGGTCGGCTAACGCTCCCTCGTTCCGAAAGGCACCATATTCACCAACCCGCGGTGATTATCGTGCCTAAAGGCACCAGATTCAACGTACGGGCGTGATTATCGTGCCTAAAGGCACCACATTCAACGTACGGGCGTGATTATCGTGCCTAAAGGCACCACATTCAACGTACGGCCGTGATTATCGTGCCTTTCGGAACATCCCGAGGCCGCCGGTCGCTGCGGCTCGCGCCTGGACTACCGGCCGAGTGCCTTATCGAGGGTGGTCTCCCTCGGACCGAGCAGCGGTTCGCGCTGGCTGGCGAGGTCCCACGCCATCTTCATCGCCGCCGGGATCTCACGGATCTGCCCCCGCCGCCACACGTCTGGAGCCAGGGCCTTGACCGAGTCATCCCCCACCCCGACCGCATCGATCCCGAGCGTGCGGCAGGTCGCCAAGGCGCGAGCGAGGTGGTACGTCTGGGTGACCACCGTCACGCTGCGCGTGCCGAAGATCCGATCAGCCCGGACACAGCTCGCGTACGTGTCGAAACCCGCATAGTCGGACACGATCTTCTCGTTGGGCACACCCTTCGCCACCAGGTAGCGCCGCATTGCCTCAGGCTCGTTGTAGTACTTCTCGCCGTGGTCGCCGGTGACCAGGATCGCCCGTACCTTGCCCGTCTTGAACAGTTCATAGCCGATGTCGAGTCGAGCGGCGAGGTACGGAGAAGGTCGCCCGCTCGGCTCCACCCCAGCGCCCAGGATCAACGCCACATCCCGTACGGGGACTGTCTCCACCTTGTACATCAGGCCCGCCGACATCACCCGCTGGTAGACGACCGGGCCGCCGACGACGACGACCGCGAGACCCACACCGAGCAGGACGACGGCGTGGAACGCGCGCCAGCCGGGGCCACGCTTCGACGCCGATCGAGTCACATCCGCAACCTAGCCACCCCGATCAAGCCGAGCCGGGGCCAGAGCGGGGCTCAGCTCGTACGGTGCTGTCGGTAGTACTGGATCAGCGACCTCGTCGACGAGTCCTGGGCCGCCAACGCCGCGTCGTCAGCAGAGATGGCCGGGGCGATCTGGTTGGCGAGCTGCTTGCCGAGCTCGACCCCCCACTGGTCGAACGAGTCGATGCCCCAGACCGCGCCCTGGACGAAGGTGATGTGCTCGTACAGCGCGATCAGCTGGCCCACCACCGACGGGGTCAGGGCAGGGGCCATGATCGACGTCGTCGGCCGGTTGCCCTTGAAGACGCGCGCGGGAACGATCGCCTCGGGGGTGCCCTCGGCCCGTACCTCGTCGGCCGTCTTGCCGAACGCCAACGCCTTCGTCTGGGCGAAGAAGTTGGCCAGGAACAGCTCGTGGACGTCGACGTCGCCGTCCTTGATCGGATGCGCCGGGTTGACCATCGCGATGAAGTCGGCCGGGATCAGCTGGGTGCCCTGGTGGATCAGCTGGTAGAACGCGTGCTGTCCGTTCGTGCCGGGCTCCCCCCAGAACACCTCGCCAGTGTCGGTCGTCACGGGCTGGCCGTCGGCCCGTACGCCCTTGCCGTTCGACTCCATCGTCAGCTGCTGCAGGTAGGCGGCGAAGCGGTGCAGGTACTGGGCGTACGGCAGCACCGCGTGCGACTTCGCACCGAAGAAGTTGACGTACCAGATGTTCAGCATGCCCATCAGCACCGGCACGTTCTGACTCAGCGGCGCCTCGACGAAGTGGCGGTCGATGACGTGGAACCCGTCGAGGAACTCGGCGAACCGCTCGGGCCCGATCGCCACCGCGACAGCCGTACCGACCGCCGAGTCGACCGAGTAGCGGCCGCCGACCCAGTCCCAGAAGCCGAACGCGTTGG
>DAOOHL010000119.1:0-8495 GCA_035416185.1 Propionibacteriaceae bacterium | reverse complement strand
GCTGACGAGCACAGCCACAGCAAGGGGCAGCGAACGCCCCCTCTTCCGCCCCCCGTTCACGGAGTCATCGTAGTGCTGAAACAGCTGAACTCCCCCGCGTCGGAGCGGGCCCTTGGTACGGGCGACGACGCCCGAGCTACAGCGCCTTGAGGATGTCGTCGACCCGCTGCTTGGCGTCGCCGAACAGCATCTGGGTGTTCTCCTTGTAGAACAGCGGGTTCTGCACTCCGGCGTAGCCGGTGTTCATCGACCGCTTGAACACGATGACGTCGCGCGCCTTCCAGACCTCCAACACAGGCATGCCCGCGATCGGCGAGCCTGGGTCATCGAGCGCCGCCGGGTTGACGGTGTCGTTCGCGCCGATCACCAGCACCACGTCGGTGCTCGGGAAGTCGGCGTTGATCTCGTCCATCTCCAGCACGATGTCATACGGCACCTTTGCCTCGGCGAGCAGCACGTTCATGTGGCCCGGGAGGCGACCGGCAACCGGATGGATGCCGAACCGGACGTCGACACCCAGCGCGCGCAGCTTGGCGGTGAGGTCGGCGACCGGGTACTGCGCCTGGGCAACGGCCATCCCGTACCCCGGCGTGATGATGACGGTCTTGGCATCCTTGAGCAGCTCAGCAGTGGTGGCGGCGTCGATCTCGCGGTGGTCGCCGTAGTCCTTCACCTCGCCGGTGACGACGCCGTCCGAGCCGAAGCCACCCGCGATCACGGAGATGAACGAGCGGTTCATCGCCGTACACATGATGTAGCTCAGGTAGGCACCCGACGAGCCGACCAGGGCGCCGGTGATGATCAGCAGGTCGTTGCCCAGCATGAAGCCCGCGGCAGCAGCGGCCCACCCGGAGTACGAGTTGAGCATCGACACGACGACCGGCATGTCGCCGCCGCCGATGGCCGAGACCAGGTGGAGGCCCAGCCCCAGTGCCAGCACGGTCATCACGAGCAGCAGCCAGATGCTCGGCGCCAGCACGAACCAGACGGTCATCGCGAGGAAGGCGACGATCGCGCCAAGGTTGACCACGTTGTGGTGCGGCAGCATCAGCGGGGCCGACTTCATCTTCGCCGACAACTTGAGGTACGCGATGATCGAGCCGGTCAGGGTGACCGCACCGATGAAGACACCGATGAAGACCTCGGCGAGATGGATCGGGTCACCCTCGCCGCCGTGCGTCAGGTAGGAGTTGTAGCCCACCAGCACCGCCGCCAGTCCGACGAAGCTGTGCAGCATTGCGATCAGCTCGGGCATTCCGGTCATCTCGACGCGCATCGCAACGATGACGCCGATCACCCCGCCGATCGCCATGGCCCCGACGAGCAGGGCGAGCGCGGTCATGCCAGCGCCAGGGGTGGTGATGACGCCCGACTTGATACCGATCGCGGTCGCGACGATCGTCACGATCAGCGCCGAGGCCATGCCGACGATGCCGTAGTAGTTGCCAAGCCTCGCGGTGTCGTGCTTCGACAGACCAGCCAGGGCGAGGATGAACAGCAGGGCCGAGATGATGTACGAGCCCTGGATGAGCGTGAGACCCATGATCAGCCTCTCTTGAACATGCTGAGCATGCGATGGGTCACGGTGAAGCCGCCGAAGATGTTGATCGACGCGACAAGGATCGCGACGAAGGCAAGCGCCTTCACGATCCAGCTCGGGTCACCGCCCATCTGCAGCAACGCCCCGAGGATGATGATTCCGGAGATGGCATTGGTGACGCTCATCAGCGGCGTGTGCAAGGCATGGTGGACGCTGCCGATCACGTAGTAGCCCACGACGACGGCGAGCATGAACACCATGAAGTGGCTGAGGAACGTCTCCGGCGAGGACCAGAAGACTCCGGCCGCCAACGTCGAGATGATGATCGTCAGGCCCACCCGTCTGCCTGGGTTCGGTGGCTGTTTGACGCGCTTCTTCGGCGTCACCACCTCCTTGCTGTCCGCCTTGGCGACAGGGGCCGCAGAGACTTGGATCGGGGGCGGCGGCCAGGTCTTCTCGCCCTGTCGGACAACCGTCATCCCCCGCTGCACGACATCGTCGAAGTTGACGACGAGCTGGCCGTCCTTTGCCGGGGTCAGCAGCTTGAAGAGGTTGACGATGTTGGTGCCGTACAGCTGCGAAGCCTGGGTGGGGAGCCGGCCGGCGAGGTCGGTGTAGCCGAGGATGATGACGCCGTTGGGCGTGACGACCCGCTCGTTGGCGACGGAGCCCTCCACATTGCCGCCGTTGGCTGCGGCCATGTCGACGATCACCGAGCCGGGCTTCATGGCCGCGACCATGTCCGCGGTGATCAGCCGGGGTGCCGGGCGGCCGGGGATCAGGGCGGTGGTGACGATGATGTCGACCTCCGGCGCCTGAGCCGCGTAGAGCCTTGCCGCAGCGGCGTTGTAGTCGTCAGACGTGGCCTTCGCGTAGCCGTCCGAGGAGACCTCCTGCTGGCCGACCTCGACGGGCAGGAACTCCGCGCCCATCGACTCCACCTGCTCGGCCACCTCGGGTCGCGCGTCGGTCGCCCGTACGATCGCGCCCAGCGACTTTGCCGTACCGATGGCGGCGAGTCCAGCGACGCCCGCACCAACGACGAGCACCTTGGCTGGCGGTACGGAACCGGCCGCGGTCACCTGGCCGGTGAAGAAGGAGCCGAACTCGTTCGCCGCCTCGACGATCGCGCGGTATCCCGCAATGTTGGCCATCGACGACAGCACATCGAGGGCCTGGGCCCGGGAGATCCGGGGTACGGCGTCCATCGCGAGCACCGTGATGTCACGCTCTGCCAGCTCGTCGACGAGGTCCGGGCGCAGCGCGGGTGAGATCAGGGAGACCAACGTTGCCCCATCGTTCAGCTGCGCGATCTCCGTCGACGATGGCGCGGTCACCTTGCAGACGACATCGGAGGCGAACACCGATGCCCGATCGCCGATGGTCGCGCCAGCGGCGGCATACGCGGAGTCGTGGTAGTTCGCGAGCAGTCCAGCCCCCGACTCCACCTCCACGTCGTAGCCGAGCTGCACCAGCTGGGTCACCGTCTTCGGAGTCGCTGCGACCCGGGTCTCCCCAGGCTGCGACTCCAGCGGGATCCCGATCCTCATCGCCCCTCCTCGCACAAGGGACGACCTCGTCCCCTGCGGATGACCCTAGCCCTACCCCCTTGACGTCAAGACACCGGGGTCGGAGCAACGGCCAGCCATGGCGGCACGTGGTGCGTCAGCGACTCAGCCTCGGCTGCAGGGCGCGGGTGAACCGCTGACGCACCAGTTTGGCTCAGCCGAGCCGAATCGCGTACGGGAGGGAAAGCACGCCGTTGTACGAGATGCCGGCCGCGAGCGCTGCCGACTTCAGGAGACCTTCCGGGGTGAGCGGCCGAGGCGTGGCCGTCATGCCGGCAGGTGCATCCGACGACTCTGCAGGACGCAGCCGGTCAAGCAGGCCGAGTGCCGGGAAGGCTTTGACCTGGACCGCGTCGCGGTCCACCTTGGCGAGAGCGGTGGCTCGCTGGATCGCGAGCTCCCGGCCCCCGAGGTGGTCGACGAGTCCACGCTCCTTGGCGTCTGAACCCGTCCAGACGCGACCCTTCGCCAGCTCCCGGAGCTGCTCGACCGGCAGGTGCCGGTCACCGGCCGCCTTGTTCGTGAAATCCTCGTACACCTCGTCCAGCCACGCGTTGACGACGGCGCGCTGGGCGTCGGTCCACGGCTGGTGAGACGACATGAAGTCGGCGAACTCGCCTGCGTTGATCGGCGCCCGGACGATGCCCAGCTTGTCGAGTAGTCCCTCGGTGATCATCTTGCCGGCAAACACGCCGATCGAGCCGGTGAGCGTGGTCTCCAGCGCGACGATCTCGTCAGCCGGCATCGCGACGAAGTAGCCACCTGACGCGGCCACGTACCCCATCGACGCCACCACGGGCTTGCCTGCCTCGCGCACCTTGAGGATCGTCTGCCGGATCGTGTCCGACGCGATGTACGAGCCACCCGGCGAGTCGATGTCGAGCACGACGGCGACCACGTCCGAGTCGTCCACGGCCGCGCGAAGATGGCCGGTCACCGTCTCGCTGCCGGCCTGCTTGCCGCCCAACGGCGAGGCTGGGGCGCCTCGTCCGGTCACAATGCCCCCGTGGATGCTGACGACGGCGACGGTGGGCTGCTTGTGCCGGGTGAGCTGCTCAAGCAGGCGGGTGGTGATGGTGCCGGAGTAGCGGGCGGCGTACTGGAGGGTCGCCTCGGCACCCCAGGCTGACCTGACCGCTGCGTACACCTCGTCTCGGTAGCCGGTCCGGTCCACCAGCTTGCGGGTGACCGCTTCGGCAGCGCGGATGAAGCCAACGTCGACGGCGTCTCTGACCTGCTCAGCGGGGATCCCTCGGCGCTCGGCGACGACCCGTACGGTCTCGTCGACGATCGAGTCGGCGATCCGCTGCATCATTTCCCGGTTCGCCTCGGAGACCTCATGTGACTGGAACTGGTCCGCTGCGGTCTTGTACTCGTACCTCTTCTCGAAGTCCGGCTCGACGCCGAGCTTGTCGAGCGCTCCGCGCAGCAGGGTGATCTCCAGGTGCACGCCGCCGAGCACGACCGCACCCGTGGGCTGCACCCAGATCTCCTTCGCGCTGGTCGCGAGGCGGTAGGCGAACATGCCGCTGCCGAGCTCTCCGAAGCTCTCGGCGTACGCGACCGTCGGCTTGTGCTTGCCGAACTCCTCGATGGCACGACCGAGCTCATCGACCTGGGTCGGTGTCACCGGTGCTGAGCCGATGTGGACGACCAGGCCAGCCACACGGTCGTCAGCCGACGCCTTGCGCAGCGACTCGACCAGGACTCCCATCGTGGGTGAGTTGATCGCCCGGACCGCCTGCAGAGGGTTCTCGGGCACCGACTGCAGCACGCCGCGGTCGAGGTCGATCTCGAGGATCACCCGTTCGTTCGTACGGGTCGACAACAGCGAGGTGAGGAAGTCCTTGGGATTCGGAGCCATGAAGCCAGCGTAGAAGGGCGCCAACGGTGCCCGACCCTGGCTGGACCCCGAACTTCTCTCTCCCACTCGGGCAGAATGGCCACATCCGTACCAGCGACCCGATCGGAGCCACTATGACCTCAACCCACGTCGGCCTCACGCCCGGTGCCACGATCGGCTGGATCGGGACCGGGATCATGGGTGCGCCGATGGCTGGTCACGCGGTCAAGGCTGGCTTCACAGTACGAGCGTGGGCGCGCCGCCCTGAGGCAGCCGAGGTGCTGACGAAGTACGGGGTCGACGTGGTCGATGAGGCGAGCGCGGTCGCTGAGGGAGCCGACGCGATCGTGACGATCGTCTCGATGCCCTCGGACGTGCGCACCGTCGTCCTCGGGGAGGGTGGGCTGCTGGACTCCGCCAAGTCCGGCAGCGTGCTGGTCGACATGACCACCAGCGAGCCGAGCCTCGCGATCGAGATCGCGAAGCGGGCCGCCGAACGCGGCGTCGGCTCCGTGGATGCCCCGGTGTCAGGAGGGCAGGCCGGCGCTGAGAACGGCAAGCTGTCCGTCATGGTGGGCGGCAGCGACCACGATGTCGCGGTGGTGATGCCGCTGCTGGAGTCGTTCGCGGCGAAGATCATCCACCAGGGGGCGCCGGGCGCAGGTCAGCACACCAAGATGGCCAACCAGATCAGCGTGGCCGGTTCGATGATCGGACTGTGCGAGTCGCTGATGTACGCGGCTGGCGCCGGGCTGGATCTGGAGAAGGTCGTCCAGACCGTCTCGGCGGGCGCCGGCGGTTCGGCGGCGTACACCGCGATGGGCCCCAAGGTGGTGGCCGGTGACATGTCCCCCGGTTTCCGGGTCGAGCACTTCCTGAAGGATCTCGGCATCGTGTTGGCGGAGAGCAAGGCCATGAAGATCGCCCTGCCGGGGACCGCGGTTGCCGAGCAGCTGTACCGGGCGACCATGGCACTGGGGCACGACCGGGACGGGACGCAAGCCCTGATCCAGGCGCTGGCGCACCTCAACAACCGCGACTGGCCCTCAGCCTGACTCACGTCCAACGCCGCCAGGCCCGGACGAAGCCTCCACATCGTGGGGACGCGCGGCGAGATCACGGGTCGAGATCGACGAGCTACGTACGGTCTGACCGTGACGTGGAACGGCCCCGACCACGCACGTGCGGTCGGGGCCATTGCCAGAGTCTGCACACGGGGTCAGCCGACGAGCTCCTTGGCTGCCGCCACCACCGCGTCAGCGGTGATGCCGAACTCCTTGTAGAGCACGCCAGCCGCGGCTGAAGCTCCGAAGTGGTCGATGCCGATCTGGCGGGAGTTGCAGCCAACGACGTCCTTCCAGCCAATCGGCTGGGCGGCCTCGACGGTGACCACGGGCACACCCTCGGGCAGGACCGAGGCCTTGTAGGCGTCGTCCTGGGCCTCGTACCACTCGACACACGGCATGGAGACGACGCTGGCGGGGATGCCTGCGGCCTCGAGCTGCTCGCGGGCGGCGACGCAGATCTCGACCTCGGACCCCGTACCGAGCAGGATGACCTTCGGCTCGGCAGATGCCTCGACAAGGGTGTAGCCACCCTTCGCGACGCCCTCGGTGGAGGCGAACTCCGTGCCTTCCGAACGGTCGAAGACCGCCAGGTCCTGACGGGACAGGATGATCGCGGCCGGCCGGTCGTGGTTGCGCAGAATCTGGGCCCATGCGGCCGCGGTCTCGTTGGCGTCACCCGGACGCACCACGTCGAAGTTCGGGATCAGCCGCAGCGACGGGATGTGCTCGATCGGCTGGTGGGTCGGGCCGTCCTCGCCGACGCCGATGCCGTCGTGGGTCCAGACGAACACCGAGGGGGCGTTGGAGATGGCCGCGAGCCGGGCTGCGGGGCGCATGTAGTCGGAGAAGACGAGGAACGTTGCCCCGTACGCCCTGGTCAGTCCCGCGAGGTTGATCGCGTTGAGGATGTTGCCCATCGCGTGCTCGCGAATGCCGAAGTGCAGCGTACGGCCGTTGGGCGCGCCCTCGAACTCGTGGCTCGAGCGCTCGGCCGGGATGAACGACGAGGCGCCCTTCATGGTCGTGTTGTTCGACCCGGCGAGGTCGGCCGAACCACCCCACAGCTCGGGGAGGACGGCGCCGAGCGCGGTCAGCACCTCGCCCGAGGCAGCACGGGTGGCCTTCTTCTTCTCGGACGAGAACACCGGCAGGGCGGCGTCCAGGCCCTCAGGGACCTCGTTCTTGGCGACGCGGTCGAGCAGAGCAGCCTGCTCGGGGTTCGCCTTCTTCCATGCCTCGAACTTCGGCTCCCACTCGGCCTTGGCGGCGGCGGCGTTCTCGGCGGCCTGCTTGCGGGTGTGGGCAAGGACCTCAGGGTCGACCTCGAAGTTCTTGGCGGGGTCGAAGCCGAGCTCGGTCTTCAGCGCAGCCACCTCGTCGGCGCCGATCTTGGAGCCGTGCACCGAGTGGTCGCCGGCCTTGTTGGGCAGGGGCCAGCCGATGATCGTCGTCACCTTGATGAACGACGGCCGGTCGGTGACGGCCTTCGCTGCCTCGATGGCCTTGTACAGCTCATCGACCTTCTCGGTGTACGTGGTGAAGCCGTTGGTGAAGTCAACGTGCTGAGTGTGCCAGCCGTAGGCGGCGTAGCGCCCCTCGACGTCCTCAGAGAACGCGATCTTGGTGTCGCCCTCGATGGAGATGCGGTTGTCGTCGTAGAACAGGATCAGGTTGCCGAGGTTCTGCGTCGCGGCAAGGGACGATGCCTCGCCGGAGACGCCCTCCTGCATGCAGCCGTCGCCGGCGATCGCATAGACGAAGTGGTCGAACGGCGAGTCACCGGGAACCGCGTTCGGGTCGTACAGCTCCTGCGCCTTGCGCGACGCCATCGCGAACCCGACCGCGTTGGCCACGCCCGCACCCAGCGGTCCGGTGGTGCACTCGACGCCGTTGGTGTGGTGCACTTCGGGATGGCCGGGGGTCTTGGAGCCCCAGGTTCGAAGAGCCGCGATGTCGTCGATCTCGAGCCCGAACCCGGCGAGGAAGAGCTGGTTGTACTGGGTCAGCGACGAGTGGCCAGCCGACAGGACGAAGATGTCGCGGCCCAACCACAGCGGATCCGAGGGGTCGACCTTGAGCACCTTCTGGTAGAGCAGGTAGGCAAGGGGCGCCAGCGAGATCGCCGTACCGGGATGGCCATTGCCGACCTTCTCCACCGCGTCAGCCGCGAGCACGCGCGCAGTGTCGACGGCCTTCTTGTCGAGATCGGTCCAGGTCAGGGTGGCGTTCACAGGTACCTCTTCCTCAAGGTGTTCGGGGTCAGGTGCGACAGGGGTCGAACGACCGTACGGCTCCAGCCTATTCATCCCGACTGACAACGGGCGCGGTGTCCGTTTGTTGCTGTGGCTACACGTCCCTGCGCGTGCGGGACTGGAGGACCATCTGGGCGAACACCGCGAGGATGAACACGGCGAAAGCGATGTTGGCGACCTTCGGGTCCAGGTGTTGCGAGACCCAGGCGCCAGCGGCCGACGTGA
>DAOOHL010000118.1:0-8506 GCA_035416185.1 Propionibacteriaceae bacterium | reverse complement strand
GATGGCGTGCACGGCCTGGTCAGCGGTGACGAGCAGGGCGCCATCGCCGCCCAGGCTGACGATCACCGTGGCGATCCCGCCGGCAACGAGCTCGCGGGCGGCGGTGACAACGTCGCCCAGAGTGGGCAGTGCGCGACCGATCACCTCTTCGAGCTCCTCGTGGTTGGGCTTGATCAGGTCAGGTGTTGCCGCGAGGGCAGCCGTCATGGGCTGGCCGGACGAGTCGATCGCGACCTGGGCGCCGCGCGCGCGGCCTCGGGCCACCAGCTCCGCCAGCAGATCGGCGGGTGCGCCGGGTGGCAGCGAGCCGCAGCCCACGACCCAGTCACCGACACCCACGGCACTCTCGACTGTGTGCAGCATCTCGTCCACATCGGCGGCAGAGAGGACGGGCCCGGGCTCGTTCACCTTGGTGGTGGTGCCATCGGGTTCGACCACGGCAATGTTCATACGAAGGTTGCCGGCCACCTTGACTCCGTGATGTGCGACGGCAGCATCGGTGAGCAACTGCCCCATCAAGGCACCCTCGGGGCCACCCATGGGCAGGACGGCGAGGGTGTCCGTGCCGTTCGCGGTCAGCGCTCGGGAGACGTTGACCCCCTTGCCGCCGGGGTCGATCCTGCTGTCGGTGGCACGGTTGACCTCTCCGTGTTCCAGGTCAGCGACGCTGATCGTACGGTCGATGCTCGGGTTGGGCGTCAGGGTGACGATCATGCGCGGGCCACATCCAATCCTGCGGAGTCGAGCTGGTCTGCGGTCTCGTCGTCGAGGCCGGCGTCGGTGATGAGCATGGCAACCTCGTCGAGGCGGGCAAACCTGTGGAAGTGCTCCTGGCCCGCCTTGCTGGAGTCGGTGACGACGATGGCGCGTCGGGCTGAGCGAAGCATCGCCTTCTTGGCCGCTGCTTCGACCTGGTCGGGCGTACTGAAGCCGCGGTCGAGGGAGAAGCCGTTCGTACCGAGGAAGGCGACATCGACTCGTACGTCGGCGAGCGCCTGGTCGATCCACTCCCCCACGGCCGCGCCAGTGCGCCGACGGACCCGGCCGCCCAACAGGTAGAGGTCAAGGTTCGGCCGAGCCTCCAGGGTCGCCGCGATCGCGATCGAGTTGGTCACCACGGTGAGCGCGCTGTCGATCGGGAGCAGCTGGGCAATGGCCCACGTGGTGGTGCCAGAGTCGAGCAGGATCGTGCCGTCGTCGGGCAGCTCGTCCAGCGCCCGCGCGGCAATCCGCCGCTTCTCGGCGCTCGCCTTGCTCTGCCGGTCGGTCAGGGTGGGCTCCATGGCCAGCCGTTCGACTGGCAGAGCGCCGCCATGCACCCGCCGTACGGCACCTCGGCCCTCCAGCGCGGTCAGGTCCCGCCGTACGGTCTCAGCGGTCACATTGAAGACATCAGCCAACGACAGCACGTCGACACGGCCGGCCTCACGGGCCATCTCCACGATGCGCTGCTGACGCTCGGCGGCATACATCGAATGCTCCTTCGCATTGACCGGACCTCGGGTCCACTTGCGCCCGTTCGTACGGGACTTCACCCAAAGTCTGCCCGCTTACTTCCGTCTCGTCAAGATCAACGCTTGACACAAAGGGAATCGGACACATATAAAGGGGAACACAGATCCCCGAAGCAGCGGATCACGAGGAAAGGAACGGCGTTGGCCACAACGTCCACCGCCCCCAACGCCGGGGCGTCGCGCACATCAGCGCGTGTGCGGGTGCAACAGTTCGGCACTGTCTTGTCGAACATGGTGATGCCGAACATCGCCGCCTTCATCGCTTGGGGACTGATCACGGCACTGTTCATCAAGGACGGCTGGATCAACATGATCTTCGGCATGAAGCTGCCGAACGACTCGTGGGTCGCCCACATCGGTGGCTGGGGCGTCAATGCCGCCTCCTGTGTCACCAAGGTGATGGGCCCGGACGGCGCCAGCATCGCGCTGGCCAACGGGGTGCAGGCCTGCTCGGCGTACGGCGGCATCGTCGGCCCGATGATCACCTACCTGCTCCCCCTGCTGATCGGCTTCGTGGGCGGCAAGAACATCTACGACATCCGCGGCGGCGTCGTCGGAGCGATCGCGACCATGGGCGTGATCGCCGGCACCAACGTGCCGATGTTCATGGGCGCCATGATCATGGGCCCGCTCGGCGGCTGGACGATGCGCTGGCTCGACCAGCGTTGGCAGGACAAGATCAAGCCCGGCTTCGAGATGCTGATCAACAACTTCTCCGCTGGCATCTGGGGCATGATCCTCGCGATCATCGGCTTCTTCGGCATGGGCCCGGCGGTCGAGGCGTTCAGCAAGGGCGCCGAGTTCGTCGTGAAGGCCATCGTCTCGGCCGGCCTGCTGCCGCTCGCCTCGCTCTTCATCGAGCCCGCCAAGGTGCTGTTCCTCAACAACGCCATCAACCACGGCATCCTCACCCCGCTCGGCACCAACCAGGCCACGGCCACCGGCAAGTCGATCCTGTTCCTGCTCGAGGCGAACCCCGGTCCCGGCCTGGGCCTCCTGCTGGCGTTCATGGTCTTCGGCAAGGGCATGGCCAAGGCGTCAGCTGGCGGTGCTGCAGTGATCCACTTCCTCGGTGGCATCCACGAGATCTACTTCCCGTACATCCTCGCCAAGCCGAAGCTGATCGCCGCGACCATCCTCGGCGGTGCCACCGGCATCCTCACCAACGTGATCTTCGGCTCCGGGCTGCGCGCTCCGGCTGCTCCGGGCTCCATCATCGCCGTGCTGATCCAGACCGCGACCGACTCCTACGTCGGCGTGATCCTGTCGGTCATCCTCTCGGCCGCTGTCTCCTTCGCCGTTGCCGCCTTCCTGCTCAAGACCGACAAGTCCACCGACGACGGTGACCTGAGCGCCGCCACCAGCTCGATGGAGGCCATGAAGGGCAAGAAGTCCTCCGTGGCTGGTGCCCTGGTCGGCGGCGGCGCTGGCGCTGGTACGGCTCAGGCCGCCGGTGAGGTGCATGACCCGATCAAGAAGATCGTCTTCGCCTGCGACGCCGGCATGGGCTCGTCAGCCATGGGGGCTTCGGTGCTCCGCCGCAAGATCCGCGCGGCTGGCTTCGACGACGTGTCGGTCACCAACAAGGCGATCTCGACCCTGTCAGACGACATCGACCTGCTGGTCACCCATCAGGACCTCGCCGACCGCGCCGCCCAGCGCACCCCGTCTGCCGTCCACGTCGCGGTCGAAAACTTCATGGACAGCCCGCGGTACGACGAGATCGTCGCCCTCCTGGGCGAGGTCAACACCCCCGCTGGTGTGACCGCCCCGGTCAACCCCGCCGACTCTGCCCCGGCTGCTGCTGCCGCTACGGCCGCCACCGCCTCCGCTGCCGCTCCTGTGGCCGCTGCAACAGTGTCCCCTGGTGACCAGGTGCTCGCCACGGAGTCGATCGTGCTGAACGGTACGGCTGCCGATCGCGAGGCCGCCATCACTGAGGCCGGACAGCTGCTCGTCGCGGCTGGTGCGGTCGAGGAGTCGTACGTCGACTCGATGCATGAGCGTGAGGCGTCGGTGTCGACCTACATGGGCAACCTGCTCGCGATCCCGCACGGCACCAACGAAGCCAAGTCGGCGATCCGCCGTAGCGCCATGTCGTTCGTGCGCTACCCGGACGGCATCACGTGGAAGAACAAGCCGGTCAAGTTCGTCGTCGGCATCGCCGGCGCCGGTGACGACCACCTGGCTCTGCTGAGCAAGCTGGCGAAGATCTTCGTCGATAAGGAGCAGGTGGCGCGGCTGGAGAACGCCACCTCGGTGGAGGAGATCCATAGGATCCTCGCCTCAGTGTCTGCCTGACCCACACAACGACGAAGCCCCCCGGTCCATCCCGGACCGGGGGGCTTCACGCGTCGTACGGGATCAGCTCACTCGACGGTGATCAGGCCCTGGCCGCCCTGGACGGCGTCGCCCTTCTCAACGAGGATCGCGGTCACCTTGCCGGCATTCGGCGCGGTGATCTCGGTCTCCATCTTCATGGCCTCGAGAACGAGGAGGACCTGACCAGCCTCGATCTCCTGGTCCTGCTCGACGAGGATCCGCGACACCGAACCGGCCAGCGGCGCGGTCACGGCGTTCGAGGCAGCAGCCGGCACGCTTGCGCGCGACGGCACGCTCACACCCGAGCCACCGATCACGATCGGACCCAGCTGGGGCCGCTCGTTCTCCTCGACCTCCACCTCGATGTCGTACGGGATGCCGTTGACGGTCACCTTCAGCTTCATCGTGCTTCTCCAGACTTCTGTGTGGCGCTCACCGCAGGTGGAGCGGCGCGTGGTTGAGCTGGCTGCGCCGGGTCACGGCCTGCCAGTTGCGGTTGGGGGCGAAGCTGGCCTGACGCTTCTTCGCCCGGTGGCCCAGGTAGGCGGCGACGCCAGCAGCGATCGCCACCATCGTCTCCTCGGGAACGTCGACGGCATGGAGCAGCTTGAGGCTCTTGATCTCCGTCTCGAGCGACTCGATCCGTCCGGTCAGCGACTTGACGAGCTCCAACAGCTCGGCGTCTGCGGCGTTGCTCATGGCATCCTCACCCATCACGCCGGGCCGAGGCCGTGCTTCTTGGCGGGCCGCAGCTCGCGCTTGGCGATCAGCAGCTCGAGCGCCATGGCGACCTTCCGACGGGTGTCGGCCGGGTTGATGATGTCGTCGACCAGCCCACGAGAGGCAGCGACGAACGGCGTCGAGAACGTCTCGCGGTACTCCTCCACCAGCTCGGCTCGGCGCGTGTCCGGGTCGTCGGCCGCGTCGATCTCCCGCTTGAAGACCACCGCCGCGGCACCCTCGGCCCCCATCACGGCGATCTCTGCGGTGGGCCAGGCGAACACCTGGTCGGCGCCCAGGTCCTTGGCGCACATGGCGAGGTACGCGCCGCCATACGCCTTGCGGATCACGACGGTGATCTTGGGCACAGTCGCGGCCGAGTAGGCGTACAGCATCTTCGCGCCGTGGCGGATGATGCCACCGTGCTCCTGCGCGACGCCCGGCAGGAAGCCGGGCACGTCGACCAGCGTCAGGATCGGGATGTTGAACGCGTTGCAGAACCGGATCTGGCGCGAGGCCTTGTCGGAGGCGTTGATGTCGAGCACACCGGCGATCACGTTGGGCTGGTTGGCGATGATGCCGACCGTACGGCCGTTGATCCGGCCGAACCCCACGACGATGTTCTGCGCGTAGCCGGCCTGCACCTCAAGGAAGTCGGCGTGGTCGACGATGCGGCCGATGACGTCGCGGACGTCGTAGCCCTTCGTTCCCTCAACCGGCACGATGGCCGCGATCTTCTCGTCTGGCTCCACGTACGGGTCCGGGTCGACCACGGGCGGATCCTCGGTGTTGTTCTGTGGCAGGAAGCTGAGCAGCTTCTTGGCGATCAGGATGGCCTGGTCGTCATCGTCGGCCACAAAGTGCACGTTGCCAGCGACGGCCATGTGCGTGTCGGCGCCGCCAAGGTCGTCGGCGGTCACCTTCTCACCGGTGACCTGCTGGATCACGTTCGGGCCCGTGATGAACATGTGGGCCTTGCGGGTCTGGATGATGAAGTCGGTCAGGGCCGGGCTGTACGCGGCTCCGCCAGCGCACGGACCACAGATCACGGAGATCTGAGGCACGGCACCCGACAGCTTCACGTTGGCGTAGAACACCTGGCCGTAGCCGGACAGCGAGTCGATGCCCTCCTGCACCCGGGCGCCGCCCGAGTCGTTGATGAAGACGAAGGGGGTGCCGCACTTGAGCGCGGAGTCCATCATCTCGACGACCTTGAGCGAGTGGGTCTCGCCCGCGGAGCCACCCACGACCGTGAAGTCCTGGCTGGCCACGTGGACCGGGCGGCCGAAGACCGCGCCTGAACCGGTGACGACCCCGTCGGCGGGCATGTCGGCCTTGTCCATGCCGAACGTCACCGTACGGTTCCGCCGGAACAGCCCGATCTCTTGGAACGTGCCCTCGTCGAGCAGGGCGTCGAGGCGCTCACGCGCGGTCAGTTTGCCCTGCTTGCGCTGCTTCTCCAGCCGCTCCTCGCCGCCGCCGAGCCGCGTCTTCGCACGCGCCTTGGCCAGCTCGTCGACGCGCTGCTCCATCGTCTTGCTCTTCTTGTTGGGAGCCATCCCACTCACGCCCTCTCCACCACGACGTTGTGCTCGCGACCACCCATGGACACCTTGTAGGTGATGGGTCCGGTCACGGCGTTCGAGGCGCCGCTCGCTGCGGATGCCTCCTTGGCCAGCTGCTCCTCGGTCTTGCCCACGTTCTTCGGACCCTCGTCGCGGGTCTTGAAGAAGCCAGGCGCAACGCCTGGGAACATGGCGTAGGTGAGCACGTCCTCGTCGGTGCCGTCAGCGCCTTCAAGCTTGGCCGCATCAGCGACGAGGGTGTCCCACTCAGGCTGCAGGTGGTCGGCGGGCCGGTCAGTGATCGGCTCCTTCTTCGCCTGCGCCTGAGCGGCGGCGACGACCTCCGGGTCACGCTCGCCCATGCACTCGCCGTAGTAGCCGAGCATCAGGTCGGCGAACTCGCCGGTGAGCACCTTGTACTCGCCCATCAGCACGTTGAAGACGGCCTGGGTGCCGACGATCTGGCTCGACGGGGTGACCAGCGGCGGATGACCGGCAGCGGCCTTCACCTTCGGCACCTCAGCCATCACCTCGCGGATCTTGTCGCCGGCGCCCTGCTGCTTGAGCTGGGACTCCATGTTCGACAGCATCCCGCCGGGGATCTGGCTGGAGAAGATATCGGTGTCGACCAGCGTCGCCGACTCGAACTGCTTGTACTTCGGCCGTACGGCGGCGAAGTGGTCGCGGATCCGGAGCAGGCACTCGGGGTCGAGCTCGGTGTAGTAGTCGGTGCCCTTCAGCATCTCGACCAGCGACTCGGTCGGGTTGTGGCCCGGGCCGAGCGACATCGACGAGATCGCCGTGTCGACCACATCGGCGCCAGCCTCGATGGCCTTCATCAGGGCGACCAGGGTGACACCGGTGGTCGAGTGGCAGTGCACGTTGATCTGTACATCGCCGTACGTGTCCTTGATGCCCTTGACGATGTCGTACGCCGGCTGCGGCTGCAGCAGAGCGGCCATGTCCTTGAGGCAGATCGACTGGGCGCCCATGTCGAGCAACCGACCGGCGAGCTGGACGTAGCCCTCGGTCGTGTGCAGCGGCGAGATCGTGTAGCAGATCGTGCCCTGCGCATGCTTGCCAACCTTGGTGACGGCGTTCATCGCGCGCTCGAGGTTGCGCGGGTCGTTGAGGGCGTCGAAGACCCGGAAGACGTCCATGCCGTTCTCGGCGGACTTCTCGACGAACTTGTCGACGACCGTGTCCTCGTAGTGGCGGTAGCCAAGAAGGTTCTGGCCACGCAGCAGCATCTGGAGCTTGGAGTTGGGCATCAACTCTCGGAAGGTGCGCAGTCGCACCCACGGATCCTCGTTCAGGTAGCGGATGCACGCGTCGTACGTGGCTCCGCCCCAGCACTCGACGCTCCAGAAGCCGGCCTTGTCGATATCGGCGCAGGCGTCCACCATGTCCTCAAGGGCCATGCGGGTCGCCATCAGGCTCTGGTGTGCGTCGCGCAGCGCGACTTCAGTGACACCAATCTTTCTCGGACTCATGGGTTCATCCTTTCAGAGCCCCTCAGGGAGGCGTGCACTGGGGGTGGGCACCTGCCAGGGCTGGTCGCAGGGCGTTGCACGTCCGTTCACGTGCCGTCCGGACTCCGTTCAGAAGTCACAGGATGACGCTCAAGTCGTCACAGGAACCCCACAGACTCCATCGGCTGAATGGTCTCAACACCGCAGTACCCAGCCATCGAATCCGCTCGAACACCCTGGAGTCAGACCATGTCACTCGCACTCATCTACGTCGGGAACCTCGTCGCCATCACGATCCTCGTGCTCGGCCTGTACTTCCCCCGGCACCGCCGCAAGGACCTGGTTACCGCCTACCTGGGCGTCAACATCGGCGTGATGGCGGTCAGCACCGTGCTGCTCAACGGCGCAGTCGGTCTCGGCCTCGGCCTCGGCCTGTTCGGGGTGCTGTCGATCATCCGGCTCCGCTCCGACGAGCTCGCCCAGCACGAGGTGGCGTACTACTTCAGCGCACTGGCGCTCGGTCTTCTCGGCGGGCTCTCGACCGAGCCGGCGTGGCTGACGCTCACCCTGATGGCCGTCATCGTCGGCGGCATGTGGCTCGGCGACCATCCGCACCTGCTCGGCTCGTACCACCGCGAGGTGATCCTGCTCGACCGAGCCTTCCCGATCGAGTCCGACCTGCGGGCCCACCTGGAGGAGCGGCTGGGCGCGGAGGTGAAGCACATCACCGTGCAGAAGCTTGACCTGGTCAACGACACCACGCTGGTCGACGTGCGCTACCGCCGTACGGCTGCCGCCACCGCCGCCGCTGAGGCGCCCGAGCTGGAGCGGATCCGATGAGCGCCGCGACCACCACCAACACCACCGCCCTCGGCATGGACCGACTCGCAGAGCTCACCCCGATCTCACTCGA
>DAOOHL010000117.1:0-8536 GCA_035416185.1 Propionibacteriaceae bacterium | reverse complement strand
CCAGCTGCTCGAGGACTCGCATGCGTCGGGAGTCTTCGGTGACGAGGTCGCCCAGGGTGCCGGCCACGTTGATCGGCATGGGGCCAGACCCTACTCAAGGGCCCCTGTCGAAACCTGACCGGTCAGACGACAAGGAAAGGTGACCCCCACCTGCGGCTAGCGTCAAGGTCAGCCGGCGCGAGACAAGGGGCACGCAATGAGGCGCAACCGGATCCTTTCCCTGGCAGCACTGCTGACGTTCCTGGTCGCCCTGACCGGGTGCATCAAGGTCGACACCACCATCGTGATCACCAACGACCGCGACGTCGCCTTCACCGTCCGGACCGGTGCGAAGGTCGACCCGAACAAGCCGCCCCAGCCCGACGCCTGCGCCGACCCGCAGTTCCAGGGTGGCAAGAAGACCCCGTACAACGACGGTCAGTACAGCGGCTGCCTCTACGAGTTCACCACCTCGATCAGTGGCCAGAAGGTCGACGGTCTCACCATCACCCGCCACGACGGCGTGTACGACATGACCTACCGGATTCCCGCCAAGGCCGCGCAGGACGGCATCAAGCCCGAGGGGCTGACCAGCTTCAAGGTCGCCGTGACGTTCCCAGGTGACGTCGTCAAGCACAACGGTTCGAGCACCGTGAACGGCCGTACGGTGACCTGGACCGACCCCAAGGACCTCTTCACCGCCGAGGGCCTCCATGCGACCGGCGGCGAGGGTGAGTCCCCGTCCGGACTGGGCTTCTTGGTCTGGGCGATCCCGGTCGGCGTCGTGGTCCTGGCAGCCATCGTTGGAGTCGTGATCATGGCGACCCGGAAGAAGGGCACGTCGCCGGCAGCCCCGGTCACCCCGACCCGTTGACCGCGCGCGAACGAGGGCAGGAGCGGGGATTCGGGTCGGATGTCAGGTGCGCGGGTCGTGCCACTCGTGGCTGACGACGTGGCCGTCGCCGTCGACGTGGACGGCGAGAACGCAGCCGACCGGCATCTGCCGCGGCGGGATCTGCAGCCCGCCCAGCATCGCCGGCAGTACCGGCCGATGCCCACACACCGCTGAGGGCACTCGGGTGCGAGCGGCCTTCACGGCCTGCTTCCGCACGTACCGCTCGACGCCTGCAAGGTGGTCCTCGCCGACCTCCTCCGACAGCAGCGACGCTGGCTTCACCGTCAGGCCGGCCGCTCGGGCGTACGGCGCCAGCGTCTGGCGGCACCTCTCCGACGACGAGCTGGTGAGTTGCCGTACGCCGAACGCGTCCAGCAGTGGGATGAGCGCCAGGGCCTGCTTGCGGCCCTTCTCGTCGAGCGGCCGGAAGCGGTCGTCACCTGTCCAGTCATGCCGCGGCGTCGCCCGGGTGTGCCGGACGATCAGGTACGGGGTGGTGTCCGGCAACGCCACGGCCTGGTCGAGCACCTGGCGCTCATCGGCGTACGTCATCCGCTTCCGTGCCGCGGTGATCTTCAGCCAGACGACGTCGTCGATCTCCTGGTCTGGTTTCCGTTCGCGTGAGGCGAGCTCGTACCCGATCCAGAACCGCACCACCTTGGGACCCTTGGGGATGCGGTAGCGCACGTCCTGCAGCGCCGGGCCGAGCCGGATCCGGATCCCGGTCTCCTCCTCGACCTCCCGGACAGCCGTGGCTGGCGCGAGCTCCTTCTTGTTCGGCTTGCCCTTGGG
Source organism: Propionibacteriaceae bacterium (assembly GCA_035416185.1). GTDB lineage: Bacteria > Actinomycetota > Actinomycetes > Propionibacteriales > Propionibacteriaceae > JBHAES01. Next base: position 6,870 of record DAOOHL010000117.1, on the reverse strand, counting down.
GAGCGACCAGTCGTTGTACGCCGGGCGGTGCACCAGCGCGACCTCACGTTTCGAGCCCACTCCGCGCAGCAGTACTGCGCCGGCCGCGAGGGTGACCCGCTCGCCGATCTCGGTGAAGACGACGCTCATGCGGCCGGGGTGCCTGGTGGGGTCATGACGGGCGCCGACGACGTACCAGGCCGCCGTTGCGCCATCACCTCGATCAGGTACTCCTGCAGGTCGAGCAGTGGCACCCCGTCGTCGCCGATGGTTCGTTCGGTCCAGCCCTCCGGGCCGAGCCACCATGACGCGGTGCCCTCGTCGAAGGCCAGGTCGAAGAGCTGCTCGATCTGCTCGATATGCGCCGTACCGGTCAGCGCGACCAGCACCTCAACCCGGCGGTCGAGGTTGCGGTGCATCAGGTCGGCCGACCCGATCCCGACCATCGGCTCACCGTTGTTGGCGAACCAGAACAGCCGGCTGTGCTCGAGGAAGCGGCCCAGGATGCTCCGTACGCGGATGTTCTCGCTGAGCCCCGGGATCCCGGCGCGCAGGGCGCAGATCCCCCGTACCCACAGGTCGACCGGTACCCCAGCATTCGAGGCTCGGTAGAGGGCGTCGAGGGTTTCCTCGTCGACGATGGAGTTGACCTTGATCCTGACCCCCGCGGGCCGGCCCGCCTGATGGTTGGCGATCTCGCCGTCGATCATGGCGATCAGCCCTTGCCGGACGCCGTGGGGCGCGACGAGAAGACGTCGGTAGTTGGTCTCCTGGGTGACACCGGAGAGGTGGTTGAACAGCCGCGCCACATCCTCGGTCACCACTGGGTTGGACGTGAGCAGGCCCATGTCCTCGTACATCCGGGCAGTCTTCGGGTTGTAGTTGCCCGTACCGATGTGGGCGTAGCGGCGCAGCGTCTCGCCCTCGTCCCGGACGACCAGCGACAGCTTGCAGTGGGTCTTGAGGCCGACCATCCCGTACACCACGTGCACGCCGGCCTTCTCAAGCTTCCGCGCCCAGGCGATGTTGGCCTGCTCATCGAAGCGGGCCTTGATCTCGACCAGCGCCAGCACCTGCTTGCCCGCCTGGGCGGCGTCGATCAGGGCGTCGACGATGGGGGAGTCGCCCGAGGTGCGGTAGAGCGTCTGCTTGATCGCCAGCACCTGGGGGTCGGCTGCGGCCTGCTCGATGAACCGCTGCACGGAGGTGGCGAAGGAGTCGTACGGGTGGTGCAGCAGCACGTCGCGACGCTTGAGGGCGGCGAAGAGATCGGCCGGCTGTGCGGTCTCCACCTCGGCGAGCTGCGGGTTGGTCTTGGGCAGGAAGCCGGGGTACTTGAGGTGTTCCCGGTCGACATCGGTGAGCGCGAAGAGGCCTCGCAGGTCCAGCGGTGCAGGCAGCTGGAACACCTCGCTGGGGGAGATGTCGAGCTCCTTGACCAGGAGGTCGAGCATGCGTGGGTCGATGTCGTCCTCGACCTCGAGCCGTACGGGAGGACGGCCCACCTTGCGTCGCAGCAGTTCCTTCTCGAGGGCGAAGAGGATGTTCTCGGCGTCATCCTCCTCGACCTCGACGTCCTCGTTGCGGGTGACCCGGAACGATGTCGAGCCGATCACCTGCATGCCGGTGAAGAGCCGGTCGAGGTGGTTGGCGATCACCGACTCGAGAGCGAGGTAGCGGCCCTCGTCGAGCTTCAGGAACCGCGACAGCACGTTCGGCACCTTGATCCGGGCGAACTGCCGCGACCCGGTGGTGGGGTTGCGCAGCTGCACAGCCAGGTTGAGCGACAACCCGGAGATGTACGGGAAGGGATGCGACGGGTCGACCGCCAACGGGGTCAGGACGGGCAGGATTCGCTCATCGAACAGCACCCCGAGGTGGCGCTTCTCGGACTCGGTCAGGTCGTCCCAGCGGAGGATGGTGATGCCCTCCGCGGCGAGCTCGGGCAGGACTTCCTCGGTGAACGTACGGGCCTGCTCGGTAACCAGTTCGCGGGCGGTCTCGAGGATCTGTTCGTACAGGTCACGCGGCAGCATGCCTGACGCGCTCCGCTGCGCCACGCCGGCCGCAATGCGGCGCTTCAGGCCTGCGACGCGCACCATGAAGAACTCGTCGAGGTTGGACGAGAAGATCGCGAGGAACTTGGCCCGCTCCAGCAGGGGCACCCGGACCCTGTCGCGGGCGAGGTCCAGCACCCGGTTGTTGAAGGCGAGCCAGCTGAGCTCGCGGTCGCCGTACCGGTCGGCGGGCAGCGGCGTCGCCGTGGGCGTCTCCACCTGCTCGGTGCTGGTCACGCGCCATCTCCTTCGTTTGTTGGTGGTCCGTAGAGCACGTCGCGATGGATCGTACGGAACCCGCTCGACTCGTACAGCCGAACTGCCGTCGCGTTGTCGCCCTCCACGTACAGGATGACCCGATCGGACCCCTCGCGGGCGAGATGTCCAAGGCCGGCCCACAGCAGGGTCCGGCCCAGGCCCCGGCCAGCGGCGTCGGGGGAGACCCCGATGACGTAGACCTCGCCCAGACCGTCGCCATGCTGCTTGGTCCAGTGGAAGCCGAGCACCTCATCGGTGGCGGAGTCGACGGCGACCACGATGTCGCTCGGGTTGACGAGCCGCCGACTGAAGTCAGCCAGGTCCATCGCGCCCTGCTCAGGGTGGCTGGCGAAGGCGGCGGCGTTGACGGCGACTAGCGCGGCCGCGTCGGCGGGGGTGTACGGGCGGACGGCCACTCCTGGGCGCGGATCCGGCGTGGGCAGGTCGGTGAGAGGCCGCTGCATGATCAGCAGTTCCCGTACGACAGCCCTCCCGGTCGCTGTGGCCAGCCCCTGCGCAGCCGGCAGGTCCCCGAACGCCCAGAACCGGACGCCAGCGTGGTCAGCAGCAATGCGCTCGACCAGACCCCGCCCGATGCCCTGCCGACGATGGTCAGGATGCACGACCACCTGAGCCGTCAGGTCATCCGGATCGACCTGTGCGTACCCGATCACCGGGCTGTGGGCCACGTCGGTCCCTGAGCTTGTCGAAGGGCCTGCGGCCGCCAGGTAGGCGCCCACGTCATCGAGCCGCATCATGGCCCGCTCGTTCAGCGGTGAGACCCCGTCAGCGGCGGTGGCAGCGTCGACGAGGGCCCGTACGACTGCCCGGTCGTCAGGGTCGAGTGACGTCAGGTCGGAGACGATGGGGGACACCTCGCCAGCCTAGCCACGTTGAGCCTGGGCGGGCGTGGCGACGAGAGGCCTGAACCCGTACAGCAGGTGTTGCCCGGTTGACGTCGGTACCCTCAGCCGCCGGCGAAGGGCGGCAGCGCCTCCAGTTCGACGTACCCCTCCAGCGGGCGATCGTCGGTCTGCTCGATCCGGCGACCGTCGAGCATGATCGCGCACAGTCCCAGCACGCGGGTGAATTCCGGGTCGGGGTGCAGTTCCCGTACAGCATCGAGCACGGCCTGCGCCGACGACGCCTCCAGCACATCCCGCTCGACGCCCGCGGCCGCTCTCAAGGACGCCCAGTAGCGGATGGAGACAACTGCCATGGGAGATATTGTGACCCTTGGAGCGGCGGAGCACCGTCGATGCCCACGGCTGGAGGATGGGAGACACCCATGGCTGAGGTGCTGCTCATCAGCGCCCAGGTTGCCTCCGCTCCCATCCCTGAGTTGTCCCTGCTCGCCCACAGCGTCGCTGTCCTCTCCCCGTCGGAGCAGGTGCTGACGGCGTCCGCTGAGTCTGACGTGGTCGTGGTTGACGCCCGTACTGACCTCGTCGGCGCCAAAGCCGTCTGCCAGATGTTCGCCTCGACGGGGGTGATCGTGCCCCGCCTACTCGTCGTCTCTGAACGCGGCCTTCCCGTGGTCACCGCCGAGTGGGGTGTGTCGGACCTGATCGTCGAAGGGGCCGGCCCCGCGGAGTACGAAGCCAGGATCCGCCTGCTCACGAGCAAGGTGGAGAGCGTCCAGGACGTGATCTCCGGCGGGGGAGTGGTGATCGACGAGGCTGCCTACTCGGTCACCCTGAACGACAAGCCGCTCGACCTCACCTACACCGAGTTCGAGTTGCTGAAGTATCTCGTCCTCCATCCTGGTCGGGTCTTCTCGCGCGAACTCCTGCTCGCTGAGGTATGGGGGTACGACTACTACGGCGGTACTCGTACGGTGGACGTGCATGTACGGCGCCTCAGGTCGAAGCTCGGCGTCGAGCACGAGTCCCTGATCGCGACCGTACGCAACGTCGGCTACCGGTTCACCGCCAAGGCCTGAACGGGTCGTGATCGCGCCAGGCCCATCCCAACTGGTCGGGCGTTGTCGAGGGTGCGTCTCGTCCCGCTCTCATGAGCGTGTGGGCCGGTGGGGTGCCGGGTCCCGCTCCTGAGTTTGTTGGAGGCGCCTGCCAGGTCCGGTCCTGAGCTTGTCGAAGGGCCGCCTTGTCTGGAATGAACCCGTACTCACCCACGTTCTCCCCGGTATGAAGGTCGAGATATGGTCAGACATCGCGTGCCCGTGGTGCTTCATCGGCAAGCGCCGGTTCGAGAGCGCCGTTGCCGAGTTCGGCGAGCCTGTCGACATTACGTACCGCAGCTACCAGCTGGACCCCACCCTGCCCCCGCACGACCCTCGGTCTGAGGTGGACTACCTCGTTGAGCGCAAGGGGATGCCCCGCGACCAGGTGGTGGCGATGGTCGCGCACGTGACCCAGGAGGCGGCTGGCGAGGGCCTGACGTATGACTTCGACCACCTCGTCGTGGCGAACTCCTTCACGGCGCACAGACTGCTGCACCACGCTGCCGGGTTTGGCCGGACCGCGGCGCTGAAGGAGGCGCTGCTCTCGGCTCACTTCGAGCACGGACGCGACATCGGCGACCCCGACACCCTGGTCGAGCTCGCCGCCTCGGTGGGGCTCGACGCTGAAGCCGCCCGCGAGGTGATCATGTCGAAGGCGTTCACTGACGAGGTCCGGGCTGACTTCGCCCAGGCTCGCGAGGTGGGTGTCACCGGGGTTCCGTTCTTCGTCTTTGAGGACCAGTACGCCGTCTCGGGAGCCCAACCGTCTGCGGTGTTCCTCGACGTGCTCAAGCAGGTACGGGACCTCACCCGCCGCCAGCCGATCCAACTGGTCAGCAACGAGGTGGGCGAGGCGTGCGGGCCTGACGGCTGCTGACCCCCAGCGAGCAGGGACGGTCACCGGCCGGACGGGTGTGGCGGACGGCCGGGTACCTGGCGGCCGCCTCGCAAGGGCGGTTGATCGCCGTGACGATGGCTCGCGACAAGCCCAAGCGACCGGGACGCTGAGACGACGCTGTTCAGCTGTCCAGGATCAGTGTGACCGGACCGTCGTTGACCAGAGACACCTGCATCATCGCGCCGAACACTCCGGTCTCGACATGGGCGCCGCGCTGCCGAAGAGACTCGACGAACGCCTCGACCAGAGGCTCGGAGACCGGCCGCGGGGCCGCGGCGCCCCAGGAGGGGCGACGGCCCTTCCTGGCATCGGCATAGAGGGTGAACTGGCTCACCACGAGCAGTGGGGCACTGACATCCGACGCCGACAGTTCGCCGTCAAGGATGCGCAGCTGCCAGACCTTGTCGGCGAGTTTGTCAGCATCTGCCGAGGTGTCGGTGTGGGTGACCCCGACGAGAACCACCAGGCCGGGCCTCGGCAGGGCGCCAACGACCTCACCCGCGACCTCGACCGATCCCGACAATGCCCGCTGCACCACGACACGCATGTGGGGAAACTATCGACTCTGGTGAGCGGGCTGCATGCAGTGTCCGTTCGGTGGGTAGCTGCCCTCCCGGGTCTGCGGTCTGTACGGGCGAGGGCAGCGCCACCCAGGCTCGCGTACCCGTCGATGGCGAAGCAAGGACGCGGTGTGGCGTGTTCAGCCGATGCGTGAGCTGCCTGCCCTGATCCACTGGCGAACCAACGCCGGGTTGGGCTCACAGAGGTCACCCTCTGCCACCGGCGAGACAGTCACATCAACCGGATTCCTGAACTGGGAGCTCGACTCGAGCGTGACCAGGCGTCCCATCCCTGAAGACTCGAGCGTGACCAGGCGTCCCATCCCTGAAAGGGTCGTTCTCAGGTCTTGTATTCGTACATCTGTACTGATAATATCGTCTCATGACGACGACTCGGCACTTGCTGGAGTCCATCACCGCGTTGATGGACTCGCTGGACCATGCCGAGCGTGGCCTGTTGACGGCCGCGGCGCGGACGGATCTGGCGACCGAGGCGCGGGTGTGTCTGCGGCGGTTCGAGGCACTGGTGTCGACGCTGGTGGGTGAGGTGGAACGGGATGGTGCGGCGGTGGTGGGGCGGTTGACGCCGACATCGACGTTGCTGGGGTTGGATGGTCAGACGCCCAGGCGGCAGGCGGCGGGTGAGGTGTTCACCGGGTCGACGATGGTCGTGCTGGACGAGGCACGCGGTGCGGCGTTGGCGGGGGCGATCACGGTCGGGCATGTCCGGGCGATCGGCCGGGTCTTGGCGGACCTGCCGGCAGATCTGACCGACGCGCAGCGGGACCAGGCGGAGCATCTGCTGGTGTGTGCTGCGACGACGACGGACACGGCCAGGGTGGCCCGGTTGGGGGATCAGGTGTTGGCGGCGGTCGCGCCGGACCGGGTGACCATCCTGTCGGCGACGGAGCGGGCTGCGGAGCGGGAACGTGCCGCGAAGGCCAGGCGGTCGTTGGTGTTCGCGCCGGATGGGCACGGGTCGGTCGATATTCGCGGGTCGCTCCCGGCGGTGGACGCGTCAGCGTTGCAGACCCTGGTCGACGCCTATGCCGAACGAGACCGGCGTCAAGGGTTGGACCAGCTGGACCGGTTGGCCGAGTCACGCACGGTGCAGCAACGCCGTGCGGATGGGCTGATGCTGCTGGTCAGATCAGC
>DAOOHL010000116.1:0-8552 GCA_035416185.1 Propionibacteriaceae bacterium | reverse complement strand
GATCGTGCAGGTGGTCGTCTCGCACTTGTCGTTCATGCCGGTCGCACCGTTGGGCGCGGTCGCCACCGCGATGTAGCGCTTGATCGGCAGGCCGTTGTCCAGGGCTGAGGTCCAGGTCACCGTGAGCTGGCCGTTGCCGACGTCGCCCTCCTGGCGCGGGGTTCCGGGCGCACTGGGCTTGCCCCGTACGGTCAGCGTGATGACCCCTTGGGCGTTGCGCTCGGGGTCGTTCGTGGCGTCCTGGACCGTGTACCGCACGCGCATCACCCCGACGTAGGTGGGGTCGGGGGTGACCGTGACGACGTTGTTGCTGACGGTCGCAGTGCCCGAGCCAGACTCGACGCTGGGGTTGGGCAGCACCGTCAGGGTCGTGTCGGTGAGGCTCGACCGGTCGTTCTCGAGGACGTTGACGATCGACGGCATGCCCTGGTTGGCCTCGGGTACGGAGTCGTCACCCACGCTGGTCCTGGGACGTGTCGAGGCCAGTACGGTGACGGTCAACGTCACGCGGCCGCGCGCACCGTGGATGTCGACCACCTCAGCCGAGAGCGTCGCCTTCTGGCCCTTGCCGGTGACGGCCCCGGACGCCGTGACGACGCCACCGTTGGCGCTGAACGAGAGGCCAGGGGGGATCGTGCCCTGGAACTGGCCGAACTCGAACCGGTCCCCCTCGGGGTCGGTGACAACCGAGAACAGGTCACGGGTGACGGGTGCTTCACCCGCACCCACCTCGATGTTGATCTCCGGAGCAGATGGGGCCTGGTTGAGCGTCTGACGCTTCTTGCGCTCCTCCTCAGGCAGCTGCGAGAGCGGGCGCGGCTCCACCTTGATCTTCATCGTGATGGTCGCCGACCGGGCGTCGGTCTGCCCCGAGTCGAGGTCCTCGATCACCTGGAACGTGATCGCCGCCGGTCCCGAGTAGTCGATGCCAGCCTGGTAGATCAGGTCGCTGGATGACTCCATCCGGCCCGAGCCGGGCGACGCCGACACGAGGTCAGCCGACGTGAGTCGTACCTTGCGGCCCTGGGTCCCCTGCACGTACTGGCCAACGGAGATCTTGAGCGGCTCCCCGGCGAGGATGGTCAGCTCGACGTTGGGGTCTTTGAGGGTGGGCACGGCGTCTGCCTTGCCGGGCACCAGCACGAACCCGTACGACGTCAGGTTGTCGGCATCGGTGACCGCGTAGCGGATGGTGCGCATCCGGTCACCGATCGGGACCCTGAGCACTGGCCCCTTCTCCGAGTCGACGACGGTGGCCGCTGGGCCGCCGCCGGTGTCGTACGGAGGAACGGACAGCGTGAGGTCCTTCTTCGGCCCGTCCGGGTCGAAGTCGTTCGACAACACCGGCACATCGACCGCGTCACGCTGGAAGACCTCCTTCGCGTCGACCAGGTCGTCATGGGTCACGGGTGCCAGCAGGGGGGCGGCCGGGTCGGCGACCATCGTCACGTTGCCGGACGAGATTTCACCGCGGGCGTCCTTGATGGCGTACGTGCCGACCCAGCGGCCCTTCTCGTTGGGCATCTTGAAGGCCACGGTGCTGTCGTCGTTCACGGTCACGGGGAAGGGGAACGAGACCGACTCCTTGTTGACCAGCGAGATCTTGTCGCCGTCCACGTCGAAGTCGTTGGTCAGGGGTACGACGACGACGTCTCGACCGGGCCGGGTGGTGATCGTGTCGTCCACCGCCGTGGGTCGGGTGTTCTTCTGGCTCGCTGGCACGACGCCAATCCGGATCTCGCCGATCCCCTTGGCGCCGGAGGAGTCGGTCACGACGTACTTGAAGCTGTCCGTACCGCGGCTCTCAGCGTACGCCTCGTACTCCAGCCACCGCGGACCTACCGCCAGCACGCGGCCCAGCGCGGGGCCCGTGTGCAGGCCGACCAGGCGCACCGTGTCGCCGTTCATGTCGATGTTCTGCAACGGGACCTGGATCCGCGACACCGAGCCAGCGAGCACGCGACCGGTGACCAGCAGCGGTGACGGGGGCTGATTCACCACGTCGGCGGAGATGACGTTGAACCGGATCTGGGCAGACGCCTTGCGGCCGAGACTGTCCTGGACCTGGTAGGTCGCGGTGACGCGACCGGGGACGCTGGGGGCGACGAAGCGCACGTACTCGCCGTCGACCCAGGCGTTGCCAGCGTTCTCCAGCAGCTTCGGGTCGAGGGTGATGTCGAGGCCGACGGGTGAGTAGTCGTTGGCCAGCGGCCGGACGGAGACGGAGTCCCCCACACGCACGTTGACGTCGTCGGAGACGGCGATCGGGCGCACCTCACCGATCGGCTTGGTCGGGATCACCACGATGGTGCCCGGCACGACGAAGTGACCGTCGCTGACCTGGTAGGTGATGGTGATCGGCTGGTCCTGCGCGACGATCTCACGGATCGTCATCAGGTGGCGGTCACGCATCTCGATCTGCAACCCCGGATGGGTCGAGTACGTCTGCACCACCATGACGTCACCGTCGGGGTCCTCGTCGTTGATCAGCGGATCGATGGTGACCGACCCACCGTGGGTCAACAGAGCCACGTCACGCTGCGCCACCGGTGCGCGGTTGGTGACGGCGCTGTCGGTCACGTCGATGCGGATCAGACCGTACGACCACGGCCCCGACGAGACCTTGTAGCCGATGTAGTACGTGCCTGGCAGCTTGGCGACGAAGCGGAAGCTGCTGTTCAGGTAGTCCGGGGTGACCGTGGGCCCCGCTGGCACCGGTGAGTCGATGTTCATCAGCGACAGGTTCGTGCCCTGATCGTTGAGCAACGGCTTGATCTCGATCTCGGTGCCCGTGGTGGTGGTGTAGAAGTCACCGTTGGCCAGCGGCGGCACGTCGGAGGCCTTGCGGGCATCGACGACGAGGGTGCCCATCGCGGTCTTGTCTCCGTCGGAGACCTCGACGTTGATCGTCTTCAGGCCGGGCCGCTTGCCCACGTCGGTGAACGTCAGCGTGCCGTCAGGGGTGAACGAGACCTCGTCATCTCCCTCGGCGACCGTGGCGCCCTTGAGCACGACATCGTCACCTTCGGGGTCACGCCAGTCGAGCAGGGCGCGGATGCTGGTCGTCTTGCCCAGCGCCACCGGGATCGGGTTGTTGCGCCACTGGACCGGTGGGGTGTTCTGGGTCGCCTGGTCGGGCGGCAGGATCGTCAGGGTGACCTTGGCCGATGCCGATCCGGAGACACCGTCGTTGATGGTGTAGCTGAAGGTACGGGTACCGGTGACCTCAGGGTCGACGGTGACCTGCAGACCGGACCCGCCACGGACGAGCTGCAGCTTCACCCCTTGGCCAGCATCCGGAGCGGCCGAGACGACCAGAACGTCGCCGTCCGGGTCGGAGTCGTTGTCGAGCACGGGCAGGATCGTGGAGCGGCCGGCCCTCGCCTGCAGCTTGTCATCGACAGCGATCGGCGGGTTCTTGCCTCGTACGGGGTCGATCGGGCGCACCTCGTTGGTCTGCTGCTGTTGCTGCTCGACCTTCTTCGGGGTGACCTTCTCCCAGTCGCTGATCAGCCGCATGCCGTCGTCGACGAGCCAGACGTAGCCAGTCCGGACGTCGTTGAGGATGATGGCGTCGCGGTTCGCCCGCAGCACCAGCTTGGCCTCGTTGGGCAGCTGGGGGATCTCCTGGACGCGGGGCGAGCCGCTGCCGCAGGTGGTGACGACGCGCGAGCCGACCACAGCGTGGATACAGTCGCCCACGGTGACCGGCACACCAGGGGTGCCCTGAGGGACGGTGCCCGACAGTAGCTTCAGCTCACGGTTGCGGGCGCCGAGGATGCCGGTGGGAGTGGCGATGATCGCCGAGATCTCGCCACCCAGATGCGTGGTGGCCGGTGACGGCGCGGCGAGCTGGGCGGTCGACCCAGCCGGAATGGTGATGGTCTCGTCGGCGCCCTCGAACCAGAGCAGCTGCTTCGAGCGGTCAAGCACGACGGCTCGCTCGCCGACGGCGCTCACCTGCACGTTGGGCTGGGTCACCTCGAGGCCGAGCGGCACCTTGACCCTCGTCTCCTGAGCGCCCGGGGTCAGCTTCACAATCGCGGAGTCACGCAGCGACAGACCGATCAGGGTGCCACCCACGGTGATCGCGACCTTGGCCGCCTCGCCGAGATCGAGCTTCGCCTTCTCCTTGTTGAAGTCCTTCGCGAGCACCTCGTCGGTCGTGCCGAACCAGACGGACCCGTTCAGCCGGCTGATCACCGCGGCATGGCCACCGTTGATGACCAGTTCACCGGAGTCGGGCAGTGCAACGGCCCCGCCAGGCTCACCTGTGGCGGGGTCGAACGTCTGAACCTGGTTGGAGGAGGGGTTCGAGACGATGATCGTCCGCCCCTCCTGCTGGATGTCGAACCCGGAGTCAGCCATCCGGTGGGCGGTGGACAGGTCCTTGATCTGGGTGTTGATCTGTCCGAGTAGAGCGCCGTCCTGCTTCACGGCGAAGACGGATCCGTCGTGCAGGCGCAGGTCAGCGGTCGTGAATCCGGGTACGGCAACGGCGGCGACGACGAGGCTCAAGGAGAGCAGCCCGACGAGTGCCCCCGCCCACGAACGATGGACCCAACGGGGGACGCGGCGACGCCGAGGCATCGCGCGTACTGCTCGTTTAGCCATCAGTCAAGACCTCGCTCGTCGACGTGTTCGTGGACGCGGCGGAACGGCCGACCCACCGGACGGTGCCCAGCCATTGTCGCCCGAGGGGAGGCCATCGACCAAGACGGTCCAGGGATGACCTTTCCCGCCGTGGCCAGCACCAGCCGTCAGGCGGGGTCGCTGACCGTGATCCGAGCGCCGTCGCCGAGGTCGATCACGGTGCCGATCGGCACCACCGTCGGGCTGCCGGGCGCCATTCGGCTCGGATCCTCGCCAGGCTTGATCAGCAGAGTGCCGTTGGTCGAGATGTCGGTCACGATGACGTCCCAGTCCTTGGCGACCACCCGGACATGCGTGCGGCTGATGTCGTTGTTCGGGCTGGGCACGGGCAGCAGGATCGGCGTGGTGTCGCCGTGCTGGGCTGACGGCGAACGGCCGATCAGGACCGTGTCGATCAGGTCAGCGGTCGCCCCGCCGGAGGTCACGAGTGTTGCCATGGTCGGTCGGGCCACCGGCTTGGGGTTGGCGGTGTCGACCGCGCCGCCGCAGCGCCGGCAGACGCTGACGCCGGGACGGTTCGGGTGACCGACGTTGCAGACGCCGGCGAGCACGAACCCTCCGCTGGCTTTGGGCGCCGCAGTGGGCTTGTGGGACGACGCGATGCTCGTGGAGAAGATCGTGCCTCCGTCGACGTCGTCCTCAGGCTCCGGGTCTGGCTCACGCGCCGGCGGCTGCGTCTCAGCCGCCGGTACCGGAGGGTTGGGCGGCGCCCAGCCGGAGGCACCGCCGGGCTGACCCGGCTGCCCCTGGTTCGGCGGGCCGCTCTGCCCGGGCGGAGGGCCGTACGGACCAGACTGGCCCGGTTGGCCTGGCTGCATGTGTTGCGGCGGCTGACCGTACGGCTGCTGGGGTGCGCCCAGCCCCTGCATCGGCGGGCCGTACTGACCTGGGCTCTGGGGCGCCTGCGGGCCTTGCGGCCCCTGGGGACCACGTTGCGGCGGCGGGCCGTACGGTCCAGGCTGCCCCTGGCCCTGCGGCTGGCCCGGCATCGGCTGGTTGAACTGACCGGGGCCGGGCGGCGGGCCGAACTGGCCGGGGCGACCCTGCTGCCCAGGCTGCTGTCCCGGCGGACCGTACTGTCCTGGCGGTGGGCCGAACTGACCCTGAGGCGGCCCGTACGGGCTTTGCCCTGGCGGCGGACCGAACTGTCCGGGGCCCTGCTGCCCCTGCGGAGGCTGCTGCGGTCCGCGCGGCCCTTGGCCGTACGGCGGCTGTCCCTGAGGCCCGCCCGGCATGCCCGGCGGGGGACCGAACTGGCCCTGCCCAGGCTGGGGGTACGGGGCTTGGGGCCCCTGGCCCTGGGGTGGCCCGAATCCCTGTGGTCCGGGCTGACCTGGCCCGCTCTGAGGTCCTTGTGGGCCCTGCTGACCCGGCTGACCCTGGGGTAGGTGCGGTCCCTGCTGGTACGGCTGTTGCGGCTGTCCCTGCCGCGTATCGAAGCCAGGCTGCATCGGCTGCGGAGACTGCTGGAGGCGAGCGCCAGGGAAACCGGGAAACCCTGGTACGGCAGAGCCCTGAACCCCTGCCACACCCTGCGGCGGTACGGCGCCACCGAACCCCGGACCCCCGACACCCGCCGAACCCTGCGACGAGGGGAAGCCCCCGCCCGCCTGCGGTGACTGCGTCGAAGGGAAGGCGGGGCCGCTCGGTGCCTCAGGAGCCGAGCTTCCGCCGATCTTGCCGAACACGAAACCTGACGGTCCCGACGGAGCCGCGGGTGCCTCCTCTGGAAGATCCAGCCCCAGCGCGTCCGCGCCGCGGATCACCGCGTCTGGGTCGGAGTCGCTCGACTCGTCTGCATCGTCATCCACGTCCATGGACACGACTTCGACGTCGTCGGCGTCCGCCACACCCCACATGTTGGCCACTCGCGCCTCGGCATCGGCCACCAGCGCTGGCACCTCCGCGGAGACCTCGACGGGCGGGTACGACTCCCCCGTCGCATCCTCTGCCGCATCAGCGACCCGGTCGTCGTCGCCGGTCTGGCTCGACAGCTCACCGGGATCAGAGACGTCAGGCTCGTGGTCTGCCAAGGCTTCGAGGGCAGGCTCGTCCGGGCTGACAGCCGCGTACGGGTCTGACCCGCCAGCGGTCCAGCCCTGAGGCTCCTCCGTCGCTGCGTGGTCGACGCCGTCGCCAGTCTCGATCGGCTCCTCCTCGTGGCCGGCATTGACATTCTCGTCGGCTTCGTCCACCCGGCTGGCGTCACCAGCCTCGGCGTCCGGCTCAATGGAAGTTTCGACCACGACAGCATCGTTCGGCTCGTCAGCGGATGCCTCAAAGGTGGGCTCCGCGGCAACTGGCCCCTCGTCCCGTACGTCGTCGCCCGAGCCAACGGCGGTTTCCACCGCGCTCGCCCCACCCGCAGCTGCCATCACCCCAGCCGCCGCGAAGGCAGCCCCGTCGTCCACGAGTTCGGGCAGCACGATCCGGGCCTCAGCGGAGGCGTCCAGCTGCACCGCCGACGCCTGCACGCAGCCGACCATCAGTGGCAGCTGGAGGACCTGGGTCTGGTCGACCGCCTCAAGCTGCACGCGCAGCAGGGTCGCTCCGCCCAGCCCAACCTCGCGCCACGTCTGGACGCCTTCCCCGTCAGCGACGATGTCGCCCGTACGGGGATCCATCACCTGGACGCCACGAACCAGCGCGTGAAGTCCCTTGTCAGACCAGAAGAAGGCACCGAACGACGGCATCTCGTCGACCTTGAACGACGACAGCGTGTGGGCCAGCTGCTGGATCGAGGCTGCTTGGACGACGTCGTCCCACAACGAGTTGACCAGCGTCGAGGCGCTGGCGGGGGCGGGCCGCAGGATCACCATCGACCGGGGTCCGGACAGGACGACCCAGCGTCCGGGTGTGTAGGTGGCGCGCCACATCGCGATCGGATCCATCGTGAGCCCCTTCGTGTCTGTACCGGCCATTCTTACGCGACGACCGGATCAGCGCACCTGCTTGATGACTCAGGCTTGGTCCAGATGGCGGCTGAGCCGGGCTCAGCTGCCCCAGACAGCGGTCGCGCCGGAGTGCCCGGTGAGGGTGACGATGACGAGCGTCGCGACCGACACGATGCCAACGAGCACGGTGAGGCCGAGGCGCATGCCGCGTGAGCGGAGGAAGGGCTTGTCAGCCCACGAAAGCGGCTCCTCGGTGACGCTGGCCCACCACAGCACAACGGAGACCGCGAAGAGGATGCAGATCCGCATCGCCCACTCGCCCCACTCCCCGTGCGCCTGAACAGACGCCAGCCGCACGGGCAGGCTCTCCTCGAGTGCCGTACCAGCGTTGCCCGTGGCCAGGGTGAGGAGGCACGCGACGACGGCACCGAGCGGCAGCAGCCAGTCCAGGCGCTTCCGCATTCCTGCCCAGACGATCGAGACCAGGACACCCAGCGGCAGGAGCACCAGCAGAGAGATGGTGAAGTGGACGAGGAGCGGGTGCGCGGGGAGGCCCATGATCATGGCTCATCGTCTCATTGACACTTCAACGAGAAAAGGGCTCCCGGCAAACTCGCCCCACGCACCACCGCGCCAAGTGCTGGTAGCCGACACCAGCTCGGCCCCTGTGTCCCGTCAGCCGACACCAGTTCCGTCCCTGAGCCTGGCGAAGGGCCCTCGCCGGTGGTCACCCTTCGACAGGCTCGGGGACCGGCATGGCGACCGGCCAGCCCCTGGCCCCCGATATGCGCGGCGGCAGTGTCGGAGAAAGCCACTGGCCCGGCCCCATCAGGGGCCGGGCCAGCGATCAGACCGAGTGAAGTGGTCAGCTGTTCTTCAGCGCCGCACGCGCCGCCGCGAGCCGGGCAATCGGCACCCGGAACGGCGAGCAGGAGACGTACGACAGACCTGCCCGGTGGAAGAAGTCGATCGAGTCGGGATCGCCACCGTGCTCGCCGCAGACGC
>DAOOHL010000115.1:0-8572 GCA_035416185.1 Propionibacteriaceae bacterium | reverse complement strand
GCCACCATCGCCTCGGCCATCCGGGACGCGAGCACCGCGTCTCCCACCATGACCGGCACGATCGGGTGCTCGGAGGTCGGCACCTGGAAGCCTCGCTCCGCCAATCCGGCCCTGAAGTAGGCAGTGTGGTCGCGGAGTCGGTCGAGCAACTCGCCCGACGACGCGAGCAGGTCGAGCGTGGCCACGGCGGCAGCCGCGATCGATGGCGCCAGCGAGTTGGAGAACAGGTACGGCCGCGAGCGCTGCCGCAGCCACGCGATGATCGACGCGCGACCTGACGTATAGCCTCCGGAGGCCCCGCCCAGCGCCTTGCCCAGGGTGCCGGTGACGATGTCGACCCGCTCGGTGACGCCGAAATGCTCGGGGGTCCCCGCGCCGGTTGCGCCCATGAACCCCACCGCGTGCGAGTCGTCGACCATCACCAGTGCCCCGTACTTCTCGGCGAGGTCACAGATCTCGGGGAGCGGGGCAAGGTAGCCGTCCATCGAGAACACACCGTCGGTGGCGACAACGACTCGCCGGGCACCCGCAGCCGCCTCCAACTGCGACTCCAGATCGGCCATGTCGCGGTTGCGGTAGCGGTAGCGGGCGGCCTTCGACAGCCGTACGCCGTCAATGATCGAGGCATGGTTGAGCTCGTCGGAGATGATCGCGTCGCGCTCGTCGAACAGAGTCTCGAACAGCCCACCGTTTGCGTCGAAGCATGACGAGTAGAGGATGGTGTCGTCGGTGCCGAGGAACTGGGACACCCGCCCCTCCAGCTCGGTGTGCAGCGTGGTGGTGCCGCAGATGAACCGTACTGACGCCATCCCGAAGCCCCACCGGTCGAGGCCCTCGTGCGCCGCAGCGATGATGGCCGGATGGTCCGCCAGGCCGAGGTAGTTGTTGGCGCAGAGGTTCACCAGCTCGCGGCCGGCGACGGTGATGGTGCGCGACTGCGGCGTCTCGAGGCGCCCCTCGGCCTTGTACAGACCGTCCGTACGAAGCTGCTCCAGCTCAGCGGTGAGCTCGGCGTCGAACCCGTACAACTCTGTCTCCTTTCGAGGGCACTAGGCCCAGCGCATGACGACCTTGCCCCCGTGCCCTGACGCAGCCGCAGCGAACGCGGCCTTGTGGTCGGCGGCATTGAACCGATCGGTGATGACGCCGGAGATGTCGAGGCCAGCCTGGAGCAGCACGCTCATGGCGTACCAGGTCTCGAACATCTCCCGGCCATAGATGCCCTTGATCGTGAGCATGTGGAACACCACGGTGGCGAGGTCGAGGCTCGTCTCCCCCGACGGGATGCCGAGCATGGCGATCCTCCCGCCATGGGTCATATTGGCGATCATGTCGCGCAGCGCCACCGGGGCCCCTGACATCTCCAGGCCCACGTCGAAGCCCTCGGTCATCCCGAGGTCCTGCTGCACGTCGCGGAGCTTCTCGTTGACCGGGTTGACGGCGCGGGTGACGCCCAGCTTGCGAGCGAGGGCGAGCCGCTCCTCGGAGAGGTCGGTCACGACGACGAACCGGGCCCCAGCATGCCGCGCCACCATCGCCGCCATCAGGCCGATCGGGCCTGCACCGGTCACCAGCACGTCCTCACCCAGGCACGGGAACTGCAGCGCAGTGTGGACGGCATTGCCGAACGGGTCGAAGATCGCTGCCACGTCGGGGTCGATCGGGTGCCGGTGCACCCACACGTTGCTGGCGGGCAGGCTGATGAAGTCGGCGAAGGCCCCAGGCAGCTGGACGCCAATGCCTTGGGTACGGACACACAGATGCCGACGCCCTGCCCGACAGCTGCGGCATTGACCGCACACCAGGTGGCCTTCGCCGGAGACGAACATGCCGGGTTCGATCCCGGTCACCGCCTCCCCAACCGCCACCACGTCGCCGCTGAACTCATGGCCGACGATCAGCGGCGTGCTGACTGTGCGCTGGGCCCACTCGTCCCAGCGGTCGACATGAAGGTCGGTGCCGCAGATGCCGGTGGCCTTCACCTTGATCAGGACGTCGGACGGACCCATGCGGGGGACGGGAACCTCGATCAGCTCCAGCCCAGGCAGGGCCTCGGTCTTCACCAGCGCTCGCATCGTGGTTGGCACCATGCCGATCACCCTAGTGCGGCCGACTCACCGTCTGCGGGGCGGATCCCGGTCCTCGCCACCAGTCAGGCGGCCCGGCAGTCGGGCACTCCGGCAGTCGGAATCTTTTCGGACTGCGCTGATGAAATTCGGGTCCCATATGAGAGGATCTGGTTTGGAGCGACTGCTCCGAGACTCTCCACTACGGATCGTCGGGCACGTACCTGCCCGTGGAAAGGATGCATCAAGCATGGCAACTGTCAGCTTCCGAGATGCCACCCGCATCTACCCCGGCTCGGATCACCCAGCCGTTGACAAGCTGAACCTCGAGATCGGCGACGGCGAGTTCATGGTTCTCGTCGGCCCGTCCGGCTGTGGCAAGTCCACCTCGCTCCGCATGCTCGCGGGCCTGGAGGAGGTCAACGCCGGTCACATCTTCATCGGTGACCGTGACGTGACCGACCTGCCGCCGAAGGATCGCGACATCGCGATGGTCTTCCAGAACTACGCCCTGTACCCGCACATGACCGTGGCCGACAACATGGGCTTCGCGCTGAAGATGCAGAACGTGCCCAAGGCTGAGCGCAACGAGCGCGTGCTTGAGGCCGCCAAACTGCTCGGCCTGGAGGACTTCCTCACCCGCAAGCCGAAGGCGCTCTCCGGTGGTCAGCGTCAGCGCGTCGCCATGGGCCGCGCCATCGTCCGCTCGCCTCAGGTCTTCCTGATGGACGAGCCGCTGTCGAACCTCGACGCCAAGCTGCGCGTGTCGACCCGTACCCAGATCGCTGCCCTGCAGACCCGCCTTGGCGTCACCACCGTGTACGTGACGCACGACCAGGTCGAGGCCATGACCATGGGTGACCGCGTTGCGGTGATGAAGGACGGCATCCTGCAGCAGGTCGACACCCCGCTGAAGCTCTACGATCAGCCCGCCAACCTCTTCGTTGCTGGCTTCATCGGCTCGCCCGCCATGAACCTGATGGCCGGCAAGGTCACCGAGGGTGGCGTCAAGATTGGCGACTACCTGGTCCCCGTCTCGCGCGAGGTCCTGGCCAAGGCGAAGGGCGAGGAGACGCTCACCCTGGGCATCCGTCCTGAGGCGTTCATCGTCTCCGACTCGGGCATCGGTGTTGAGGTCGCGGTCGTCGAGGAGCTCGGCGCTGACGCGTTCGTGTACGGCACGCTGGCCGGCCTCGAGGAGAACGAGAAGCTGACCGCTCAGCAGATCGTCGCCCGCATCTCGTCGCGTCGCCCACCGGCCCGTGGCGAGGTCATCCGCCTCGGTGTCGATGCCGAGCACATCCATGTGTTCAGCAACGCGACCCAGGAGCGTCTGTCCAACTGACGCTTGACCGCTTCACCGAACGGCCGACGACTGCGAAGTCGTCGGCCGTTCGGCTTTCCCACCCGTGAGAGAATCTCACCGTGCCTCGGTTCGTCTCCGCCAAGCCTGACTCCCGGCTGATCCCGCTCCCGTGGAGCACCCCGCTCGCCGAGTGGCCGACCGAGCACCTGGTTGCGCTCCCCCGCGGTATCTCCCGCCATGTCGTGCGGTTCATCAAGGTCGGCTCGAGCGTGTACGCGGCCAAGGAGGTCATCGAGCACCTCGCCCTGCACGAGTACCGGTTGCTCCACGACCTGATGCGGATCGATACCCCTGCCGTCGAGCCGATCGGGGTCATCACCCAACGCGTGGATGCCGAGGGGCTGCCACTCGACCCGATCTTGATCACCCGGCACCTGCAGTTCTCCCTGCCGTACCGCTCCTTGTTCTCCTCCGGTGTGCGGCCCGAGACGGTCTCTCGGCTGCTCGATGCCATGGTGGTCCTGATCGCCCGACTTCATCTGTCGGGCTTCCTCTGGGGCGACGTCTCCCTGTCCAACATCCTCTTCCGACGCGATGCCGGAAACTTCGCCGCCTACCTGGTCGACGCCGAGACCGGTGAGATGCACGACAAGCTCACCGACGGGCAGCGCGCTCATGATCTTCAGGTCGCCCGGATCAACCTGTTCGGCGACTTCTGCGATCTGCAGGCCGGCGGGATGCTGGAGGAGTCCCTCGACCCGCTCACCCTCGTCGACACCGTCGAGTCGCGCTACACCGAGCTCTGGAACGAGCTGACCGGCGCCGAGACGTTCTCGGGCACGGAGCTGGGCCGCATCGAAGGACGCGTACGGCGGCTGAACGCCCTCGGCTTCGACGTGGCTGAGCTCGACATCCAGACCAACGAGGACTCCTCGAAGATCCGCATCCAGCCGAAGGTCGTCGATGCCGGCCACCACTCGCGTCGCCTCATGCGGTTGACCGGTCTGGACACCGAGGAGAACCAGGCCCGGCGGCTGTTGAACGACCTGGACACCTTCCGCGCCCGTACAGGACAGCAGCACGTCGAGGAGTCGATCGTCGCCCACGAGTGGCTGACCGACGTGTTCGAGAAGGTGATCGAGGCCGTACCGTCCGACTTGCGCGCCAAGCGGGAGCCACCGCAGCTCTTCCACGAGGTGCTCGACTACCGCTGGTACCAGTCGCAGCGCGAGAACCGCGATGTCCCCTTGGTCGAGGCCACCCATGGCTATGTCCGCGACGTGCTCCGGGCCCTCCCCGACGAGGCGATGTCGCAGGACGCCCTGGCACCGGTCGACTCACGCCAGCTCGTGAACCCGTACGACCCGTCGCAGGGCTTCATCGACGAGACGTACGAGCGCCCGTACGACCCCTGGGAGGACGAGGCGGCCGACGACGAGGCTGCGCCGGGCGGCTATCTGGACATCGCCGCGCTGCGGTCCCGTGCCGGACAGTAGCCGCCCTGAGCGGTGAAGCCGCCCACGCTCACTCCCGTAGACTCTGCGGGTGACGTTCCGGCTGTTCGACAGTGCCACCCGTACAACCCGACCCCTCGAGCCCCTGGTGGCCGGCGAGGTGTCGATCTACCACTGCGGCCTGACCGTCCAGTCCGCGCCTCACCTCGGGCACATCCGCAAGGAGGTCGTCTTCGACGTGCTGCGCCGCTGGCTCACGGCGTCGGGCTACCGGGTGACCGTCGTCGCCAACGTCACCGACATCGACGACAAGATCCTCGCCAAAGCTGCTGAGGCGGGTGTGCCGTGGTTCGCCCATGCCTACCGCTTCGAGCGTGAGCTGCACGCCGCCTACGCGGCGCTGGGCTGCGAGCCGCCAACGTACGAGCCCCGCGCCACCGGCCACATCCCCGAGATGATCGAGCTGGTCGAGACACTGATCGCGCGCGGCCATGCCTATGTGGCTGACGATGACTCGGGCGACGTCTACTTCGACGTACGGAGTTGGCCCTCGTACGGCGAGCTGTCGAACCAGAAGGTCGACGACATGGAGCCCGCCGGCGACGCAGACCCCCGCGGCAAGCGTGACCCCCGCGACTTCGCGCTCTGGAAGGGCTGGAAGACGTCGGAGCCCCGGACAGCGTCATGGCCGGCGCCCTGGGGACGCGGCCGGCCAGGCTGGCACCTGGAGTGCTCGGCGATGGCCGGCAAGTACCTCGGCGACGCGTTCGACATCCACGGCGGCGGCATCGACCTGCGCTTCCCGCACCACGAGAACGAGCTCGCCCAGTCGCGTGCCGCGGGCAAGCCGTTCGCGACCTACTGGATGCACAACGCCTGGGTGACGGCGGCTGGCGAGAAGATGTCGAAGTCGCTCTCCAACGGGGCTCTGGTCACCGAGGTGACCAAGCAGTTCCCGGCCCGGGCGGTCCGGTTCTACCTTGCCGCGCCGCACTACCGCTCCGCTGTGGAGTACAGCGAGACCTCCCTGGCCGAGGCCACGGCGTCGCTGGAGCGGATCGACAGCTTCGTGGGACGGGCGCTCGAGGCTCTGGGGCGTGCCCTCGCCCCTCTCGACGGGCCAGGCGCGATCCCTGACGCCTTCGCCGCCGCCATGGATGACGATCTCGGCACCCCGGCTGCGGTCGCGGTGCTGTACGGGGTGGTCAAGGACGGCAACCAGGCTCTGACGGCCGGCGACTTGGCCGCGGTCGAGTCGGCGCTGGACTCGGTCCGCTCCATGCTCTGGGTACTGGGCCTGGACGCAGCCGACCCGATGTGGGCAGGTGCCACCAGCGGCGACGCCTCGCTGCGCCCCGTCGTCGACGGCCTCGTCACCGCGCTGCTCGACCAACGCGCTGACGCTCGCGCACGCAAGGACTACGCCGCCGCCGACGCGATCCGCGACCGGCTGGGCGCGCTCGGGCTGGTCATCACCGACACCCCGGCTGGCCCCAAGTGGAGCCTGGCCACCACGACCACAAGCACGAGGAGTGATGGCTGATGCCCGGAAGCTCAGGACGACAGGGCGCCGTCCGCAAGGTCGGCAAGGG
The DNA here is from genome assembly GCA_035416185.1 of Propionibacteriaceae bacterium. Classification (GTDB taxonomy): domain Bacteria; phylum Actinomycetota; class Actinomycetes; order Propionibacteriales; family Propionibacteriaceae; genus JBHAES01. The sequence goes on along the minus strand of DAOOHL010000115.1, from coordinate 2,154 downwards.
TATGGGCGCCAAGGGGAACACAGCCGGCTCAGGCGGGCGGGTACGCCGCGGCCTGGAGGGCAAGGGCCCCACCCCGAAGGCTGAGGACCGCGTCTACCACAAGGCCTACAAGGCGAAGCAGGCTGCGCTGCGCTCCGGTGGCGGTCGACCCCGTACCGGCAGCGGCGAGAAGCGGACAGGGCGACCAGGTGCTGGCCCGGAGTGGGTCGCCGGCCGCAACCCCGTCCTGGAGGCACTCGAGGCGGGTCTGCCAGTCAAGACCGCCTACATCGCTGACGGCGCCGAGCGCGACGACCGGCTGCGCGACATCCTGAAGCTCGCTGCGGCCCAGGGTCTCGCCATGCTGCAGACCACCCGCAACGAGCTCGACCGGCTGACCGGGTTCGCCGTCCATCAGGGCGTCGCGCTGCAGCTACCGGCGTACGAATACGCCCACCCCGACGACGTGATCGCCGACGCGCTCGACGCTGACGCTGGCTTGCTGGTAGCGCTCGACTCGATCACCGACCCGCGCAACCTCGGCGCGATCATCCGTTCGGCCGCGGCCTTCGGCGCCCAGGGCGTGATCATCCCGGAACGCCGCTCCGCCCAGATGACAGCCGCCGCGTGGAAGACCTCCGCTGGGGCGGCTGCCCGCTGCCCCGTCGCCCGAGCGACCAACCTCAACCGAGTGCTCGCCCAGGCCGCCGACGCAGGGTTCACCGTGATCGGCCTCGCTGGTGAGGCTGAGACCTCGCTCGATGAGCTCGCCATCGACGGCCCGATCCTGCTGGTGGTCGGCAGCGAGGGCGAAGGCCTGGCCCAGCTGGTACGGAAGAACTGCGACCAGCTCGTGTCGATCCCGATCACCAGCACGGTGGAGTCCCTCAACGCTGGCATCGCCGCGGGTATCGCCCTGTACGAGATCAGCCGCCGCCGCTGACATGAGCAGCCCTCAGCGGCGCAACCGGCCACGGTTGGGGAAGTCCGCGACCTCGCCGGACGACATCACCACCGACCGTGGGGCCGGCCTCTTCGCCTTCTGCGTCGGTGCGGTCCTCGGAGCAGGCGGCCTGGCTCTCGCACTCCTGGCACACGTGCCGTACCTCGGTACGGCCACAGCGATCGTGGCGGTCGGACTGATGCTGCTGGGCATCACGATGTGGCGGCCGGGCAAGCCCCACCTCACGATCGCGCAGGAGCGCGAGACCGTGCCGCTGGGCGGCAAGGGCATGACCGTGCTCTGGCTCGCGATGGTGCTTCTGTTCTTCCTGTCGGTCATGGTCTTCATCCGCGAGGAGCCAATCACGGGGTTGGTCGGGATGGCGTTCTGGGGTCTGGTCGCAGGCGTCACCGCTCTGGACCTGCTCGACAACGCCCGTAGGTGGGCGCGTGACCGCCGCGACCGCGCGCGCGGCCCGGCTTGGGAGCAGCCAACCCCTGCGCCTGAGCCGGAGCGAACACCCGAGCTGACCGACGACATCCAGGACCCGATCACCCTCGACTCCGAGCCCGAGCCAGAGCCACGTCACGAGCCAGCAGCGCCGCTCACGACCTACCCGGCCTACCCCCATCAGTGGCCGCAGTACCCGGAACGTCGGTGACCGGCATGCGACGACCCGTACTTCTGTACGACCCCGACTGCGGCTTCTGTACCAGGACGGGACAGTGGGCAAGGCGGATCGGCATCCGGGCCGACGTGGTCGCCATCGGGGCCCCAGGGACAGAGTCGCTCGGGGTCGACCTCGTCCGTGCGGAGCGTGAAATCCCGTACGTCCACACCGACGGCCGGGTCTCGTACGGGGCCGCCGCCGTGCTGGGCGCGCTGGCTCGATGCCCGTTCCCGCTGTCGCTGCTCAGCGGGCTGGCCTCGCCCCGCTTGTTCCGACCGGTCCTCAACCGGCTGTACGGGCTTGTCGCCGCGAACCGGCACCGCCTCCCAGGTGGCACCCCGGCCTGCTCGCTCGAGGATGCACCCCCGCGGACCGTGAGTTTCCCCCGCCAGCCAAACGGATAGATTGATCTCAACCAGCCAAAGGAGCAGCCCGACGTGAGCGACCTCACCGCCACCATCAACAGCGCCTACCGCTCGATCCTCGACGTCGTCGGCTCGGTCGAGCCGCGGATCGCTGGGGCGATCGAACAGGAGCTGACCGACCAGCGGAGCTCGCTGAA
>DAOOHL010000114.1:0-8715 GCA_035416185.1 Propionibacteriaceae bacterium | reverse complement strand
AGCGCCATCAGCAGCCCCAGCGCAGGCCCGGGGTGTTCACCGGCGCGTCCCAGAGCTTGACCATGTCGTCGTCGGCCTTGAGCAGCGTCACCGAGCAGCCCGCCATCTCGAGCGACGTGATGTACGAGCCGACCAGGCTCCGCGCGATCGTCACGCCGGACTTGGCGAGGATCTTCGAGACCTCGTTGTACATCAGGTACAGCTCGATCAGCGGCGTACCGCCCATGCCGTTCATGAAGACGATCGTGGGCGAGCCCTTGAAGTCGAGATCGGCCAGGATCGGCTCGACCAGCATCTGGGCGATGTCGCGGGCCGGGGCGATCGGGAGACGCTTGCGGCCCGGCTCGCCATGGATGCCGATACCGACCTCCATCTCGTCCTCGCCGAGCTCGAAGGTGGGCTTGCCGGCAGCCGGGACGGTGCACGACGTGAGCGCCATGCCCATCGAGCGGCCGTTGCCGTTCACTTGCTTGGCGAGCGCGAGGATGGCGTCAAGATCACGCTGCTCCTCGGCCGCAGCGCCGACGATCTTCTCGAGCAGCACGGTGACGCCCACGCCGCGCCGGCCCGCGGTGTACAGGGAGTCCTGCACGGCCACGTCGTCATCGGTGACGATCGACTCGACCCGTACCCCGGCCTCGTCGGCTGCCATCTCGGCGGCCATCTCGAAGTTCATGACGTCGCCGGTGTAGTTCTTCACGATGTGGAGCACGCCCGCGCCACCGTCGACGGCCTTCGTGGCGGCCATCATCTGGTCGGGTACGGGGGACGTGAACATTTCGCCACAGCAGGCCGCGTCGAGCATTCCGGGGCCGACAAAGCCACCGTGCATGGGTTCGTGGCCGGAGCCACCGCCGGAGATGAGGCCGACCTTGCCCTGCACGGGCGCGTCGGCGCGGTAGATGATCTTCAGGTCATGGTCGACCCGAACGCGGTCGGAGTGGGCGGCTTCGATGCCGAGGAGAGCCTCGGAGACGACGTCAGCGGCGTCATTGATGAGCTTCTTCATGCTGTGGAGTCTTGCACCAGAGAACGCCCTTGTCAGCAGGTCGGGCGGATGTGCCAACGCGCCTCCGGCGAGGGCTGCCGTTCCTGAGCCAGCAGTGTCGTCGGCGGCGCGGATCAGGCCTCCGCGCAGGTCAGGCGGCGGCGTGGTTGATGGCCTGGCTGACGGGACGCGGGCCAATTCCCCGTACCAGCAGATACCCGGCAAGCGAGAGCTCCCAGGCGAACAGCGGGACAACCAGCGGACCGATCGGACCGGTCACGCCGAACCCGATCGCGAGGTTCATGCTGCAGACCAGCGCTGCCCCGACCAGTCCCAGGATCGGGATGAAGGTCGGAACGAGTCGTTGGCGCAGGAGCAGGACTGCTAGCACCGTCGCGTTCACGGGGTTGATCAGTCCTGGCCCCACGAGGAAGGTCCAGTCGTGGAGCAGATGCAGGGCGGCCACGACGTCGCCGGACACTCCCGGAGCAGCGGTGGTCGCTGGCCGAGCGACCGCCGGCAGGATCGCGACGACACCGACGAGGATCACGGTCGACTCGAGGGTCCGAAGAGCGACGTAGCCGAGCGCGGCCGCGTGCCCGTGCGGCCGCAACAGCGGGAAGAGGACGAGCGCCGTACCGACGACGCTGACGGCCAGGACCACCTCGAGGGCAGCTGCGGCGAGCACAGATGTGCGTCCGGCAAGTGGCTGTCCGGCCGCGAAGCCCGAGCCACCGTAGAGCGGGACGGCGGCCACCGAGGTGACCCAGGTGACGAGATAGAGCAGGCTCGCGACTCGGGCCAACGCGCGTGGGTTGCTCATGGGGGACTCCGATCGATTGATGGTGTACGGCGTACACCTGACGTGTCCAGAACATAGGCGTACGCTGTACACCCGGTCAGGTCGGTCAAGTCGCGGAGAGGCCCATGAGTCAGTCAGTGAGTGCACCAGCCAGGCGTCGACCGCTCACCCGCGACGCGGTGCTGCGGGCTGCGATGGATCTGGCGGACGAGGAAGGGCTGGCGTCGGTCAGCATGCGCCGCCTGGCGGAGCGGTTGGCTGTGGTGCCGATGGCGCTCTACAAACACGTCGCGGACAAGGAGGACCTGGTCGACGGGATGGTCGACGTGCTTCTCCTCGACATCCCGACGCCAGAGCCGTTGCCTGTGGAGCAGTGGCGCCCTGCGATGTACGAGACGCTGCTCGCCACTCGCTTCGTCGTGACGGCACATCCGTGGGCGAGGCGCGCCCTCGAGACTCGTACGGTCAGGACGCCGACCGTCCTGGCCCACATGGAGCGGGTGAGCCAGATCCTGCTCCGTGCGGGCTTCTCGCCTGACCTGACCCATCACGTCATGCACCTGATTGGTGCCCGGTTGTGGGGGATCAGTCCAGAGCTGTTCACCGATCCCACGGGCAGCCCAGCCCAGCGGCGACGGACCACTGGCGATCCGGATGCCTCCCACTACCCGGGGATCCTCAGCATTGCAGCCGATGCGCAGGCCCGGCGCCCAGATGCCACAGGATGCGACGAGGATCGCGAGTTCCGCTTTGCCGTCGAGGTCATTCTCGAAGGGGTCGATCGCCTGCACCGGACCGGCTGGACGTCGACCGGCGAAGACCCCGACGAAGTCCCCGGCGGGTGAGCTGCGGCGATCTGGAGAGACTGGATTCGTCGGGCCTGCCGTTTACGATGGCCCCACCATGACTGTCACCACGACTGACCCGGGCTCGCTGTTCTCACAGCTGGAGCCGCTGCTGGCGCGTGTCTCGAAGCCGATCCAGTACGTGGGCGGCGAGCACAACTCCGTCATCAAGGACTGGGACGCGACCGAGGTTCGCTGGTGCCTCATGTATCCCGACGCCTACGAGATCGGCCAGCCCAACCAGGGCGTCGCGATCCTGTACGAAGTGCTCAACGAGCGTGACTGGATCCTCGCTGAGCGCACCTACGCCGTGTGGCCGGACCTTGCCACGCTGCTTCGGGAGCGTGACCTGCCGCAGTTCACGCTCGACTCGCACCGGCCGGTCGGAGCGTTCGACGTGTTCGGACTCTCCTTCTCCACTGAGCTCTGCTACACCAACATGCTCCAGGCGCTCGACCTGGCTGGGATCCCGCTGCACGCCGCTGACCGCGACGAGCGGCACCCGATCGTGGTGTCCGGCGGTCACGCCTCGTTCAACCCCGAGCCGATCGCCGACTTCATCGACGCCGCCGTCGTGGGCGACGGGGAGCAGGCGGCTCTCGACATCTCGGCCATCGTCCGGGCGTGGAAGGCCGAGGGGCAGCCGGACGGGCGCGAGGGTCTGCTGCTTCGTCTCGCCCAGTCAGGGGTCGTGTACGTCCCCCGTTTCTACGACGTCGACTATCTGCCCGACGGCCGGATCAGGCACGTGCGCCCCAATCGTCCCGGCGTCCCGTTCCGGGTCTCCAAGCACACGCTGATGGACCTCGACGCCTGGCCCTACCCGAAGGCGCCGCTGGTACCGCTCGCCGAGACGGTGCACGAGCGCTACTCTGTCGAGATCTTCCGAGGCTGTACCCGCGGCTGCCGGTTCTGCCAGGCGGGCATGATCACCCGGCCCGTCCGAGAGCGCACCATCGAGACGATCGGCGCGATGGTCGCCGGCGGGCTGGAGGCGACAGGGCTCGAGGAGGTCGGCCTGCTGAGCCTGTCGTCGGCCGACCACTCCGAGATCGGCGAGGTGGCCAAGCAGCTCGCTGACCGCTACGACGGGACCAACGTCTCGCTGTCTCTCCCGTCGACCCGGGTCGACGCGTTCAACATCGACCTCGCCAACGAGCTGTCGCGCAATGGCCGCCGGTCTGGGCTGACGTTCGCCCCCGAGGGCGGGTCCGAACGGATGCGACGGGTGATCAACAAGAACGTCTCCGAGGACGACCTGATCGCCACCGTCGCCGCAGCGTTCGCGTCGGGTTGGCGGCAGGTGAAGCTCTACTTCATGTGCGGCCTGCCGACGGAGACCGACGAGGATGTGTTGGCCATCGCGAGCCTGGCCCGTCGCGTGATCGAGACGGGTCGGCGGGAGTCCGGCACTCGCGACATCCGCTGCACGGTCTCGATCGGCGGGTTCGTACCCAAGCCCCATACGCCGTTCCAGTGGGCGGCGCAGGCGTCGGCCGAGACCATCGACCACCGGCTGCTCCTGCTGCGCGACGAGATCCGCGCGGACCGCAATTACGGCAAGGCGATCGGTTTCCGCTACCACGACGGCAAGCCGGGGGTGATCGAAGGCCTGCTCTCGCGAGGTGACCGTCGGGTCGGGCGTGTGATCGAGGCGGTGTACCGCGATGGGGGCGTGTTCGACGGCTGGTCGGAGCACTTCTCGTATGACCGCTGGGCCCAGATGGCTGAGCGGGAGCTGGCGCCGTACGGGGTGGGTCTCGACTGGTTCACCACGCGTGAGCGTGACTACGACGAGGTGTTGCCCTGGGACCACATCGACTCTGGTCTGGACCGAGAGTGGCTGTGGGAGGACTGGCAGGACGCCCTCGACGACCGTACGGTCGACGACTGCCGCTGGACTCCGTGCTACGACTGCGGCGTGTGCCCGCAGATGGGCACCGACATCCAGATCGGCCCGACCGGCCGGCAGCTGCTGCCCTTGTCGGTGGTGAAGCGCAACCTCTGAGAACTGCGTCTCCGCTCAGTTGATGGTCATGATCATGGCCAGCACGACGAAGAGCGGGACGAAGATCCCGATCAGGTACGCGACGAAGCAGCCCATCCCCTTGCGCTTCTGAGGAACGGGGCCGATCGAGCCGTCGAAGAACGTGATCAACGGCTGGGCATAGAACAGCTGAGTGCCGCCACCTGCCGGGACGTCGATCTCCGCGGCTGCCTTGCCGTACTGCCACATCCACTGGCTGTGGATGTCGATGCGGTGCCGGCCGGCGGGCAGCTGGTAGTCGTTGACGCCGTACTTCTGGTAGACGACCACCGGCCGACCATCGATCAGCACGGTGGGGCTGATCCAGGATCCCGACCACGCGTTGCCTTGCAGGATCAGCCGGAAGGTCCCGGTCGCGACATTGACTGGCGCCATCCCCTGGCCTGGGTAGCCCGGAGTCTGCCACTGCTGGGGCTGCTGTCCGTACGGCTGCTGTCCGTACGGCTCGGCGTACCCGGGAGCCGGCTGGTAGCCGGTAGGCCGGGGATCCTGCCATCCGGCGGGCGCGGGGGTCTGGGGCGGCGGACCGAGCCACGGCTGCGGGTTCTGCTGTGGCTGACGAGGATCGAGCGCGGGGCCGTAGGACATGGCGTGCAGCCTAGCCGCGCTCTGGACCTGCCTCAGATCCCGCAACCGGCATGATCGTGCCGTACAAGTCCGAACGAAGGACTCCAAGGCCGGATCCAGGTCTGAACGGCATGATCGTGCCGATTCGTGGTTGACTCCCACGCAACCATGACGCATCATGGCTGATCGGCATGATCGTGCCGGAGAAGGAGGCAGCATGCTCGGCGACCAGGTCAAGGATCGGCGAGTGGCACTTGAGCTCACCCAAGCCGAGCTCGCCGACCTCAGTGGAGTGTCGGAAAGGTTCGTCCGTCTCGTCGAGTCGGGCAAGCAATCCGTCCGGATGGACAAGGTCGATGCCGTCCTCGACGCGCTCGGGCTCGAGCTCCGGGCAGTGCTGAGGACACCGTGACCGATTTCCGGCGCGTGCGTCGCGCACTCGTGCGCAAGGACGGCGTAGTGGCTGCCACCCTCACTCGAGGCGATGGCACTGTGACATTCGACTACCACCCTGGCTACGACGGACCGTCGGTGGCGCGGACGCTGCCGCGTGAGCTGGGCTCAGTGGTCACCCACGGTGGAGCGCTGCCGCCGTTCTTTGCCGGCCTCCTTCCAGAGGGGAGGCGGCTCGGGGCAGTGCAACGGGCGGCCAAGGCATCGGCGGATGACGACCTGACGATGCTGCTGATGGTCGGCTCAGACACTGTTGGTGACGTGACCGTCGTCCCCGAGGACGCCGACCCGGCCCCCCTTCCGCCGGCGATCGCCAGCATGGCCTCGGTCAGGTTCGCCGACCTGTTGACCGATGCGGGCTTCGTGGAGCGCCGTGCTCTGCCGGGCGTCCAGGACAAGGTGTCGGCTGGGATGGTCACCCTCCCAGTCCGGCTCGGGGGCGTCGCGGCGATCATCAAGCTGACCCCACCTGACTACCCAGGCATCGTCGAGAACGAGGCGTACTTCCTCTCCTTCGCGCGGCGGCTGAAGTTGCCTGTGGTGGAGTCAGAGGTCATCGTCGACGCAGACGAACGGCGCGGGCTCGTGGTTCGACGGTTCGACAGGATCGAGACTCCCGACGGAGTCAGGTCGCTCGCCGTCGAGGACGGCACTCAACTGATGGGCAAGTACCCCGCTGACAAGTACTCGGTCGCGGCGGAGGACCTGGCGCTCGCCGTGGCGGCCCCGTGTGCGGCAACGGCGGTGGCGAAAAGAGCCGCATTCGTTCAGTTTCTCTTCGCCTGGCTCACCGGCAACGGTGACCTGCACGCCAAGAACATGGCGGCCGTGCAGCTCGCGACGGGAGAGTGGCGGGTTGCCCCCGCGTACGACCTGCCGTCCACCCTTCCGTACGGTGACCGCACGATGGCCCTCCCGCTGCAGGGGGCGACGTCAGGGCTCACTCGTCGACGCTTCCTGGCCTTCGCTGGTTCGTTGGGTCTCCCAGACAAGGCGGCGGTGAGTGCCATCACCGAGGTGCTGGACGTCACGGCGCCCATGCTCGATGAGCTGGCCGGCGGCGTACTGGCGTGGAACGACAACCTGCGCCGCACCGTGGTCCGACAGTTGCGTCGGCGCCGTACAGATCTCGCACACTGACCCGCCGAAGCAAGGTGGACGAGGAATGCGCCGAAGCAGACAGGGATGTTGCGGCTGGGTTCGTACCAGGCGATCGCTCGTGGCTCCGACTCCGTCATGTTCTTCCAGTGGCGGGCGTCCCGTGCTGGGTACGAGAAGTTCCACTCGGCCATGCTTCCGCACGGTGGCCCGACCACCCGCGGCTTCCAAGAGGTCGTGGCGCTGGGCCGTGAGTTGCCGCGAGTCTCAGCGGTTGTGGGCGGCCGTATCCGATCCGATGTAGCGCTGTTGTGGGACTTCGACGCCTGGGCTGCGCTCGAGGGCCCTGTGCACCCGTTGAGTAGGTCCGCCCCCGACCGTTCCAGCGTCACGCTCGTAGGCTCTGCACCATGGTTCATCAGGAAGAGGTGATCTCGGTCCCCGCTGGTCCGCAGCACGACCTCGACTCCCCACCGACTACGGGATTGGCGACCGACTGACCCTGGGCCCCGCCGGCGTGGCGGTGATCGCCTGCGACCAGCCCTGATCCCGGCCCTCCCTCCGACGACCGACCCTCATCGTCAACGACGCAGGGCCGCCAGCGTCTCGTGGATCCGAGCCAGGGCGTCAGCGTCGGCTGAAGCGCCCAAGTGCTGCAGGGCGATCAGGGCCGCGCCGGCCGTCCCGTCCTCCGCGCGCAGACACCTGCCGCCCCAGCGGTCCCGCAGCGGCTGAGCCAAGGGGCTGCCTTCGAACAGCAGCCCACCCGCGAGCACGAAGGGTTGACCGTCATCGGCGACCAACGAGGCCGCCAACGTCTCCACCTTGGCGGCAGCCACGGCGATGATCTCGGCAGCCACCGGGTCATCGGGCACGGAGAGGGCAAGGCGGGCGTACTCGGCCAACTCGACGGCTCGACGGGCGTACGTGTGGGCAACCAGAGCTGCCAGCCGCTGTTCCCGGAGCCAGACCCCATCCAGCGTCGAGGGCAGGGTTGCGGTCACCAGCGGGGTCAGGGCCGTGGCTGGCCCGCGTCCTCCGTCCAGATCCGCGGCGACAGCGCGCGCCACCGCCTGACCGATCCAGAACCCTGAGCCCTCGTCGCCGAGCAGGTAGCCGATCCCGTCCCGGACGTCGACGAGCTCGCCGTCAACCATCCGTCCGACGATCGCGCCGGTGCCGACGATGATCACGTACCCCTGGGGGTCCGCGGTCCCGGTGAAGTAGGCGCTCTGCACATCCCCTGTCGTCTCCACCGACGCGATGCCCAGCTTGGCGAACGCGTCGGTCGCCAGGGGAGTGGCGCTCGACATCAGGCCGGCAGCGCTGATCAGCACCAGGTCAGGCGGTTCGGTGGCTCCCGCATCGTCGATGGCGTGGCGGGTGGCCGCGACCAGGTTCCCGATCGCATGCTCGGCCCCCGACGAGGTTGGGTTGCCAGCGCCTGCGCGACCGAGCCCCAGACACGTGCCCCTCTCGTCGACGAGCACGGCACGGGTCGAGGTTCCACCAGCGTCGATCGCCACAGCGGTTCGCATGGTGGCGATTGTGTCAGGTCCGCTCGGCTGACAAGGCCCCGCGGGTGATGCTTGACTGAACCGGGGCCCGCGCGATGACGAGCCCGCACAGCGATGAGAGGAACCCACATGGGGACGTACGAGGCGTTCGTCGAGCAGATCACCAGCCGGATGCCGGCGCTGCTCAAGGAGGCCGAGAGCGGGACGATCAAGCAGTCGATCGACCTGATGACCGATGCCGTGGCCGAAGGCGGCGTCATCCGGGCCTTTGGAACGGGGCACTCCGAGGCGTTCTGCATGGAGCTCGCGGGCCGCGCCGGCGGACTGATCCCCACCAGCCGCATGTCGCTGCGCGACATGGTCATCTACGGCGACAAGACCGCAGCTGACCTCACCCC
>DAOOHL010000113.1:0-8722 GCA_035416185.1 Propionibacteriaceae bacterium | reverse complement strand
CCCACTGCCAGTGCCGCCTCTACCGTACGAACCCCCGTCCGGCAGCCCGCGAAGCCGATGTCGAGGATCACCGGAACGACGACCCCCGCCCGCCGCCCCGCCTCTGCGACCACGGCCGCCGCCTCGGGGGAGTCGACGAACACCCACACCTCGGCCTCGCCGAGCAAGGTGGCGAGAACCTCGGCAGAGACGACCTCATTGGCGATCAGCACCCGCGGCGCACCGGCCGCCGCCATCACCCTCGCCTGCCATGGGTTCGCCGCAGTCAGCGCCCACGCACCCGCGTCGAGCTGGAGCCGCATCAGCTCGGGCGACATGGTGGTCTTCACATGGGGGGCGAGGTTCGCGCCCACATCGCGTGCCCAGGCGTCCAGGAGCCGCTGGTTGTGCCGCAGGGCGGCCCGGTCGAGCGTGGCGATCGGCGTGGTCAGGTCGGCGACCCGCCAACCCTGCTGTGCCACCTGCCCGGTCGGCAGCCCGTCGATCCCCGCGGGGAACCCTCGCCAGAGCCACGTCCCGACTGCTTGCGGAAGAGTCCCCTCAGCCATGTCGCAGCACCTTTCCTGCCAGCTCGTGGGTACGACAGTCGGCCCAGGCTGTGCGTCCGTTCACGATCACGTGGTTGATCCCGACGGCGAGCCGGTGGGGGTCGTCGAAGGTGGCGACGTCGGACACGGTCTCGGGGGCGAGGATGACGATGTCAGCGTAGGCGCCAGCGAGCAGGCGACCGCGGTCCGACAAGCCGAGACGATCCGCCGGCAGCGAGGTCATCCGCCGTACTGCCTCGGGCCAGGTCAGCAGGCCACACTCACGCACGTAGCGACCCAGCAGCCGGGCACTCGCCCCGAAGAAGCGCGGGTGGAGGTGCCGGCCAGGCAGATCCGTCGGCACGGCCGACCCGTCCGAGCCCATTGCGGCCCACTCCCAGGCGAGGAAGGTCTGCACATCGGCCTCAACCCGGTAGTGCAGCACCACCTGCGGCCGGTGCCCACCCTGCGCGCAGAGGTCAAGGGTCACCTCGGCGGGGGAGACCCCGAGCTGGTCGGCGGCCTCGGCGAGCGTGAGCCCGGCGGCCAGGCCGAGCAGCCCGTCCGTACGCGCCAGTCGAACCCGGTCCCACAGCCACGGCGTGCCGTCGAACCAGCCCGCAGCGATGTCGCTCACGGCTGCACGGCGGGCTGCTGGGTCGCGGGACAGGTCGAGCAAGCGCGGCCCGATCAGCCTGGTCAGCCGATCCGGCAGGTACTGGGTCAACGCCGAACTCGAGGCGTCGTACGGGTAGACGTCAGCCGCGATATCAACGCCACGCGCACGGGCGGCCTCGAGCCGGCCCACGACCTGGTCGGCCGTACCCCACCGGTCCGGGTGGTTGATGGCGAGATGCGAGTACTGCAGGCGCGCCCCCGTTCGCTCGCCCACGCTGGCGATCTCGTCGATGCCCGCCAGGATGTCGGACCGACCGTGGGTGGCATAGAGGGCGTCGAAGGCGGCGACCGTACGGCAGAGCACCTCGAGTTCGCCGGCGTCGGCGTAGGCCGAAGGGGCGTACGTCAGACCGGTGGAGACACCGAAGGCCCCCTGCTCAAGAACCTGCTCAAGGACGCGGGACAGGCGGTCAGGGTCAGCGGGGCCGGGTCGGTCGGCGCCAGCAGCGATCCGCAGCGCCCCATGACCGGCGAGGGGCGCGATGTTGACCCCGATGCCTCGGTTCTCCATCGCTGCCGCGTACGAGTCGAGGTCGTGCCAGGGCGGGTCGACCGGGTCGTCGCCAATCCCGGCAAGGTGGGCAAGGGCTGCCGTACGGCGCTCGCGCCTGAGCGGGAATGCCGAGAAGCCGCAGTTGCCGGTGACCTCCGTGGTGACGCCCTGGGCGAGCTTGCTGGTGCCGGGTGGGTGTAGCCAGAGGCTGACGTCGGAGTGGGTGTGGATGTCGATGAAGCCGGGGCAGACGACCTGTCCGTCTGCGTCGACGACCTGTTCGCCACGCTCAGCAACGAGGCCAGGGCCGACGACCGACACCCGGTCGCCGTCGAGCCGAACGTCGCTGCGCTTCGGGGGCTCGCCCAGCCCGTCGAGCACGGTTCCGCCTCGGATCAGCACGTGCCCTTGACTATCACGATTCCCAGTGCGGCGACGCAGCGTCCTGGCCAAAGGAGTCGGTCATCTGTACGGCACCAGCCTCCCTGTCGAAGGGACGGGCTCCCACGCCGTCCTCACCAGCCGCACCGGTCTCGCCCACGCCACCTTCTTCGACCACCTCGACAAGCTCGTCATCGGCGACCTGATCTTCGTTGACGTGGACGGCGAGACGATCGCCTACGAGGTCGACCAGATCTAGATCGTGCTGCCCGACCAGATCGGCGACCTCAGCGCGGTCGGGCGTCCTTCCGCTCGCCACGCCAGTTCCTGACCCACAGACGCGCTCCGGTCTCTGAGCCTGTCGAAGGGCAGCGGGCCCGCTCGATCTCCGGTCGTCCGGTCCCTGAGCTTGCCCAAGGGCGGCCGCCGTCAGGCCGAGATCTCGGCTGCTTGCCGTACCAGCTCTCGAACTGCATGGCTGAGCGCTGCGCCGACTTCGCGGGCCTGCTCGATGGGGAACCGGTACGACGGCGCCGACACACTGATGGCCGCCGGCGTGGCCAGGCCGGGGAGAGGGACGGCGACGCAGCGGCCGTCCGCCTGGTTCTCCAGGTCGTCGATCGCGTAGCCATCACGCTTGGCCGCCGCCACGGCAGCCAGGAAGCCCGCCTCCGTAGTGATCGTGGTGGGCGTCACCGGCACCATCCGGGTCGAGCGGAGCACCTTGACGACCTGCTCGGTGGGCATCAGCGTCGCGGCCGCCTTGCCCATGGCCGTCGTGTAGAGCGGCGCCCGTTCCCCCGCGTGGGCCGCCAGCCGCACCCGCTGCTGCGACTCGCAGACCAGCACGTGCAGCACCTCGTCGCCGTCGAGGATGCCCAGGTTCGTCGTCTCGTCGAACTGGTCGCGGATCGCCTCCAGGTGCGGCCCGGCGATCCGTCGCAGCTCATCGGTGTAGGCCCGCAGGTCCGTACGGAGCGCCACGCCCAGCCGGAACACGCCACTGTCATCACGCTCGACAAAACGCCGGCTCTCCAGCGCCGACAGGTAGCGGAGCACGGACGACTTCGGAATGGCGACCCGGGCAGCCAGGCTCGTCAACGGGAGGCCGTCGGGGGAGCTGCGCAACGCCTCGATCAGGTCGCAGACCCGGTCGACGGCACGGATCGAGTACTGTCCGCCCTCGTCCCCGTCGGACCGCTCGCCGCGTCTCGCCATGGCATTCCTCCCCTGTCCACAGGTATCTTCCCGCGACTTCGCCCCGAGGGATAGCGAAGCCACCGCTTCCACGGCATACTCATGAACGAAACGAATGTTGCAACACATGAAACCTGATGTGCTGTTGCTGGAGAGGGACCCCCGATGCCGCCTGTGAGGACGACCGCCACCCTTCTCGATCGCGCCGCGGAGGTCCTGCCGGGCGGGGTCAGCTCCAACGTACGGCTCGCCCATGCAGACGTTGTCTTCGACCGCGGCGAGCGGTGTCACCTGTGGGACTCCAACGGCCGCCACTACATCGACTACCTGCTTGGTCAGGGCCCCGCGTTCCTCGGTCACGGCGAGCCACGCGTCAACGCGGCCGTCGCTGAGGCAGTCCAGCACGGCATGGTGTACGGAGCCACGCACCGCCTGGAGATCGAGGCAACCGAGGCGCTGCTCGGGGCGATCGGCTGGGCAGACCAGGCCCGGCTGTGCGTGTCGGGAACCGAGGCCGACCACGGGGCGGTCCGGCTCGCGAGGGGCGCAACCGGGGCGACCCGGCTGGTGCGCTTCACCGGCAGCTACCACGGCTGGCTGAACGACATGCTCGCCGACTACTCGCAGCGGCCACCGACCGTCGCCTCTCGTGGTCAGCTGCCCGACAGCTTCGACCACACCGACTTCGTCCCCTTCAACGATCTGCCCGCCGTCGCGGCGGCACTGTCGCGCGGAGATGTGGCTGCCGTGATCGTGGAGCCGATCATGTGCAACAACGGCGTGCTGGTGCCCAAGGAGGGCTTCCTCGCGGGCTTGCGTGCCCTGTGTGACGAGCACGGCGCCCTGCTGATCTTCGACGAGGTGATCACCGGCTTCCGGCTGGCGCTGGGTGGGGCAGTGGAGCGCTTCGGCGTGACTCCTGACCTCGCGGTGTACGGAAAGGCGCTCGCCGGCGGCTGGCCCGTGGCGGCGATCGCGGGCCGACGAGACCTGATGTCGCTGATTGGCACCAACACCGTCAACCACTCCGGCACGTTCAATGCCTCGGTGATGGCAGCGGCAGCCGTGAAGGCGACGATCGAGGTGCTGCGCGACGATGACCCGTACGACGCTCTCGAAGGCACCGGGCAACGGCTCCAGCGTGGCCTGGCTGGGGTAGCAGCCGACCTGGGCGTGCCGATGCGCGTGGCAGGTGTGAGCGCTGCCTTCCACGTCGGCTTCGCCGACCCGGCCACCGAGGTCTCGACCTTCGACCATGTGGCTCGGCTCGACCTGGCTCGCTACGCCGCGTTCGCGTCGGTGCTCGCCGAGCACGGCATCTGGGTGGCGGGTCGAGGGATCTGGTACGTCTCGACGTCCGTCACCGACAACGACGTCGCCGAGACGATCGACCGGTTCCATGCCGCGCTGAGCCAGGAGGTTCGCTCGCGTGGCTGAGCGGGTGGCCATCGTGGGCGTCTTCCACGAGACCAACTCCTACGCCGCCACGGTGCTCACCCTGGACGACTTCGCCGAGTTCGAGCTGCTGGCGGGCGAGGCGATTCGCGAGAGCAACGACGGGGTGAACTCGGTGATCGGCGGGTTCTTCGACGGCGGCCGAGCCGAAGGCTTCGACCTGGTGCCGGTGTTCAGTGCCAGCGCCTGGCCAAGCGGTCCGTGTACGAAGGAGACCCTCGACGAGATTCTCGCCCGGATCGTTGACGGGCTGCGGGCGGCTGGCCCGTACGACGCCGTCCTGGTCAACCTGCATGGCGCCATGGCCGTCCCCGGCGTGGCTGACGTGGAGGGCTCCATCGTTGCCGCGGTGCGGCAGGTCGTGGGCGACCTGCCCATCTCGGCCGTGGTGGACTTCCATGCCAACGTGTCGGCTGGGCTGGTGCAAGGGGTCGACGCGATGGTCGCCTACGAGACGTACCCGCATGTCGACATGGGCCGACAGGGTTCGGTCGCAGCTGGACTGCTGGGCCGGCTGCTGCGTGGCGAGGAACTCGCGACCACCCTGGGGCGGCTCCCCTTTCTGACCGTACCGATGGGTCAGGCAACCGCAGCGGAACCGATGCGGGGCCTGATCGACCGGGCCAACGCCAGGGCGACAGAGGCCGGACTGGCCCGGATCAGCCTGACTCCCGGGTTCCCGTACTCCGACGTCACGAGCGTGGGCTTCTCGGTGTTCACCGTGGCTGGTCCCCATCAGCACGACGAGGCGGTCCGGGTGATAGAGGAGACCCTGGCCGACGTCGCGGCGCACGCCGACGAGTTCATGGTTCAGGTGCTGACACCGGCTGACGGGGTCGCGCTCGCCCTAGCCGCGCCGATCGAGGGCACCACCATGCTGGTCGACGTCGCCGACAACGTGGGCGGCGGCTCGTCCGGCGACTCGGTCGCGATCTTGGCCGAGCTGGTGAAGCAGGGCGCGACCGGCGCTGCGGTGACCATCGCCGACACGGAGGTGGCGCTGGCGGCTCACGAGGCCGGCGTGGGCGGGTCGTTGACCATGCCGCTGGGCGGCAAGACCGATGACCTGCACGGTGACCCGCTCGAGCTGACCGAGGCAACCGTGCTCGCGCTCACCGACGGTGACTACGTGTCGACCACAGCCTGGATGAAGGGCCGTACGTTCCATCTCGGTCGCTCGGCCCTGCTCGACGTCGAGGGAGTGGAGGTGCTGGTCACCGAGCACGCCCTGCCGCCGTTCCACGCCGACCAGCTCCGTACCGTCGGCATCGAGCCCGCGGAGCGGCCGTACCTCACCGCCAAGAGCGCGATCGCCTGGCGTGACGCTTTCGGGTTCGCCGCCCGGGAGGTGCTGATCGAAGGTCCCGGTGCTTGTCCGGTCACCATTGAGCGACTACCGCGGCAGTACTCGCCGGAGGCTGTTGCGCCCCGCTGAGCAGGTGCGCCCCGCTGACGCGCTGCCAGCCCGGTGGGTCTCGTTGGCTCCACAACCTACGGTGGCGTACGTTGGGCAGTCAGGCGGGAGGAGCACCGAGGGTGGAGCGTCATCTGGGCAGGATGCTGCGCGATGCGGCGGCAGAGCATGCGGCGCGGGTCGCCACACGGGCGAGGCGCGGCAACGGCTGGGTCACCAAGTCCTACGCGCGGCTCGGCCACGAGGTCGACGCCATCGCACGCGTGCTCGTCGACCGCGGTGTGGAGCCCGGCGACCGGGTGGCCGTCTTCGCGGTGAACCGCCCCGAGTGGAGCGTGGCCGACTTCGGCATCCTCACCGCTGGCGCTGTCTCCGTGCCGATCTACCAGACCTCAACGGTCGACCAGGTGCGCTACGTGCTCGATCACGCTGGCGTGACAGTTGCCTTCGTCGGCGGCCAGCATGAGGTCGACCATCTGCTGTCAGCGGCAGGGGAGAGCGTACGGCTGGTCGTGGCCTTCGACCCGGTCACCTCGACCGATCCGCGGGTGGTGCAGCTCGACTCGCTCCTGTCCGATCCGCCGTCGCGCGCCAGTGCTGAGGAGATCGAGCGTCGGCTCGCCGCCGGTCAGCCCGAGGACCTGGCGTCGATCGTCTACACCTCGGGCACCACGGCCGACCCCAAAGGCGTCATGCTCAGCCACGGCGGCTTCGTCGACCAGATCGACTCGCTGAGCCAGTTCTTCGACATCACCCCCAACGACCACTCACTGTGCTTCCTGCCCCTGGCCCACTCGTTCGAGCGGGCCTGGACCTTCTGCGTCTTCGCCAACGGCTGCCTGAACACCTCCTGCGCCGACCCGAAGACCGTCGGCGAGGTGCTCCCCATCGTCCGGCCCACGCTGCTGTGTACGGTGCCCCGCCTGCTCGAGAAGGTCTACTCCGTCGCCCACTCCAACGCGGCCGCCTCGCCGGTCAAGCAGCGGGTCTTCAGCTGGGCGCTCAGTGTCGGCGCCAAGGTTCAGCGCACCCACCAGCGCGGCAAGCGGCCCGGCGCGGTCCGCAACGGGCAGCTCGCTCTCGCCGACCGGCTGGTGCTGCACAAGATCCGCGACGCGATCGGCGGGCCCAAGAACGTGCTGGCCTGTGGTGGCGCGCCGCTGCGCAAGGAGATCGAGGAGTTCTTCTCGGCTGCCGGGGTGCTGGTCTGCCAGGGGTACGGGCTCACCGAGGCGTCACCGCTGGTCACGTTCAACTCTCCGCGCGGCTTCCGGTTCGGCTCGACGGGCCGGGTGATGCCGGGGGGCACGGTCGCCATCTCCGACAAGGGTGAGGTGCGCTACCAGGGGCCCAACCTGATGCTCGGCTACTGGCGTGACGAGGCCGCCTCGGCCGAGGTGCTTGTGGATGGGTGGCTGCGTACGGGAGACATCGGTCACGTCGACTCCGACGGCTACCTGCACATCACCGATCGGATCAAGGACGTCATCGTCACCTCGGGCGGCAAGAACATCGCCCCGACCCCGATCGAGCAGGCCCTGATGGCCGACCCGCTGTTCGAGCAAGCGATCCTGGTGGGGGACCGGCGACCGTTCGTGACCCTGCTGGTCAAGCCGTCGCTGCCCGACCTCGAGGCCCTGGGCGCCAAGCTCCAGCTCACCTGGCAGCACGCCACCGAGCTGGCCGGGCACCCGTCGGTCGTCGACGAGATCAAGAAGCGGGTCGCAGCCGTCTCCGACCTACGGCCCAAGCATGAGCAGATCAAGGACCTGCGGCTGCTGCTGGAGGAGTTCACCCTCGACTCCGGCCTTGTCACGCCCACGTTGAAGGTCAAGCGCAGCGAGGTCGAGCGTCGCTTTGCGGCGCTGATCGAGGACATGTACGCCAAGGTCACCGCGGGCGGGTCAAAGGGCTGAGCCGCGTCGGCGGGGACCGTACGGAAAGCGTTGTCAAAACGTTTCAGAATTGTGATGGGAAGCGCTTCCCCGAGGTGATTCCGGCTGCCACACTTGGCCGTGCAAGTCCTAACCAAGGAGGATCAATGACGACTTCACGAAGGAAGTTGCTCGCGGGCGCCGCTGGGGTCGCCGCAGCAGGGGCCCTGGCAGCATGTGGCAGCGGAGCGACGAGCGGAACGGGCGCAGGTGGCGCCAAGTCGTCCGGTCCGGTCACCATCCGCTTCGCCTGGTGGGGCAACGACGTTCGCAACAAGAACACGCAGGGCGTGATCGACAAGTACATGGCGGCCAACCCCGGCGTCACTATCAAGGCTGAGCCGGGCGAGTGGGCGACCTACTGGGACAAACTGGCGACCCAGTTCGCCGGCAACGACGCCCCCGACATCATCCAGATGGACGAGCAGTACCTGCAGGAGTACAGCAAGCGCGGCACCCTCGCCGACATGAGCAAGCTCCCGATCAAGACCGACAAGTTCGCCAAGGGCCTCGTCGAGACCGGCACGGTCGGTGGCAAGGTCGGCGCTCTCTGCGCTGGCGTCAACGCGCTGTGCTTCCTGGTCAACCCGAAGACGCTGGACGCGGTCGGCATGAAGGTTCCCGACGACAAGACCTGGACGTG
>DAOOHL010000112.1:0-8868 GCA_035416185.1 Propionibacteriaceae bacterium | reverse complement strand
ACAGGCGCGCGAGACCAGGTCCGGTCACGCCGCGACCACCGGCGACGTCTCCCACGAGAGCGTACTGGGGCTGCCGTACGAGATGTACGCCGACCAGGCTGACGTCTCCGTGTTCGACGACATCGACGCCCTCGACACGGTCACCGCGGTGCTGACCTACTCCCAAGGGGCGTCGGCGGCCTACCTGATCAACTTCTCCTCGCCGTGGGAGGGCTACCGGATCGTCGTCAACGGGACGCATGGGCAGCTCGAGCTGATGTCGGGGCACCGAGAGGCCGAACCCATGCCCCACAGCAACGTCATCTCCGTACGCCCTCTGTTCGGCCCCGCCCACGATGTGCCCGTTCAGGCGATCGAGGGCGAGCACGGCGGTGCGGACCCGCGGCTCAGGTCGGACCTGTTCACCGGCCCGTCGGCTCAGTCCCTGGAACTGGGGCTGGTCGCCACACCCCGTGAGGGAGCCCTCGCCGTCATCGCGGGTGAGGCGCTGTGGCGAGCGGTCGAGAACGGCGAGGTCGTCGCGATCACCCTCACCTGACCCAGGCGCCTTCTTCTCGCACGTAGCCATCGCGTGTCAGTTGTGCTCGTGTCCCGTAGGGAATCCTGTCGCCGACCACAGAGTGCTGCCAGTATGTGCTCAGCAAACGCGACGACGAGAGGCAGGGGCACTGATGGCGATCAGCAGGCGTGGGTTGATGGGGGCTGGCGCTGCGGGCGCGGCCATGTGGGCGGCTGGCTGTTCGTCCACCACAGCGGGTGGTTCCCCGGCCGCGTCGACGTCGGCCAAGCCCGCCAGCAGCGGCCCGCCCACCGGTGAGCTGCGCTTCGCCTGGTGGGGCAACGACAGCCGCAACAAGAACACCGCCGCGATGATCGAAGCCTTTCAGAAGGCCAACCCTGGCATCACCGTCAAGGGCGAGCCCGGCGAGTGGAACTCCTACTGGGACAAGCTCGCCACCCAGGTGGCCGGCAACCAGGCGCCCGACGTGATCCAGATGTCGATCAACTACGTCCGTGAGTACGGCGATCGCGGCGCCCTGATGGACCTCAACGCCGCCAAGGTCAAGGTGGACCGCTTTGCCCCCGGCGCCAACGACTCGGGGATGGTGAAGGGAAAGTTGCTCGCGGTCAACGCGGGCGTCAATACCCCGGTCATCGTCGCCAACCCCGCTGTCTTCACCGCGGCCAAGATCGACCTGCCGGACGACAAGACCTGGACCTGGCAGACCTACAAGGAGCTCGCCGCCCGGATCACGGCCGCCTCCCCGAAGGGCACGTACGGGTCGTCGTCGTTCTGGACCACCACCGAGACCATGTTCGACGCCTGGCTGCGTCAGCAGGGCAAGTCCATCTATGGCGAGTCCGCACTGGGCTTCCAGCCGTCCGACATCGTTCCGTGGTTCAAACTGATGCAGGAGTACCTCGGCAGCGGCGCCATCCCGCCGCAGGCGCTGACCAGTGAGGACGCGGTGAAGCCCCTCGCCCAGCAGCTGACCGCTCTCGGCCGAGCGGGCATGTACCTGTACCACTCGAACCAGGTCGCAGCCCTCGACGCGGCCACGGGTCAGGATCTGAAGCTCCTGCGCGGGCCGTCGATGACCGGCAACTCCAAGGACCGCAAGACCTGGTACGCCGCGTCGATGCTCTACAGCATCTCGACGAAGACGAAGTACCCGGAGGCTGCGGCCGCGTTCGTCAACTTCATGTCAAACGATGTGGCTGGCAACGCCATCCAGCTGGCTGAGCGCGGGCTGCCGCCCAACCTCGACGTCCGGGCGGGGCTGAACGACAAGCTCAGCAAGTCCGACCAGAAGGCCGCGAAGTTCCTCACTGACATCGAGCCTGAGCTCGGGTCGATCCGCAACATCCCGCTGGTCGGTACGAGCACGTTCCCGACGATCTACACCCGCTGGTGCGAGGAGGTCGCGTTCGGCAAGGCGACGCCCGAGGTGGCTGCACAGAAGCTGTACGACGAGGTGAAGTCAGGCATCAAGTAGCCCTTCGGGCTGATGACTGCCCGGGTCTCTGATGAGGCCCGGGCAGTCGCGCTTCGGTAGGCTCTTCGGCATGGCCCGCCGTCCCAGCAAGCACCTTCGTGCGCCCAGGCCGCTCTCGGCGGGGCATGCGGCTGCGGAGTCCAAGAGCGACGGGCGTTGGCTCGTCCGCAGCGTGCCGGGCGCCCATGCTGACAAGGACTATGTCTGCCCGGGCTGTTCGACGGCCGTACGGGCCGGGACGCCGCACATCGTGGCGTGGCCGAGCGACCCACCGCTGGGTGCGGAGCGGGCCGTGGATGCGCGCCGGCACTGGCACACCGGCTGCTGGCAGCGCCGCCGATGACGCTGGCGGCTGGACGGGTCGGCGCGGAGCGCCCTTCGTACGTGTTCCTTCACGGGCTGTTCGGGCAGGGCCGCAACTGGACCTCCGTCGCGCGCGCCCTCGAGCCCGCTGGCAGCCTGCTGGTCGACCTGCCCAACCATGGTGAGTCCGCGTGGACGGAGCGCTTCACCTACGACGAGATCGCCGACGAGGTGGCCGACCTCCTCCGCGTGGCGGGTGCGGCCGAGGCGCCGATGACGGTCGTCGGCCACTCGCTCGGCGGGAAGGCGGCGATGCGCCTGGCTCTGCGGCACCCCGACCTGGTCGGACGGCTGGCCGTCATCGACATCTCCCCCGTCGCTGGCCGGGTGGGTGACTTCTCTGCCTACACCGACGCCATGCTTGGCCTCGACCTGGATCAGCTGCGGGATCGACGCGAGATCGAGGAGGCCCTGACCGGGGCCGCCCCCGACCCGAGGGTTCGTGGCTTCCTGATGCAGAGCCTGCGTCGCCGCCACGACACCAACGGGTACGAGTGGCGGCCCAACCTGGACCTGCTGGGCTCCTCCCTTGACGTGATCGGAGACTGGCCCAGCACCGCTAACCTCGCTCCGTTCGAGGGACCCGTGCTCTGGATCGCTGGGGCCGAGTCCGACTACGTCAAGCCCGACCACATGGGTGCCATGCGTGAGCTGTTTCCGAAGGTTCGGCTGGTCACCGTGAAGAACGCGGGCCACTGGGTCCACGCCGATCGCCCCGAAGTCGTGGTGGAACTACTGCAGTACCTGGCTGGGCTGCCTCTCAGCTGACCGCTGCCGGGACGTGTCAGGATGGGCTCATGCTGCCGATCGACATCACGCTGACCCCGACCGAGCGCTTTGGACCGGTGGTCGCCATCCTCCTGTTGGGTGTGCTCGCAGGCTTGGTGGCGTGGGTAGTGCTCAGGGCGCTGCGGCGCCGCTAGGGCTGGCGTCCTACAGGGTCAGCCGGCCGTCACCGACGTGATCTCTGCGGTGTTGTTGGGCCGCCCGGTGCCGTCGGGGTACGAGCCATCCTGCCCCTCGGCCGCCATCCTGGCGATCACGCCGATGGAGGCCTGGTCGAGCTTGCCGAACACGGTGTACCGCGGTGGCAGTTGGGAGTCCTGGTAGACCAAGAAGAACTGGCCACCGTTGGTGTTCGCCCCCGAGTTGGCCATCGCGACGGTGCCTGCCGGGAAGGTGTCCGTCGGGTAGGTCTCGTCGGCGAACGAGTAGCCGGGCGTCCCCCGGCCCGTACCGGTCGGGTCACCGCACTGCAGCATGAACAGACCCTTGTCAGAGAGCCGGTGGCACTTCGTCCCGTCGTAGTACTTCTGCTGCCCCAACGACAGGAACGACGCGACGGTGCAGGGCGTCTTCGCCCGGTCCATCGTGATGGTCACCTTGCCCTCGGTCATCGTCAGTACGACTGAGACGGTTCCGGTCGCGGGCACCTCCTTGCCGTTCGGTGGATCCACGGGCTTCGCTGGCGACGACGTCACCGTGTAGGTGCAGTTCTTGAACCCGGCCGGAGCCGACGGCACTGCCGAGGTCGCGGGTCGTGTGCTGCCCGCCGCAGTCGCGGGAGCGGTCGCCGCTGAGGTGGCTGCCGCCGTCGTACGGGTGGCCGGCTGCGCCGGAGGTGGGCTGTTGGTCACGTTGCAGGCAGCCAACACCAACGGCACCACGAGGGCGGCAAGGATCCGTCGTCCAGTCACCCGGATACTCTGCCACAGCACTCCCAGCCCGCCCCGATAGGTTGGACCCATGGTCAACCTCACCCGCATCTACACCCGTACCGGCGACGCTGGCACCACCCGGCTCGTCGACAACTCCGTCACCGCCAAGACCGACCCTCGTGTCGAGGCGTACGGAACCGTCGACGAGGCCAGCTCGGTGATCGGCATCGCCCTCGCGATGGGGCTGCCGGACCGGGTGGCTGAGGTGCTGGGCACCGTACAGCAGGAGCTGTTCGACCTTGGCTCGGATCTGGCTACCCCCTTGGCCATTGATCCACCGTGGGAGCCGCTGCGGATCCTGCAGTCGTCCATCGACCGGCTGGAGCGGTGGTGCGACGAGTTCGGTGACCCGCTACCCAACCTGCGTTCGTTCATCCTGCCTGGCGGCACCCCCGGGGGCGCCTACCTGCACCTGGCGCGTACGGTGTGTCGGCGCGCCGAGCGGCGAGCGTGGACAGCTGTCGAGGTGTACGGGACCGAGCCCGGTACGAAGGACAACCCAGGCGGGCTGAACCAGCTGGCGGTGACCTACCTGAACCGGCTGTCGGACCTGCTGTTCATCCTGACCCGGGTGGCCAACGGGACCGAGGGCGAGATCCTCTGGGTGCCAGGTGGGTCGCGCGAGCCTGCGGGCGGTCAGACGCCGGGCGACGAGTCGACGTTGCCGTAGCGGCCGAGGCCGGGCGGCGCCGCTTCCAACCAGGACAGCAGTCCGGTCAGCGACTCCTCGCTCATGGCCAGCTCACGTGGGTCTCGGTCGGTCCGGCGCTGTTCCAGCAGGACGATCCGGCGCTGTTCGTACAACGCCACTGCCTCCAGTGCGCTGGGTTCGCGCTGCTCGACCGCGACGGTCCACGCCCGCTCGAGCCGGAGCCGAGGCTTCATGCTGAACCCGAAGGCCGCGTACCACTCCAGGTACTCCCCCGCATACCGAGCGACGCCGAGCACCCAACCGGTGCCCGGCGTCGCCGTCGGAGTGCGCAGACTACAGTCGAACGTGCCGCCATGACGGGCGAGCAGGCGCCGACGAATGATGACCCAGACCAGGGGGATGAGGACCGCGAGCACCACGACCACCGCGACGATCTCCGCGATGGTGGCCCAGTCCATGCCGGGACTTTACCGCATCTGACGAGGGCAACCATCCGCGGTCATCGGCCGAAATAGCAGCTGGTTTCCCTGACCTGGAAAGGAATCACAGACGCAGGTCAGCGAGTCCGTTCCAACGCCTTGAGCTGCGCGCTGGCGCGGTGGAAGTGGCGGGTCGTCTCGTCGGAGATGTCACCGTCGTCCATCTTCTTCTGCGCGTCCCTGAGCTCTGCCTCGGCCTCGGCCAGGGTGACCTCGTGGGCAAGCTGGGCGAACGGGGCGATGATCGCGCAACGGCTCAGCGTCACCGAGAGGAACCCACCTTCGACGGCGATGATCTCGCGACGTCCGTCGGCAGTCGTGATCTCGGCCGCGCTCGGCACCAGAGGTGCGATCACCGGCTCGTGGTTGGCGAGGATGCCGATGTCGCCCTCGGTCGTCCGGGCGATGACCGACACCGCGTCACCCTCCCAGACCAACCGGTCAGCGGCGACGACCTCGACCTTGAAGGTCTCGGCCATGGCTCAGGCGCCTTCCTTCTGCAGCTCGTCCCACCGACGCATGACGTCTTCCATACCGCCGACGTTGAAGAACGCCTGCTCGGCGATGTGGTCGACGTCGCCGTTGCAGATCATCTTGAAGCTCTCGATGGTCTCGGCGAGCGGAACCGTCGAACCCTCGATCTGGGTGAACTTCGTCGCCATGTAGGTGTTCTGGCTGAGGAACTGCTGGATGCGACGCGCCCGGTTGACGACGATCTTGTCCTCTTCCGAGAGCTCGTCGACGCCGAGGATGGCGATGATGTCCTGGAGCTCCTTGTTGCGCTGCAGGATCTGCTTGACGCGTACGGCCGTGTCGTAGTGGTCCTGACCGATGTACTGCGGGTCGAGGATGCGCGACGTGGACGTGAGCGGGTCGACGGCCGGGTAGAGACCACGGGACGCGATCTCACGGGAGAGCTCCGTGGTGGCGT
Organism: Propionibacteriaceae bacterium; assembly: GCA_035416185.1. Taxonomy (GTDB): domain Bacteria; phylum Actinomycetota; class Actinomycetes; order Propionibacteriales; family Propionibacteriaceae; genus JBHAES01. Next base: position 2,728 of record DAOOHL010000112.1, on the reverse strand, counting down.
CAAGGTGGGCGAACGTCGTTGCCGGCGCGGGATCGGTGTAGTCGTCGGCGGGCACGTAGATCGCCTGCATCGAGGTGATCGAGTGGCCACGGGTCGAGGTGATCCGCTCCTGCAGCTGGCCCATCTCGTCAGCCAGGTTCGGCTGGTAACCCACGGCGGACGGCATGCGGCCGAGCAGGGTCGACACCTCGGAACCTGCCTGGGTGAACCGGAAGATGTTGTCGATGAACAACAGCACGTCCTGGCCCATCACATCGCGGAAGTACTCCGCCATGGTCAGCGCCGACAGGGCGACGCGGAGACGGGTGCCCGGCGGCTCGTCCATCTGACCGAAGACGAGCGCGGTGTCCTTCATGACGCCGGCCTCGATCATCTCGTGGATGAGGTCGTTGCCCTCACGGGTGCGCTCCCCCACGCCGGCGAACACCGAGGTGCCACCGAAGTTGTGGGCGATGCGGTAGATCATCTCCTGGATCAGCACGGTCTTGCCGACGCCGGCGCCGCCGAACAGGCCGATCTTGCCGCCCTGCACGTACGGGGTCAGCAGATCGAGCACCTTGATCCCGGTCTCGAGCATCTCGGTCTTCGACTCGAGCGCGTCGAACTTCGGCGCGCCACGGTGGATGGGCCAGCGCTCGGAGATCTCGACGCCGGAGATGTCCTCGTTGAGGCACTCGCCGGTCACGTTCCAGACACGGCCCTTGGTGACGTCGCCGACGGGCACCGAGATCGGCGCGCCGGTGTCGTGCACGGCAGCGCCACGCTGCATACCGTCGGTGGGCTTCAGCGCGATGGCGCGCACGATGTTGTCACCCACGTGGAGGGCGACCTCAAGGGTCATCGAGCGCTTCGACTCACCCGTGTCGATGTCGACGGTGAGAGCGTTGTTGATGTCGGGCATCTCGTCCGGGGCGAACTCGATGTCGACGACCGGTCCGATGACCCGGGCGACCCGGCCCACACCAGGCGTGGCCGTCGTCTCGGCGGTGGTGGCAGTGGCGGTCATGATTACTCCTCGACGTTCCCCTCGGCCAGCGCGGAAGCGCCGCCGACGATTTCGGTGATCTCCTGGGTGATCTGAGCCTGGCGGGCCTGGTTGGCCTCCCGCGTGAGCTTCTGGATCAGCTGCTCGGCGTTGTCGGTCGCCGACTTCATCGCCTTCTGCTTGCTGGCGAGTTCGGAGGCGGCCGCCTGCATCAGGTAGAAGTGGATGCGGTTGCGGATGTAGAGCGGGAGCAGTGCATCAAGCACGGTCTCCGGGTCGGGCTCGAAGGCGTACAGCGGGAGAAGCTTGCCCTCGGCACGCATCTCGGCGACACCCGGGGCCTTAGCCTCCTCCTCGGAGCGCACCACCTTGACCGGCAGCACGCGCCGAACACGAGGCTCCTGCACCAGCATCGACTCGAAGCGGGTGTAGACGACATGGATCTCGTCGACGCCGCCCTCCTCGGTCGGCTTCATGAAGATGTCGATCAGCGCGTCGGCGACCTCATCGGACTGCCGATGGGTCGGCTTGTCCGAGAACCCGGTCCAGCTCTTCTCCACCTTGCGGCGACGGAACTGGTAGTACCCAGCGCCCTTGCGGCCGCAGATGAAGGTGACGACCTCCTTGCCCTCGTCACGCAGCGTCTCGGTGAGCTTGTCGCCCATCTTGATCGCGTTCGAGGAGTAGGCGCCGGCCATGCCGCGGTCGGAGGTGATCAGCAGCACCGCAGCGCGGGTCGGCCTCTCGGCTTCGAAGGTGAGCGGGTGGTCCTCCCCGGAGTACGACGCGACCGCCGCCACGGCCCGGTTCAGCTCCCGGGTGTACGGCAGGGACGCCTGGGCAGCCTGCTGCGCCTTGACGATGCGCGACTGGGCGATGAGCTCCATCGCCCTCGTGATCTTCTTGGTCGTCGAGACGGACTTCCGTCGCTGACGCAACTCTCGCAAACTGGCGGGCATGGGTCAGTGGGCCTTCCCGCCAGCGACGATCTCCTCCTGGTCGATGTCCTCCTTGGCGACCCGCTCGTCGGTCTTGTGGTCGACGACCAGGAGCCTTCCCTCCGACGTACGGAACTGGCGCTTGAAGGTCTCGATGGCCGACTTCGTGGCAGCTGCCGTGTCGTCGTCGAACTTCAGCGTCTCGCTGATCGTCTGAAGCACCGACGCCTGCGAACGAAGGTACTCGAGCAGTTCGCGCTCGAACCGGAGCACGTCGTTCAGCGGCACGTCGTCGAACAGGCCCTGCAGGCCAGCCCACACCGAGACGACCTGGTCCGCAACCGGGTACGGGGCGTACTGCGGCTGACGCAGCAGCTCAGTCAGCCGGGCGCCACGGTCGAGCTGGCGACGGGTGGTCGCATCCAGGTCGGACGCGAACATCGCGAACGCCTGCATGTCGCGGAACTGGGCCAGGTTGAGCTTCAGCGTGCCAGCCACCGACTTCATGGCCTTGACCTGCGCCGACCCGCCGACTCGCGACACCGAGATGCCGACGTCGATGGCGGGACGCTGGTTGGCGTTGAACAGGTCAGACTGAAGGAAGATCTGGCCGTCAGTGATCGAGATCACGTTGGTCGGGATGTAGGCCGACACGTCGTTGGCCTTCGTCTCGATGATCGGCAGGCCGGTCATCGAGCCGCCGCCCAGCTCCTTCGAGAGCTTCGCGCAGCGCTCGAGCAGGCGGGAGTGGAGGTAGAACACGTCGCCGGGGTAGGCCTCGCGGCCCGGCGGGCGACGCAGCAGC
>DAOOHL010000111.1:0-9030 GCA_035416185.1 Propionibacteriaceae bacterium | reverse complement strand
CGTCGACGGCCTCGTGCACGTCTCGGAGCTGTCCTGGAAGCACATCGACCACCCGTCCGAGGTCGTCGAGGTGGGTCAGGACGTCACCGTCGAGGTGCTCGACGTCGACATGGACCGCGAGCGTGTGTCGCTGTCGCTCAAGGCGACGCAGGAGGATCCCTGGCAGACCTTCGCCCGTACCCACCAGATCGGCCAGATCGTGCCCGGCAAGGTCACCAAGCTGGTTCCGTTCGGTGCGTTCGTGCGGGTCGAGGAAGGCATCGAGGGCCTGGTCCACGTGTCCGAGCTCGCCGAGCGTCACGTCGAGATCCCCGAGCAGGTCGTCACGGTCAACGACGAGGTCATGGTCAAGATCATCGACATCGACCTCGAGCGTCGTCGCATCTCGCTCTCGCTGAAGCAGGCGAACGAGGGTATCGACATCGCGGCTGACGACTTCGATCCGGCGCTGTACGGCATGACCGCCAGCTACGACGACCAGGGCAACTACATCTACCCCGAGGGCTTCGATCCGGAGACCAACGAGTGGAAGCCCGGCTACGAGGAGCAGCAGCGCGCCTGGGAGCAGCAGTACGCCGAGGCGCACGCCCGCTGGGAGGCGCACAAGAAGCAGGCCGAGGAGGCCGAGCAGGCCGACTCGACCGCGTCGGTCTCCGCTGGCACGGCCACGTCGTTCTCGGCTGGCAGCACCGAGTCCGCCGAGGGTTCCCTCGCGTCCGACGAGGCGCTCCAAGCGCTTCGCGACAAGCTGAAGGGCGGCAACGCCTGACCATGAGGTCACCACGAGAGGGCTCCCGCGACCGCGGGGGCCCTCTCGTGCGTATCGGGCTCACCGGGGGGATCGCCTCGGGCAAGACGGCGGTCTCGGACCGGCTCCGGCAGTTGGGTGCGTACGTGATCGACGCGGACGTGCTGGCCCGGGAGGTGGTCGCACCGGGCCAGCCAGCCTTGGCTGACATCGTCATCAGGTTTGGTCCCGGCGTGCTGACTCCGGTCGGCGAGCTCGACCGGGCCCGGCTGGGCTCGTTGGTCTTCTCCGATGACCAGGCCCGCCGCGACCTGAACGCCATCGTGCACCCGGCCGTACGACGTCGTGCCGCCGAGCTTGAGGCTCTGGCGCCCCACGAAGCCATCGTGGTGCACGTGATTCCGCTGCTCATCGAGACCGGGCAGGCGGCTGACTTCGACGTCGTGATGGTGGTGGACGCCCCCGAGAACGTGCAGGTCGATCGGTTGAAGCAGCGTAACGGGCTCGACGATGCTGCCGCCGCGGCGCGGCTCTCGGCCCAAGCTTCCCGAGCTGAACGGTTGGCTGCAGCTGACATCGTGATCGACAACTCTGGGGACCGTGCCGACCTGCAGCGGCGGGTGGACGAGGCATGGTCAGCGCTGCTGGCCAACCTGAAGCAGACCTGAAAGGCGGTGTCGTGGCGTGCAGATGGCACCGTCGTCCGACAGAGTTGGATCGTTGGGCGGCCACGCCTGACTCACAGCCTAGGAGGTCTACAGACGTGGAATGCCCGCGCTGTCATCAAGGGCTGCCTGATGTTGCTCACTTCTGCCACCACTGTGGCCAGGATCTGACGACATCTGACGCAGACCGCCGTACGTCATTCGCACTCAAGCCCGACGAGTCCGTCACATCCTTCGCACTCGTCTCCACGATCATGCCCCGCGGCGCGTCGACGCAGCCCGAGACCTACCGTCTGGCGCTCGAGATTGCGCTCGGCCTGGTGGCTGTCGCTGCGATCCTCGGAGCGGTGCCGATCGCCGTCGCACTCGCTGCCTTCGCGATCCCCGTGGTCTACATCGTCTACCTGTACGACGTGAACCTCTGGGAGGACGAGCCCGTCTCCGTGACTGGCATGGCCTTCCTCCTCACGGCACTGCTCGGAGGCGCCTGGACCGTGGCGTGGCTCGCGCTGCGCGGGGCCCAGCCGATCATGGGTGGGGGCCTCAGCGCAACAAGCTCGACGCCGACGATCGCGGGCTTCCTGATCGTTGGCATCCTGGCCCCCGTCGTGGGTGAGGCGATCCGTCAGCTCGGACCTCTCTTCCTCGCGAGCCGCCCGAAGTTCGACGACCTGATGGACGGCCTGACCTTCGGTGTCATCTCCGGTGTCGCGTACGCGACCGCCGACACGCTGGTCAAGCACTGGGCGCTGATCACCGGTGGCATGGCCACGTCGGCTGATGGCGCCACGATGCTGTCGCTGCTGGTGCTAGAGGGCTTCGTCAAGCCGCTCGTGCTCGGTACGGCGACGGGTATCGCCTGTGCCGAGTTCTCGGGCCTCGGCGAGGGGTACGACGGCTTCACCCCGCGCTACTTCCGTGGCCTCGGCGAGGCCGTCGCCGCGTCGGTGCTGTACTTCTCGGGTACGTACCTGCTGAGCTTCATCCCGAACACCACGCTGGGCCTCGTGCTGAGCGTCGCGTACGGGTTGGTCATCCTCGGCGTTCTGATCATCCGGGTCCGTACGGTGCTCCACGCGGGCCTGATGGAGGCCGCCCTCGAGAGCCAGGCGCGCAACGCCGGGGTCGGTCCCGACGGGGCGCTCCAGTTCTGCCCGCGTTGTGAGATGCCGCTGCAGCAGGAGGCCGCCTTCTGTGGCGCCTGTGGCACATCGGTCCGCGTTGGTGGACATTCGCACAAGGGGACTGCTGCGGCGGGAGTGGCTCCGGCCGTGCCGGCTGCGCCCGTCCAGGGAGGGGGCAACCAGTGAGCCAGCAAGGTGGATGGGGCGGACCGCCCCAGGGCAACCAGGGCGGCTTCCCGCAGCAGGGTGGCGGCTACCCGCAGCAGGGTGGTGGCTACCCGCAACAGGGTGGTTACGGTCCGCAGGGCGGCGGCTATCAGCCGCAGCAGCCCCAGGGTGGTTTCGGCCAGCAGAGCTACCCGCCTCTCCAGGGCGGAATGGGAGCACCTCCCGGTGGGTTCCAGCCGACCGGGGGTCCGCCTGCCAAGGGCGGCTCCAGCATGAAGATCATCGGCATCGTCGTGGGTGCCCTGGTCGTCCTGGGTCTCGTGGCCGCATTGATCTCGACGTTCTTCAAGCCCAAGGATCCGGTCGACCCCGGTGGCCCGTCGACTGGACCGACCATCACGGTTCAGACCCCGACTCCGACCGTGACCCGGCCAACGACGGCGCCGCCGTCGCCGACGCCAACCACGACTCGACCGACCGCCAGCGCCAGCACCGGCACCACGACTGGCCCCGCCGGTCAGGCGGTCGTGGTCGGCCAGGGCATCTCGGTGACGCCTCAGGCTGGCTGGACCGTGGTGAAGCAGGAGGCTGACTTCGTGGTTCTCTCGAAGGGGAACGCCGTCTTCCTCGCCGAGACCGGCACGGTCAAGGCGGGTACCACTGGTGCCCAGCTCGTCGACAGCTACCTCGCCTCCCAGGCGAAGGAGATGACGAACGTGAAGAAGAACGCCACGACGACCGTCGACGTCGATCCGTCGCTGTCGATCGGCAAGGGGCTTCAGGTCGGCACGATGACCGGCTCCTCAGGCTCGCAGACGCTTGCCTTCGGTGCTCTGGGATCGGTTCGCACGGCGGACGGTGTGGCATTCGTCGGAACGCTGGCCTGGCCAGCCTCTGAGGATGTGGCGGCCTACAACGCCGACTACACCAAGATGGTCTCGTCGATGATCTCGACGCAGCTGAAGAAGTAGCAGCACCAGCGAGGGCGGGGCCGGATTGTCCGGTCCCGCCCTTCTGCATGTGGTCCGACCCGGCGGGCAGCGAGCGGCGACGAGGAGTTGATGTGAGGCGAGCGGCGCCGGCGTAACGCGCGAGGCGAGTCAGCCATTCAGACTAGCCATCGAAACTGTCTGAGGGGACACGTACGCTGCTTGGCATGCGTTCAGTCGAGTCAGTCAAACGTCGGGTTGCACCGTTCACGATGCATGCCGATTTCGAGCCGGGTGGCGACCAGCCGACAGCGATCGCCGAGCTGGAGCGCAGGATCAACGCGGGCGAGAACGACGTCGTGCTGTTGGGTGCGACAGGTACGGGCAAGACGGCCACGATCGCCTGGTTGGCCGAACGGTTGCAGCGACCGATGCTGGTGATGCAACCCAACAAGACGCTGGCGGCGCAGTTCGCCAACGAGCTGCGGCAGTTCTTCCCGAAGAACGCAGTGGAGTACTTCGTCTCGTACTACGACTACTACCAGCCTGAGGCCTACGTGCCGCAGACCGACACCTACATCGAGAAGGACTCCTCGCTCAACGAGGAGGTGGAGCGACTGCGTCACAAGGCGACGTACTCGTTGCTGACGCGGCGGGACGTGATCGTGGTGGCCACAGTCTCGGCGATCTACGGCCTGGGCACGCCTGAGGAGTACGTCGACAGGGCCGTCCGGTTGCACGTCGGCATCGAGCATGGCCGTGACGCGTTGCTGCGCCGGCTGGTCGACATCCAGTACGTGCGCAACGATCTGGCTGCCACTCGGGGCACGTTCCGGGTGCGAGGTGACACCGTTGAGGTGTTCCCGATGTACGAGGAGCTGGCGTGGCGGGTGGAGTTCTTCGGCGACGAGATCGAGGCGCTGTCGGTGCTGAACCCGCTGACCGGCGAGGTGGTCAGCAGCGACAAGGAGATGTTCATCTTCCCGGCCACTCACTACACCGCTGGTGCCCAGCGGATGGAGCGGGCCATCAGCACCATCGAGTCGGAGCTGGAGCATCGCCTGTCCGATCTTGAGGCCGACCAGAAACTGCTGGAGGCGCAGCGCCTGCGCATGCGGACGGGCTACGACATCGAGATGATGCGCCAGATCGGCAGCTGCTCGGGGATCGAGAACTACTCGCGTCACATCGATGGGCGCGCGGCGGGTAGCCCGCCCAACTGTCTGCTCGACTACTTCCCCTCGGACTTCCTCCTGGTGGTCGACGAGTCGCACGTCACCATCCCGCAGATCGGTGGGATGTACGAGGGCGATATGTCCCGCAAGCGGACGCTGGTCGAGCATGGCTTTCGGCTACCGAGCGCAATGGACAACCGGCCGCTGCGATGGGAGGAGTTCGTCGAGCGGATCGGGCAGACCGTCTACCTTTCGGCGACGCCCGGCCCGTACGAGCTGGCGAAGTCTGATGGCTTCGTGGAGCAGCTGATCCGCCCCACGGGGTTGGTCGACCCCGAGATCGTGGTGAAGCCCACCAAGGGCCAGATCGACGACCTGATGGGTGAGATCCGGATCCGCACCGATCGCAACGAGCGTGTCCTGGTCACGACACTGACCAAGAAGATGGCCGAGGATCTCACTGACTATCTGCTCGGCAACGGCGTGCGCACCCGCTACCTGCACTCGGAGGTCGACACGCTGCGCCGCATCGAGTTGCTGCGTGAGCTCCGGATGGGGGAGTACGACGTGCTGGTCGGCATCAACCTGCTCCGGGAGGGACTCGACCTCCCGGAGGTCTCGTTGGTGGCCATCCTGGACGCCGACAAGGAGGGCTTCCTCCGCAGCGAGCGCAGCCTGATCCAGACCATCGGCCGCGCCGCGCGCAACGTGGCCGGTCAGGTGCACATGTACGCCGACACGGTCACCGCGTCGATGCAGCTGGCCATTGACGAGACGAACCGCCGTCGTGACAAGCAGATCGCCTACAACAGGGAGCGGGGCATCGACCCGCAGCCGCTGCGAAAGAAGATCGCCGACATCACCGACTTGCTCCAGCGGGAGGATGCAGACACCAAGGACCTGCTGTCCAAGGCTTCCGGGCGAGGGGGGAAGGGCCGGCAGCCCGTACCTGCCCTCGCTGAGCATCGCACGGCCAGAGCCAAGGGCAGCGTTCCAGCGACGGAGCTCGCGGACCTGGTCACCGAGCTGACCGACCAGATGCATGCCGCCGCGCGCGATCTGCAGTTCGAGGTCGCTGCTCGGATCCGGGACGAGGTGTCGCATCTGAAGCGTGAGCTGCGACAGATGCTGGAGGCGACCAGATAGCGCCACGTCCAGCCCGACGCTGGAGTACGGGGCTCTCGGCGGCGTGCACTAGAATCCTCCGTCGGAGGGGAGTACTCCCTAGTCGTGGCGTCGTCATCACATCGCAGCCTGCGATCGGTGCACGGCCGGTGCTGTAGAGCCCCGGTGGAAGAGACCTCCAGGATTCTTTGCTCCCTGAAAGGTGCCCATGCACGTCACTCCGCTTGCCTGGATCCTGACGCTCACCATCCTGCTGGCGGTGCTCGTCGTTGACGTCTTCATCATCGGGCGTCGACCGCATGAGCCATCGATGGCCGAGTGTGCCCGGGCCATTGCGTTCTTCGTCGGTGCAGCGATCCTCTTCGGGATCGGCGTCTGGTACCTCAGAGGTGCTCAGTACGGTGCGGAGTTTTTCGCCGGCTGGCTGACCGAGTACTCGTTGTCGGTCGACAACCTCTTCATCTTCCTGATCATCATGGAGAAGCTGAAGGTGCCGCGTCACCTGCAGCAGTTCGCCCTGCTGGTCGGCATCATCCTGGCCCTGGTGTTCCGTGGCGTCTTCATCGCGCTCGGCGCTGCACTGATCGCCTCTTTCGCGTGGATCTTCTTCGTCTTCGGCATCTTCCTGCTGTGGACGGCGTACAGCCTGGTGAAGGACTACATGAACCACGAGAGCGAGGAGGAGGCGACGGACAACATCGCCATGCGCTTCGTCAAGCGGCGGTTCCGGTTCACCGATGACTACCACGGCACGAAGATTCGGGTGAAGCTCGACAACAAGCACGCCATGACCCCGATGTTCCTGGTTATCGTCGCCCTGGGCAGCACCGATCTGCTGTTCGCCCTGGACTCGATCCCGGCCATCTACGGTCTGACCCAGGAGCCGTACCTGGTGTTCGCGGCCAACGTCTTCGCCCTGATGGGGCTCCGCCAGCTGTACTTCCTGCTCGGCAACCTGCTGAAGCGCCTGGTGTACCTGTCGCTCGGGCTGTCGTTCATCCTGGCGTTCATCGGCGTGAAGCTGTTCCTGCACGCGGCGCACCATTACGGACTGGACGCGCGCCTGGGCTTCAACGGCGAGGTGCCGATCTGGCTCTCGCTCAGCGTCATCATCGGCACCCTGCTGATCACCACCGTTGCCAGTCTGATCAAGTCACGGCGGACACCGGCCGAGGTCGAGTGATCCAGCCGGAGGCGGCGGTGGTCAGACGGGGAGCCCGAGGCTGAGGTGCTCGGCGCCCTCGACGGAGCGGCGGTCCAGCCGACCGGTCAGCCAGCCCAACAGGGTCGCATCCGTTCCGGAGACCTTCACGGGCTGTCGTTCGGAGTCACCTGCCAGCACCCGGTGACCTGTGTCCGAGATCAGCTCGACGGCGGTCCGACCCAGCCTGGTGGGCGCGAGCCGGTGGGCATTCCACTCCAGCAGCATCTGGGCGGTGGCCACGTCGAGGTCGCCGAAGCCGAAGCCACAGTCGAGGTCGATGTGGTGGAGTACCACCTCGTTGAGGCGCGCCACCGGTAGGTCGGCCAGGGAGAGCCCCGTCGTGGTGTCCACCTCGGCCCATTGGTCGGCGGTCAGGGCGTCGAAGGTCACGTTGAGGCGACCAGCCGAGGTGTCCAGGTCGATCTGCAGGTCGAGCGGGGACCGACGAGCCCCCGCTTCCAGCTCTCGCTGCTTGTCGATCGACGAGGCTGGCTGCGGGAAGGGTCGACCCGCCATCACCTCCTCAAGGATCCGACGAAGCATGTCGGCGTTACGAGCGACGTGGGTGGCGACGTGTGCGCGGGTCCATCCTGGCAGCGCGACAGGGGCACGCCAATCGGGTTCGGAGATGGCAATCGTGTCACCAAGCAGCCGCTGGGTGGCGGCCAGCTTGCGGCGGCGAACCATGACGATGGCACCAAGGGTGGTGTCCGGCTCGTCCATGCTCACCAACCTATTGTCCCAGCCCGGCTCGGCGCGACCCCGGACGTGCGATCTGGACTGGCAGCCCGGCTGGTCGGCGCTCAGAACTGTCGGTGGCGCGTCCTACGATGGCTCGCGTGACCAACCTCCTGATCGTTCGGGGTGCCCGCGAGCACAACCTGCGCAACGTGTCGCTGGATCTTCCGCGCGACGCGATGATCGTGTTCACTGGGCTGTCCGGCTCGGGGAAGTCGTCGCTTGCGTTCGACACGATCTTCGCCGAGGGCCAGCGTCGCTACGTCGAGTCGCTCTCGGCCTACGCGCGGCAGTTCATCGGCCAGATGGACAAGCCAGCTGTTGACTTCATCGAGGGCTTGTCGCCAGCAGTGTCGATCGACCAGAAGTCCACCTCTCGCAACCCTCGATCAACGGTGGGCACGATCACCGAGGTGTACGACTACCTGCGGCTGCTGTTCGCCCGGATCGGGCATCCACACTGTCCCCAGTGCGGGGAGCCGGTGTCGAGGCAGTCACCCCAGCAGATCGTCGACAGGTTGATGGGGCTGCCTGAGGGTACGAGGTTCCAGGTGCTGGCTCCCGTGGTCCGGGGGCGCAAGGGTGAGTATGTGGAGCTGTTCGCCGAGCTGGCCACGGAGGGTTATGCACGGGTGCGGGTCGACGGTGAGCTGCACAGCCTCACCGAGCCGCCGACGCTGGACAAGCAGAAGAAGCACTCGATCGATGTCGTGGTCGACCGGATCGCGGTCAAGGGGTCGCTGAAGCAGCGGCTAACCGACTCGGTGGAGACCTCACTGAAGCTGGCCAACGGTGTCGTGGGCATCGAGTTCGTCGATGAGCCAGCAGGGTCGCCCGATCGCGAGCGGCGCTACTCCGAGCGCCTCGGATGTCCCAACGAGCATGACCTCGAGCTGGAGGAGCTCGAGCCGAGGCAGTTCTCCTTCAACGGCCCCTGGGGTGCCTGTCCGGCGTGCTCGGGTCTGGGCACGACCATGGAGGTCGATCCCGACCTGGTCGTGCCTGACGACTCGCTCGCGCTCACCGAGAACGCCATTTCGGTCTGGTCGTCGCCGACGGTGTCTGGCTACTTCCAGAACCTGATGCAGGGGATCGCTGACGCCGAGGGCTTCTCGATGAACGAGCCGTGGCGAGAACTGACTGAGCGTGCCCAG
>DAOOHL010000110.1:0-9108 GCA_035416185.1 Propionibacteriaceae bacterium | reverse complement strand
GACCGGGCGACCTACGCCGCAGTCGACTGAGGTGCCAGTCAGGTCTCACTAGCGGCTATCGGCCGCCTGTAGCGGCTTTCAGACGGCACTGGTCAGACTTTCTCCATGGGCGCATGCTTCAACGAGAGCCGCTTCACTCCGAGTGACCCGAAGTCGACATCAGCCTTCGTCGCATCGCCGTGACCTGAGACCGCGATCACCGTCCCCAGCCCGAACGTGGTGTGCAGCACCTTGTCGCCCGGGTCGACCGCCGCCACCGTCTTGATCGACGGCCGGCTGAAGCTGCCGGCCGACGGCAGCTTCTGGTCAGGGTTGAACCCGCCCGGACGAGGCGTCGCTTGGCGGGTGCCCACCGCTCCCGCTCGCGTGTTGTAGGACTGCCAGCCGCCCATCGTGGCCCCCAGCCGGCGCCAGTCGACCAGCCGGTCAGGGATCTCGGCCATGAAGCGAGACGCGGGGTTGTACTGCGGCGTGCCCCACGCCACCCGTACGGTCGCGCGGGTCACGTACAGGCGCTGCCGGGCGCGGGTGATGCCCACGTAGGCGAGCCGCCGCTCCTCGGCGAGCTCGTCCGGATCGTCGAGGGCTCGCTGGTGCGGGAAGACACCGTCCTCGAAGCCGGTCAGGAAGACCGTGTCGAACTCCAGCCCCTTCGCCGTGTGCAGGGTCATCAGCGTGACGACCCCGTTGCCGTCCGGGTCGGGGATCTGGTCGGAGTCGGCCACCAGCGCGATCCGCTCGAGGAAGGCGGGCAGGGTGTCGTCGGGTTCCGGGGCGCCCAGAAGGCCAGCCTCCGCTATGGCGTCGGCCTGCCCGTCTGCTTCGCCGGCGCCGTCTTGTTCGTCGTCATCGTCATCGTCCTCGCCGTCAGCCGCCGTGATGTCGACGGCGTGCGCACTGGCGACGAAGTCCTGCGCCACGTTCATCAGCTCAGCCAGGTTCTCGATCCGCGACTCGTCCTGCGGGTCGGTGGAGTCCTTCAGCGCGTCGAGGTAGCCCGACTCGACCAGGATCGACCCGAGAATCTCGTCGGCCGGGTAGTCGGCTACGACCATGGCGCGATGCCGAGCCATCACAGCCTCGAAGTCGGTCAGCAGCTTCACTGCCCGGCTGGCGAGGCCGTTGATCTCGTCCACCCGCGACAGCGCCACACCGAACGGGATCCGGTTCGCCGCTGCGAAGGTCTCGACCGCAGCCTCCGTGGTGTCGCCAATGCCACGCTTCGGCTCGTTGAGGATCCGCCGTACAGACACATCGTCGGCCGGGTTGGCGATAGCCCGCAGATAGGCGATCGCATCGCGGATCTCCTTGCGCTCATAGAAGCGCACGCCACCGACGACCTTGTACGGCAGACCGACCCGGATGAACGCCTCCTCGAAGGCTCTCGACTGCGCGTTGGTGCGGTAGAAGACCGCCGTCTGCCCGTACTGCGACGTGCCCGCATCAGCCAGCCGGTCGATCTCCCCGGCCACATACCGGGCCTCGTCGTGGTCAGTGTCGGCGACGTAACCGACGATCAGGTCACCGTCGCCGGCATCGGACCACAGCCGCTTCTCGGGTCGGTTCGGGTTGCGGGAGATGACCGAGTTCGCTGCGGTCAGGACGTTCTGGGTGGACCGGTAGTTCTGCTCCAGCAGGATCGTGCGCGCGCCAGGAAAGTCGGAGGCGAAGTCGAGGATGTTGCGGATCGTCGCGCCACGGAACGCATAGATCGACTGGTCGGAGTCGCCCACCACCATCAGCTCAGGCGCCTCAGCGGCCGGCCCCTCCGCTGCATCCGCCTTGGTCTTGGACTTGGGCGCGGCCCCGCACAGCTCCCTGACCAGCACGTACTGCGCATGGTTGGTGTCCTGGTACTCGTCGACGAGCACGTGGCGGAACCGGCGACGGTACGACTCCCTCACGTCCGGGAACGCCTGCAGCAGGTTGACCGTGGTCATGATGATGTCGTCGAAGTCGAGCGCCTGGGCCGCTGTCAGCCGCCGCTGGTACTCCGCGTAGGCCTCGGCATAGACCTTCTGCGGCCCCTCAGCCTTGTCCCGGGCTGACTCGAAGTCGACCAGGTCGTTCTTGCGGTCGGAGACCCAGTTGAGCAACGACCGTACGGGGTACCGCTTCTGGTCGAGGTTCTGGTCACGGTGCACCAGCGTCATCAGGCGCTTCGAGTCGGTGTCGTCATAGATCGAGAAGCTGCGCTTGATGCCGAACCGCTCAATCTCCGCGCGCAGGATCCGGACACAGGCGGAGTGGAAGGTCGACACCCACATCAGGCGAGCACGGCGGCCCACCAGCTCCTCGACCCGGTGCCGCATCTCAGCCGCCGCCTTGTTGGTGAAGGTGATGGCCAGGATCGAGCCCGGGTGCACGTGACGCTGCGACACGAGATAGGCGATCCGCCGGGTCAGCACCCGAGTCTTGCCCGAGCCAGCGCCCGCCACGACCAGGACCGGTGAACCCTCGTGGATCACTGCTTCGCGTTGCGGCTCGTTCAGCCCTTCCAGCAACTGCTCCGCCGTCAGTCGACGTCGCGGCCGGGGCTCTTCGGAGTCCGCCTCCGCGTCCGCCTGGGGCACTGGTACGGGGTTCTGCTCGGCCCGTCGACGCTCCCGGGGCCCAGCCCGGACCACGGGTGCAGCCTGCGGCGACTCCACCGCCTGAGCCGTCTCGGCGGTCTCGGGCGCATCCTGACCACCGAACAGGTCGGCGTCATAGGACTGGGGGTCGGATCGGCGAGGACTCATGGCCCGAACAGGATACTTGGCTCCTGAGACAGTCTTCTCAGATCCGTGTAGCCCCTTGTCAGGCCTAAGAAGTCACCACCTAGGGGTGGAATCGGGGGCGCGGGTCGTTGCCTGCGCGTCTAAGTCGCGTCTAGAGTTTTGGGCATGGGAATTCTTGCATGGCTCATACTCGGACTCATCGCTGGCGCGATCGCAAAGCTGATCATGCCCGGCCGCTCTAACTTCGGCTGGATCGCCACCATCTGCCTGGGCATCGTTGGTGCGCTGGTGGGCGGGTTCCTCGGCGGACTCCTCTTCAACGTCGGTCTTGGTGACCTCGGGGACTTCCGCACCTGGGCACTCGCCGTGCTGGGCAGCGTCATCTGCTTGGTCGTCTACGGCATGGTGACCGGTCGCAAGGCCTGACCACTCCTCGTCAACCAACGCACGAACGCCGCCCCCAACCGGGGCGGCGTTCGTCATGTCTGAGCCCACGCGGTCAGACCAGGCGGCGGTCCGTGGCCCAGCGAGTCAGCTGGTGGCGGTTCGACAGCTGGAGTTTGCGCAGCACGCTGGAGACGTGGGTCTCGACGGTCTTGATCGAGATGAACAGCTCGCGCGCGATCTCCTTGTAGGCGTAGCCGCGAGCGATCAGCCGCAGGACCTCCCGCTCACGCTGGGAGAGCCGGTCGAGGTCCTCGTCCACGCTGGCCACGTCGATCGCTCCCGAGAAGGCGTCCAGCACGAAGCCGGCCAGGCGCGGTGAGAAGACCGCATCACCCTCTGCTACCCGCCGTACCGCATCCACGAGCTCCCGGCCCGAGATCGACTTCGTCACGTAGCCGCGCGCCCCGGCCCGGATCACGCCGATCACATCCTCGGCTGCGTCGGAAACCGAGACGGCGAGGAACCGCACGTCCGGGTTCTTCGCGTGGACCTGCTTGATCACCTCGCCACCACCCCCACCGGGCAGGTGCACGTCGAGCAGCACCACGTCCGGCTGGTTGGTCAACACCGAGGTGACGGCGGTGGCGACGTCGGCACCCTCGCCCACGATGTCGACCAAGGGACCGATCTCGTGCCGTACGCCGGCCCGGAACATGGCGTGGTCGTCAACGAGCACCACCTTGAACCGGCTGGGCGTGGCAGGGGCAGCGGGGGTCGTGGGGGTGGTCGCGTCGGTCATCTCTGTGTCTCCAGTCGGATCTCGGTGCCCTCGCCTGGGCTGGAACGGATGTGGGCTCGGCCGCCGTTGCGAGTCATGCGGTCAATGATCGAACCTCGGATGCCCATGCGGCTCTCGTCGATGGTGCCAGGGTCGAAGCCCTTGCCGCGGTCACGGATGAAGATCTCGACGCTGTGGTCGGTGCCCTCCACGTAGACGTCAACCCGGTCGGCTCCTGAGTGTTTGGCAGCGTTCAGCATCGCCTCTCGAGCGGCCCGCGCCATGGCGTCGAGGGAGCCGTCGACCGGAACATCATCGCCCACGACGACCACATCGATGGGCACCCCACGCTCGTCCTCGATCTCCGAGGCTGCTGCCGTGATCGCCGAGTGCAGCGTGCTGTCGTCGCGGGTCTCTCCGTACAACCACTGCCGGAGCTCACGTTCCTGCTTGCGGGCGAGCGCGGCGACCGCCTTCGGGTCGTCCGACTGCCGCTGGATCAGCGCCAGGGTCTGCAGCACCGAGTCGTGCAGGTGAGCGGCCATGTCAGCGCGAGCGTCGGCCAGCAGCTGCCGCTCACGGGCTGCGGTGAGCTGGCTGCGCGTACGAAAGGCCCACGGCGCAACGACTGCCGCGACGCCCAACAGGGCCACGGCGCCGATGGCGAGCGACTTCGGCAGATCCTCGATCCCGGTCTGGGTCGCCACCGCGATCGTGACGGCCAACGCGACCAGGACCACGCCCAGTACGACCCGCAGCCAGCCGAACCAGCGTCGCCTGCCAGCCTGCCGGACCAGGCCCGCGGTGTCGGCCTGTCGCCAGACCAGCGCGAGCCCGACCGAGCCGAACGCGAGGGGCCAGAAAACAGTGGGCTGCCAGCCCATCCCCATCGTCTGCATCAGCCAGACCAGCCCGCCAGCCAGCATGATCAGGGCAACGATGGCTCCGACGTCGGCGCCGCGGACCTGCTGCTGGGTGGTGCGCATCCCGGTCCGGCTGGCGGCCTCCAAGCCGGGGGCCTCGGTCGGCTGCTCGAGCGGCATGACGAGCCAGAGCACGCCATAGATCAGCACACCGAGGAACTGCCAGGGAGCAAGCAGTACGAACACCAGCCGCATGACCAGCACTGGCCAGCCCAGATGCGCCGCGAGGCCCGTACAGACGCCGCCGAGCCAAGCGCCATCCACCCGGCGCGCAGCGCGTCGGCGGGACAGCCCCTCGGCAGGCTCGGCCCTGGGTGTCGCGTCGGGCAGCTGAGCCGGTGCTGAGACCTCAGCCGAGTCCGCCTCCAGCCGCGCTGCAATCTCGGCCAACGACGGGCCGGACGGCTGCTGAGGGGAACTGGTGGCGGTCATCAACCCCCATGACACACCCCCGAGGCGGCCCAGGGCCAGTCCGAAGCCATCGGACCCAGGGGTGGCAGGGGTCCGTTGGGGGAGGACCCCGATGGGGGGCGGCGGATGGCGCGGGCAGGATGGACGTCGTGGATGAGGTCTGGACGCTGCAACGCAGCACCACCGACGGCAAGCTCGCCGGTGTGTGCGCTGCGGTGGCGACCCGCTACGGCATCGACCCGCTGCTCGTGCGCATTGTCTGCGTCCTGCTGGCTCTGAGTGCCGGCGTGGGCCTGGCGTTGTACGGGGCGGCGTGGGCCCTGCTGCCCACCGACAAGGACCCCGTCCCTCCGCTCCAGCGAATGATCCCCGCACTGGGCCAGTGGAGCCGGACGACGCTGTCGATCTGCGTCGCGGTCTGGACCCTGGTCGTCGTGGTCGTCGCCGGCCAGTTCCTGACGATCGGCCTCGGCCCGGTCCTGATCGTGGCCGCCCTGTGGTGGTTCGGCGTCATCAAGCCGCGAAACGCCGTCGCTGACCGGCGGGCCGCCGCGCTACCCGCCCCAACAGCGGCTGAGCAGGCGTTCGTCGAGGAGGCGCTGGCCTGGCGCGCTCGGGTCGAGGCGCAGGTATCGGGCGTGAACTGGTCGTCGCCCGCCGTCGTTCCCACCCGCGTCATTCCCACCCGCGCGGTGGCGGAACCGTACGCATGGCAGCCGGCACCGTGGGCCAACACGTACGAGGCTGCCGAGCCCGCCCAGGAGGCGGCGCGGTTCGTCGCCCAGCCGGCCACATCACTGAACGTGGAGTCCCCCGCTTCCTCCGCCGCTCTTGCTCGGAGCAGGCGCCGGCGCCTGCTGGGGTGGGCCACGCTGAGCATCGCCGCCGGGGTCTGGCTCGCCATGTTCGCGGTCGGAGCCAGCCTCGAGGCGGCCGTGGCCAGCACGCTGGTCGTCGTGGGCTGTGGCCTAGTGGTTGCGGCGTGGCTGGGCCGGCCGAAGGGCCTGCTGCCCGCTGGGGTGGTACTGATGCTCCTCACGCTGGGATCCTTGGGTTCCGCCCAAGCCATCGAAGGCACCGTGCTCCAGCCCACCGAGGTGACTGCCCTGCCCTCGTCGGTCTCGGCTTCCGTCGGCGACGTCGTCGTCGACCTGTCCCAGGTCAGCGAGCCCGCCACCCGTACCGTCTCGATCCACGTCGCAGCCGGCAACGTCACCGTCATCTGCCCGGAAGACGTGAACCTCGTCGTCGAGGCGCGGATGGGCGCTGGTCAGTACCGGGGGATCGACGCCCAGGCTGACGGGCCGGGCAGCTTCCGCTTCGACCAACGGCCGGACCCGGACGCCCCGGTTCTCACTCTCAAGGTCGACATGGGCCTCGGGGACCTGGAGGTGATCCGACCATGAAGATCGACTCCGTCGCCCTCGTGATCGGGCTCGCCTGCCTCGCCGTGGCCAGCGTCGCCCTGCTGCAGCGCGTCGGACACCAGTCCACCCTCCATCTCGGGGTCATCGCTCCGGTGACCTTGATCGTGATCGGCGTCGTGGGGCTGCTCGCCTCACTTCGCAACCACAAGCCCTGACACACCAACGGAAGGAAAATCCATGTCCACCACCCTCACCCGGTCGACCTCAGACAAGATCATCGGCGGTGTCGCAGGCGGCATCGCGAAGTACACCGGCTTCGACCCCAGCATCGTCCGGATCGTGACGGCTCTGGTGGTCGTCTTCACCGGTCTGGGCTGGCTCGTCTACCTGGCTCTGTGGGCGATCCTGCCCGAGGAGAACACCGGCAACAGCGGCATCAAGTGGGCCAAGGCTGAGGCAGACAAGGCGTGGGCCTCGCGGTCGACCACGCAGGACAACGTCACGCACAACGCGGACGACCTGCGCTGACTCCAGCACTGACTCAGTCCGAGCAGCCCCCGGTCACTCCCACTCGATGGTGCCCGGGGGCTTGCTCGTCACATCGAGCACCACCCGGTTGATCTCCCGTACCTCGTTGGTGATCCGAGTCGAGATCTTCTCGAGCACCTCGTACGGGAGCCGCCCCCAGTCGGCGGTCATCGCGTCCTCGCTGGTGACGGGTCGCAGCACGACGGGATGACCGTACGTACGGCCGTCGCCCTGGACGCCGACGGATCGGACGTCGGCCAGCAGGACGACCGGGAACTGCCAGATGTCGCGGTCGAGACCCGCGGCGGTGAGCTCCTCACGCGCGATAGCGTCCGCGTCGCGCAGGATGTCGAGCCGCTCGCGGGTGACCTCGCCGATGATCCGGATGCCCAAGCCGGGCCCGGGGAACGGGTGGCGCCAGATCATCGACTCGGGCAGGCCGAGCTCGAGGCCGACCTGACGCACCTCGTCTTTGAACAGGGTGCGCAGCGGCTCGATCAGGGTGAACTGGAGGTCGTCGGGCAGACCGCCCACGTTGTGGTGCGACTTGATCGTCGCCGCGCCCTCTCCCCCGCCTGACTCGACGACGTCGGGGTAGAGCGTGCCCTGCACCAGGAACTCGACGCCGTCCTCGGCGAGTGTGCGGGCCTCGGCCTCGAACACCCGGATGAACTCGCGGCCGATGATCTTGCGCTTGGTCTCCGGGTCAGTCACGCCCGCGAGATGGGTGAGGAACTGCTCCTCGGCGTCGGCGACGACGAGGTCGACGCCGGTGATGGCGACGAAGTCGCGCTTGACGGCCTCTGCCTCGCCCTTGCGCAACAGGCCATGGTCGACGAACACACAGGTCAGCCGGTCACCAATCGCCTTCTGGACGATTGCCGCCGCGACGGCGGAGTCGACGCCGCCCGAGAGGGCGCACATCACCTTGGCGGTGGGGCCGACGTGCTGTCGGACGGCTTCGACGGCCTCGTCGGCGATGGTCTTGATGGTCCAGGTTGAGCTCAGTCCAGCCACCTCGTGGAGGAACCGGCTCAGCACTGCCTGGCCCTGTTCGCTGTGCATTACCTCGGGGTGCCACTGCACGCCCGCCAGCTTGCGGTCGGCGTCCTCGAAGGCGGCGACCTCGGCGCCGGCCGAGCTCGCCAACGGAGCGAACCCAGGCGGGGCGGTACGGACGGAGTCGCCATGGCTCATCCACACGTTCGGGTTGGTGTTGAGCCCTTCGAGGAGCGTGCCGGGAGTATGGATGTCGACCTTCGTGCGGCCGAACTCGGACAGGCCCGTCCGGGCGACGTCTCCGCCGAGCGCCTTGGCCATCGCCTGGAAGCCGTAGCAGATGCCGAAGACCGGCACGCCGGCGTCGAACAGCGCGGGGTCGACCTGGGGGGCACCCTCGGCATACACCGACTGCGGGCCGCCGGACAGCACGATCGCACTTGGCCGCTTTGCCAGCATCGCCTCGACCGACATCGACGACGGCACGATCTCTGAGTAGACGTCTGCCTCTCGCACGCGCCGAGCGATCAACTGGGCGTACTGGGCACCAAAGTCGACGACAAGAACCAGGTCCTGGGGCTGCTCCACCATGACCGGGAGTCTATTGGGGTTGACCCGGACTCCTCACACGGCTGAGATCTCGATGGCCACATTCTCGTACCCGTGTGCCGTCACGGTGACGTCGATGCGGCCGGGACCCGTGGGGCGGATCACCGCGAGGGCTCGCCCGTCGAAGGTCGGGCACGTCGTCCCCGTGAACGGGCTGGTGCTCTTCGGATCGTCGGAGCAGAGACCGGCGAGGACTCCTGGGCCGCTGACCGAGACTGTCAGGGTGGCCTGGTCGGCGACCGAGACCGTACCGTCGGCGTCGGCCAGTGCGATGGAGGCGTAGGCGAGGTCGTCGCTTGAGGCGGTGATCGCCGTACGATCCGTGGCCGCCCGAGACTGGCACGAATCCTAAATACAAGTGAACACTAGTATTTAGCTGCTGTCTA
>DAOOHL010000109.1:0-9131 GCA_035416185.1 Propionibacteriaceae bacterium | reverse complement strand
GGTCTGGCACGTGAGACGCGAGGGCGCTGGTGTCGAGCCCTACGCCACTGTCAGTGCGTCAGCCATTGTCAGGCCTTCATCGTGCCTGTCTCGAGGAACCGGACGTGCCAGGAGTGGGCCGTACGCAGGTCGTGCGGCGTGTGTAGACCGTTGGCGACCGACAGTGCGTGGTCGTAGTAGTCCTGCACCTGCGCCTTGTAGTCCGGGTGGACACAGTTCTCGATGATCGCCTTGGCGCGCTTCTTCGGGGCGAGGCCACGGAGGTCGGCGATGCCCTGTTCGGTGATCAGCACCTGCACGTCGTGCTCGGTGTGGTCGTGATGGGAGACCATCGGCACGATGCAGGAGATGTCGCCGTCCTTGGCGGTCGAGGGGGAGACGAACACCGAGATGAACGCATTCCGGGTGAAGTCGCCCGACCCGCCGATGCCGTTCTGCATCTTCGAGCCCATCACGTGGGTCGAGTTCACGTTGCCGTAGATGTCGGCCTCGATCATGCCGTTGCAGGAGATGACGCCGAGCCGACGGATGTTCTCGGGGTGGTTCGAGATCTCCTGGGCGCGGAGGATGATCTTCTCGCGGTACTTGGCGGCGGAGTTGTTCATCCGCTCGGCGTACTCCGGCGAGAGCGAGAAGGCGGTCGCCGACGCGATCGACAGCTTGCCTGAGTCGATCAGGTCGACCATGCCGTCCTGGATCACCTCGGTGAACGAGGCCAGGTTCTCGAACGGCGACTCCAGCAAGCCAGCCAGCACAGCGTTGGCGATGTTGCCCACACCCGACTGCAGCGGCAGCAGGTTCTTCGGGATCCGGCCGAGGCTGACCTCGTGCTGCAGGAAGTCGATCAGGTAGGCCGCGATCTTCTTCGAGTCGTCATCGAGTGGCTTGAACGGGGTGTTCCGGTCGGGGGCGTCGGTCTCGATCACGGCGACCACGCGCGACGGGTCGATCTGGTAGCACGTCTGGCCGATCCGGTCGCTCGTCCGGGTCAGTGGAATCGGCATACGGAACGGTGGGAGCCGGGTGCCGTAGTACAGGTCGTGCATCCCCTCGAGCTCGAGCGCCTGCCACGAGTTCACCTCGAGGATGATCTTCTTCGCCCGCTCCAGGAAGACGACGTTGTTGCCGACCGATGAGCTCGGGATGGCCTGGCCGTTCTCCTTGATGGCCGCGACCTCGACCACCGCCACATCGAGGTCGCCGAGGAAGCCCTGGCGCACCTGGATCGACGACTGCGACAGGTGCATGTCGACGTAGTCGGTGGTGCCGTTGTTGATCATCTTTCGCATGATCGGGTCTGACTGGTACGGCATCCGGAAGCTCACGCCGCCGGTGTCGGCCAGTGCTCCGTCGAGCTCAGGAGCGGTCGAGGCGCCGGTCCAGACCCGTACGTCGAAGTCGTCGCCAGCCTCACGCGCAGCGCGGATCCGGGCGGCCAGCGCCTGCGGGACGACCTTGGGGTAGCCGGCGCCCGTGAAGCCGGAGAAGCCGATGCTGTCACCGTGGGTGATGTGCTTGACGGCCTCGTCGGGCGTCATGACCTTGTTCTTGTAGAACTCGTACGCGATGCGGGACACGGTGGTCGCTCCTCCTTGGCGCGGGCCGGGCTGGCCTGCGGTTCCTGACGCTTCAACTTATCGAACCTGTTCTGGGCCCCTGGAGGCACCCCCCATCTGTGCGGGCAAGGGTGGTTGGGTACGGTCGAAGCCATGTCGGCGGAGGTGGGTACGGCTCGTTCGCGACCCTTATCGGGCCGCTCCGTACGGACGACGTGGGCGCCCAAGCAGCACGGCGCCTGGGCGATGCTGGTCACTCCGTGGCTGCTTGGCAGCGTCCTGGCCGCGCGCTCAGGCGAGGTCGACTGGGCAGCCAACGCGGCGCTGCTGACGTTCTGGATCGCCGCCTACCTTCTCTTCCAGGCCGCCTCGACCTGGCTGAAGGCGGCACCGCGGCGCCGGAGCTCGTACGCCCTGCCCGTGCAGGTGTACGGAGCTGTCGCCGGCGCGCTCGGTGCGCTCGCCCTGTGGCTGCTTGGAGTGGGTGCCCTCGCGTGGGTGCCTCTGTTCCTGCCCCTGCTGGGCGTCGCGCTGTGGCTGGCGTGGCGTCGCCGGGAACGGTCGCTCCTCGGTGGCGTGGTGACGATCGCCGCGGCCTGCCTATTGGGGCTGGTGGCCAGGCACCCGCAGCCCGCGCTCCCCGATGCGACGACGACGGTGGCCGTGGCGGCTGCGTTCGCCTACTTCACCGGCACGATCCTGTACGTGAAGACCATCCTGCGGGAACGCGGCAAGCGGGGCTGGCTGGTGGCGTCGGTCGGGTTCCACGCTGCTGCGACGCTCGTGGCTGGAGGCGGCGCGTGGATGGGCGGGGGAGCGGTGCTGGTGTGGCTGACCGGATTCTTCGCGGTGTGTACGGCGCGAGCGGTGCTGGTGCCGTGGCTCGCGACCCGGCATCCGGTCACGGCGAAGGCCATCGGGATGGCTGAGATCGGCGTCACGATCGGGCTGGTGGCGGTCTGTCTCCTCCCGGGCTGACGACCACGCTGGCCGGCCGGTCAGTCGCCGGTCAGGCATCCGTCACGTGCACGTCGAGCACGTCACCACGTAGGAGCGGTCCCTGGCCACCACCCTGGTCGGTCCCACCTTCTCCCGCGCATACGGCAGGTACGGCAGATGCGCGTTGTAGACCAGCCACATTTCCCCACCTGGACGAAGGACCTCGCCAGCCCCGGCGATGAAGGCGAACGCGTCCGTGGAGTCCTTCGCGGCCCCCTGGTGGAACGGGGGGTTGCTCACGACCAGGTCGACCGAGCCCGGGTCGCCCCGTACCCCGTCGTGCCAGCCCACGGTGAGGTCGCTGAGCCCGTTGGCGCGCGTGGTGTCCAGGGTCGATCGGACGGCAGCCAAGGAGACGTCGGACGCTGTCACCTGCCAGCCGAGCCGCGCCAGCAGCACCGTGAGGATGCCGGTGCCGCAGCCCACGTCCAGCGCCACTCCTGAGCCTGTCGGCAGATGGGCGGCCAGCAGCGCTGTGCCCGCGTCGAGCCGCCCGGACGCGAACGCTGCACCGTACGAGACGAGCTCCAGGTCGACGCTGGTCAGGCGCGAAGTACGGGGCCAGCTCACCTCTCGTGGAATCGGCCGAGAGGCGTGGACCACCCGGCACTTCCACCGCCCCCGCGAAGCATGGACCTCGTCGAACGACCTGGCCAGCACAGGGTTCATCGTGGGCGTCATGTGCTTGTCGCGCCCGCCAGCGACCACCCGTACTCGATCCGGGCACACGGTCCCGAGCAGCTCAGCCGTCTCGGAGACAGCATCGAGCGAGCGAGGCAGTCGCCAGAGCACCGTGTCGACGTCAGCCAGAGCCTCGGCAGCCTCCGCGCTGTCGAGACGGTCCACGGCCACAACTCCGGCTGGCAGCGACTGCCGGGCACGGATGTCGTCGCAGGTGGCCACGACCCGTCGTCCAGTCCCCAGCACCGCCCGGGACAGAGCGCCGGCCACATCATCGACGACCAGAACCGACGAGCGAAGGTCCCCGGCCTCGGCCAGCATCAACCGGGCTACCGGGTCGTCGACCTCGGCCGCCTCAGCCGGCTGGGGCTGGGACCGCTGAGCCGGCTGGGACGGCTTGTACGGCTGGGACGGCTCGGTCGCCCCGGTCACAGCCGGGGCAGGATGACAGCGAGGTGGGCGTCGATGATGTCAGCCGCCTCGACGGCAGCCTCCGGGCCCTTGCGGTACGGGTCCCACACATCCAGCCGCGGATCGCACTGCTGCCGCAGGTCAGCGACCCACTGGATCAGCTCCTGGCCCCGCAGTTCCTCAGGCGCCGTCTCGATCACCTGCGCCAGCTGGCCCAGGCTGAACACCTTGCTCCGAGCCGCCGGGGAGTCGTCGAGGATCGCCGTCCGATGTCTGGCGGTCCCCGTCAGCACGAGCATCGCGTCCTTCACCATCGGCGCCTGCACGCGCCGAGACTTGAACCCGGTCGGGTCGCCGCCGCGGTTCTTCAGTTCGGCGGCCATCGTCGAGTCCATCTTGTGGCCGTTCCAGCCCTGGATGCCCGCGCTCCCGTACGAGTACTGCGGCGCGATCGAGGGCGACCGCAGCTCGGCATAGGCGGAACGGCAGATGTTGGCCGTACAGATGAACAGAACATCGCTCACGTGACCTCCTCCAACAGCCCGAGCGAGACGAGGTGGGCTGCAAAGTCGCTGACCTGTGCTTGTACGGTAGCCGCGTCCTGGTCGTCGGGCACCTCGACGTCGACCGCCAGATCGCCGCCCTCGGCAGCGACGAGCCAGATCATCTGCGCCGTGTCGCGAAGCACGTACGGACGGCCGTCCAGGATGCTCGTGATGTAGACCCCGTTGTCGGAGCCGATGTCCTCGCCGACGACCCAGGCGACCGTGTCGGGCACGCGGTACCTCATCGCCGCCGCCTCCGGACCAGGGCGACGCCCTCCCGGACCGCTGCCCGGATCCGGTGGCCGTACTCCTCCACGACCTCACGGCGGGTGGGTCGGTGCCCCAGCCGCATCGCCAGATGGTCGGTGTTCACCAGCAGTGCCCGTGCGGCCAGCAGCGCAGCCGCCCGCTTCGTCGGCGCCGCCTTGATCCTCGCCCGCCACTCGGCCAACCGCGACGTGCCGCCCGTCGAGAAGTGCCGCCACAGTTGGTAGGTGGGTTCGTCAGCGTAGTCGTCGAGGCTTCCGGTGGCGGCGGCGAGGGCCACCTCAGCGCGAAGAACTCGGGCCAGCGCCATCGTGGCATCGCGGTTGCTGCCCCACGCGGCCTCGACGTCGAGCGGGCGATGGCTGCGGGCAGCGTGGACGAGCAGCAGCAGACGCTGCGCGTCGAGGCTTGGCACCCGGCACGGCCGATGGGCGATCGTCGCCGGCGACGAATCACGCCAGAGAACGTCGAACGCCTCGGCAGCATCGAGCTCGAAACCTGGGAAGAAGCGGTGCACGTCGACCCAGCCGAGCTGGTCATGCCACAGGCTCGCGGCGTGCTCGAACGCGGAGCCGGTGGAGAACGTCGTACGGGTGTCCCAGCCCCGAGCGGCCAACCCCGCCATCAGGGCTTTCACGTGGGCCGGGCGAACGACGACGTCGGCATCGGTACTGGGCCGGCGGCGATCAGACACGCGCGGGTCGACGGCCGGGCCCTTGACGTGCAGGATGTCGGCGCCGCAGTCGTCCGCGACCCCCTGCACGACGGCGTGAGCCAGGTGGACCCGCACGATCGTCGGAACGTGGTCATCCATCCGCGACCACCAGCAGCCCCTCGGTGACCAGGGTGTCGACCGCAGCCCGCGTCAACGCCAGCGAGTCTCCGTCGGGCACGCCGAACTGTGACACCAGGGCGTCGTTCAGTTGCGTGAGCGATGCCGGGTCGTGGGTCGCCTGACGGATCACCGAGCCGATCGGACCCAGCCTGACGAGGTTCGCCTCCCGCAGCACCAGGCCGCCGTCCTCGGTGTGGAGCTCGTCAATGGCAGGCGTCGCGACGTACCGGGTCATGGCGTACCAATCAGCTGGTCGACCAGCTCGTCGAGCTGGCTGGCCTCGGCGTAGGTGACCCGAAGGACGGGTTCGACCGGTGCGAGCAGGTCGCGAAGGCGGTGCAGGGGCCGGGACATCTTCGACATCGACGACGACTCTGGGGCCATGGCGGCCATGGCGTCGAGCAGCGGCAGTTCCAGCACGTCTGGGATGGTCGCGTTGGGGTCACGGGTCAGCAGGATCACTCCAGCCAACCAGGGGTCCACCGATGCCCGCAGCAGGCCGAGCTGAACGGGGGCGGTCTCGATCTTCGGGCCCTCGGCCGCGCGCAGGGAGAGCGGCTTCGGGTACGGGATGATCCGCCCGTCATCGAGGATCGCGGTGGTCTCGTCGGAGAGGTAGGCGTACGTCGTCCCCAACGTCTTGGCGAGGGTGGTCTTGCCCGTACCACCCGGTGCCACCGCCATCACCGTCGCGCCGGTGCGCGGGTGGCACAGCGCAGCGGCGTGGAAGAGGAACAGCTCGCCCGCGCGCGCCCGGATCAGGGACTGGGTGATGCTCTGGGTCAGCCGCTGCATCGTGCCGGCGCGCTCGTCGAGGGTGTGATCAGGGATGGCGACTTCGCCAGCGTCGACGACGTCATTGGGCACCTCGAGGCACCACGCCCAGGCGGTCTCCACGTCAGGCAGCAGCTCTGCGGCGGCGTCAGTCTGGGGCTGGAGCGTCACGGCCGCGCCGAGACCATGAACCCGCAGCTCCGACATACGGCCACGATATGGGGTGGGCGGACACATGACCAACGAGGGTCCGCAAGGATGGGCGCTGTCGTCCGTCTGCGAAGGAGCCGAGCCATGCCGTACGTCTGGGGTCACCGTGGAGCGAGCGCGTACGCGCCCGAGAACACCCTGCCCGCCTTCAACCTGGCGCGTGAGATGGGCGCGGTCGGTGTGGAGCTCGACGTCCAGCTCACGGCCGACGGCCGGCTCGTCTGCATCCACGACGAGACCCTTGACCGGACGACCACCGGCGCCGGCCCGGTCGGCACCCGCACGCTCGATGAGCTGAAGGTGTACGAGGCAACGAACGGGATGTCCGGCTTCGCGGGTACCACCATCCCGACCCTCGACGAGGTCTTCGAGCTGTACGCCGGCACCGACATGGTCGTGAACGTCGAGCTGAAGAACAGCGTGATGCCGTACCACGGCATGGAGGAGAAGGTGCTCGCGCTGGTCGACGCTGCGGGTATGCAGAACCGGGTACTGCTGTCGACCTTCAACCACATCAGCCTGGTGAAGCTGCACGAGCTGGGTACGACGGTGCCGACCGCCATGCTGTTCGGTGAGCCGCTATTCCGCCCGTGGCGCTACGCCCAGACCCTCCACGTGTCCGGCATCAACCCGCCGCACCAGTACCTCAGGTACGTCCCCAAGCTCGTCGCCCGCGCCAAGGAACTGGGGCTGACCGTCAACCCGTGGACCGTCAACGACGCCGACGACCTGCGGCGCGTCATCGACCTCGACGTCGACGCGATCATCACCAACTTCCCGGACCGGGCGCTGGCGCTGCTCTGACCGACACGAGAGGGTGGTTCCAGGCGTGACCCTGCCGACGGTGCCCCTCCGGTCCCTGAGCCTGTCGAAGGGCTATTCGAGTGGGATCAGCGACCCTTCGACAAGATCAGGGACCGAGGTCCGCTCAGGGAGCGTGTGAGGCAGGGCTCAGGCGCGGGCGTGGTCGAACTGGGCGTTCGTACCCTCGAAGCCGAACTCTGGGGCCGGACTAGGCGACTGAGGGATCGCGGGACCCGCGGCCGCAGCCATGGCGTACGACCGCTCCAGCGTCTGCACGCCGCTCAGCTCAGCCTGGGGCACCCAGCGCGTCTGCCACTGGCCCTGGTTCACCTGGACGAAGCCAGCCATGGCGGCGCTGTGCGGATCATCGCCGGCGTAGTCGACCAGCGTCGAGCCGCCCGACCGCTCAAGCAGCTGGACCGGCTGGCCCTGCCACAGACCGATGGTGGTGACCCCGCGGACCGAGGCGATGTGCTCGTTGGCAACCTGGATCCGAGAGGTGCCGTCCTGCGCCGGCAGGAACCCCTCTGGGGCCTGGCCGCGAGCCACCAGGATCGTGAACTGGTCCGACAGCGGCACGATCTCGAAGACGTTGCCATCTGACAGCGTGGCGAAGGCGCCGTTCTCGATCCTCTCCCCGGCAGGCCGTGCCGGCGAAGTCGAGCCCACCCACGACGCGTTGCGGGCGTTGTAAGTGGAAACGTACTCGGCCGTCCCATCCGCGTGCAGCCGCCAGATCTCTGCGAGATGGGGCAGTGGTACCGCGGCGTAGCCGAGGATCTCGTGCTCGTCGATCGGTTCGGTGGAGGTCGAGCCGGGAGCTTCACCCGTACCGTTCCACGGCCGTGCGTGATGGCGGACCAGCGGCAATGGGACCGTGTTGGCGGGCAGCGTGACGTCGGCCTCGACGGGGGTGATCAGGTCCTCCATGCGCAGGCCGGCGAACCGGAGCACCTCGATGGTGTCGGCGTCACGACTGAAGGCGAGCGAGTCGGCTCCAGCCCGGCCCTGAATGGCGAAGCCCAGCCCAAGAACGGCGTACAGCTCCTCGGGCGTGGTCAGATGAGCCACCTGGTCGAGCGGGTTCACGATGCCGCGCAACGTCGTGATCTGCCCGTCCATCAGCGCCTCGGCCTCACCGGGCAGGAGCACCTTCTGGTACGCACCACTCAGGCCCGCCGGTAGCATCGCCGACTGCTGGTCGGTGGGGCCGAACTGAGTCGGCAGCAGGCCGCCGTTGCGGGGCTGCACGATCGGGTTGGCTCGCAGATCGCTCCACAGGTGGGAGAAGTGCATCGCCGCGGCACCGGCCAGCCCGAGCGTCGCGATGGCGGCAGCCACGGTGACCGCTGCCTCGGTGGGGCTGAGACCAGCGCCCGTGTCGGCGCGTCCAGCACCGGCCCCTGCGGCCGATCCTGACGATGTTCCCGTTCCAGAACTCGACCCTGGCTGACCCGGCTGAGCCGGTCCGATCGCACTGGGCTGGGCGACCACCGCTCCGGGCTGCGCGCCGCCTGGGTTGGAGCCGGGTGCACCGGTGCCTGGGGCTGCCACAGCAGCAGCGCCGGGAGCGGCCGGTGCGCCGCCCGTGGACCCGACACCCGCCGCCGGGATGCCGCCAGGCGTGCCACCACCCATCACGCCGGAAGCCGCCGGGGCTGCAGGGGCAGCCGGAATTCCGCCTCCGGCAGCAGGGGCTGGACCCATCGGTGCGGCAGGAGCAGCGGGCGCGCCGAGTCCGCCGACACCGACCGAAGGAGCCGCGCTCGGGCCACCGAAACCAGAACCGCCAAGCAGGGGCGTGCTGCCGTACGAGCCACCACCCATCGGCGGGCCACCGAATCCACCGCCGGGCATGGCTCCGCCTGGCGGCATGCTGCTGACGGGCATGGGCGCCACGGGTGCCGACACGCCCGCCGCGCCCGTGCCGGTGTTGGCGGGGGGTAGCCCGCCTGTACCAGAACCGGAGCTGCCGCCGGAGTTGTACGACGAGCCAGTCCCGGAGCCGCCGCCGGAGTTGTACGACGAGCCAGTCCCGGAGCCGCCAGG
>DAOOHL010000108.1:0-9214 GCA_035416185.1 Propionibacteriaceae bacterium | reverse complement strand
GCGGCACCAGCGCAACGAGCGAAGCGAGTAAGCCATGAAGAAGTGTCGTAGGGGCGTGAGAGAGTTGTCGCCGTGATGAGGCAGGGAGCTCGAGCAACGTTGGCGAAGCGACGCGCTGAGGTGTCGGCGATGTTCGATGGGGTCGCGCCGCGGTATGACCTGATGAACGACCTGGCGTCGTTGGGGCAGGATCGGCGGTGGCGGCTGGCCGTGCGCGATGCCATCGGTCCAGGGCCGGGGTTGCGTGTGCTTGATCTGGCGGCAGGTACGGGGACGAGCTCGGTGCCGTTGAACGACTGGGGCGCGTTCGTCGTACCGGTCGACATGAGCCTCGGCATGTTGGAGGAGGGGCGCAGACGCCATCCGTGGTTGCCCTTCGTCGCTGGTGATGCTCTGGGCCTGCCGTTCGCCGACGGCGTCTTCGACGCGGTGACGATCTCGTTCGGGCTGCGGAATGTGTCTGACACGGTGGGCGCGCTCGCGGAGATGCTGCGCGTGACCCGGCCCGGTGGCCTCGTGGTGGTCTGTGAGTTCTCGACGCCGACGTGGACGCCGTTCCGTGCGGCCTACCGGGGCTTCCTCGGCACCGCCCTGCCGGGCATGGCGAAGGTGGCGTCGGCGAACCCGGTCGCGTACGACTATCTGGCCGAGTCGATCCTCGCCTGGCCTGACCAGCAGGGGCTGGCCGACCTGATGTACGAGGCGGGCTGGGCCGATGTGGAGCACCAGAACCTCTCCGGCGGGATCGTGGCACTGCATCGGGCCAGGCGGCCGGAGTGAGCGAGCCGCTGGGCGCTGCTGGGGTGGAGGTGGCGCCAGCGCGGGCTGGTTTCGTCCTCGACGCCTATGCCGCGCGCAGCTGCCCGGTGAAGACGCAGAACCACTTCCATCCCGGGGTCGAGCAGCCGCGGTTTGACGATGACGAGTCGCTGCATGAGGTCTTCCTCGGCGGTGCCGCGTTCAAGGCACAGGTCCTCGACACGGTTCTGAAGCGCTACGACGGGCGTGTGGTCGACTGCCGCGGACTGGCGAACCAGCCGTGGTCGGTCCAGGTCGACGCAGCACTGGCCGCCATGGCCGACGGCGTGGACGTGGTCATCGGCGGGGTCCTGCCGTTGGATGTCCCGGGGCACCGCTCGGGGCGCGCCGACCTGTACCTCCGGGGTCAGGACACCGAGGATGGCCGCCCGGGCTACTACCCCGTACAGGTCAAGTTCCATCGCGTGCTGGAGCGGGTGACGCCCAGTCCCACTCGTGATCCGCAGCGGCTCTCCCGTCTCGGCGAGCCGGTGTTCGATGCGGCGGTCGAGGATGCTGAGCTGACGTTCAGGGTGTCGTCTCGGGAGGCCGACCTGATCCAGCTGGGTCACTACTGGCGGCTGCTGGAGGCCGCCGGGTTCGCCTCGGGTGGGGAGCCCTGGGCGGCGGTGATCGGTACCGACCAGGTGCAGGCCCTGGGCAACGCGAGGGTGATCTCGTGGGTGCGACTCGATGCCAAGGTGATCCGCACGTTCTCCCGTACCGCTGCGACCGGCTGGCGCCGCCGCTCGCCGCTGGAGCGCTACGACCATGAGCATGGCTTCCGGGTCAAGGTCGCGCAGGTCGCGCAGCGGCAGTTGGGTGCGCCGGATGATCCGCCGTTGGTGGTGACGCCGATCCGTGTACGGGAGTGTGACCGTTGCGTGTGGTGGGAGGTGTGCCGGCCGCAGTTGGATGACGACGACCTGTCGGTACGGATCGACAAGTCACCTCTGGATGTACGTGAGATCGCCGTGCTGCGCCGGTTCGGGGTGACGACCGTGACCGATCTGGCTGAGCTCGACATCGATGCGCTGCTGCCGACGTACCTGCCTGAGGTGGCCCACCGCCACGGCGGCGAGGAGCGGCTTCGGCTGGCGGCTCGCCGCGCGACGCTGATGGTGGACGGGGTGGAACTTGACCGCACCACCGAGGGCCCGATCGACCTGCCGCGCGGCGACATCGAGATCGACTTCGACATCGAAACCTCGGCTGACGACCGCGTCTATCTCTGGGGCTTCCTGGTCAACGAACCCGCCTCAGACGCGCCTGCGCGCTATGTCGAGTTCTCAGAGTTCAACGAGCTCACCGACGCCTCCGAGTTGGCGCTGGCGGTGGCGGCGGTGACGTGGCTGCGGGAGCTGGTGGCGGCCAACCCGGACTCGACAGTGCGGGTGTATCACTACAGCGACTACGAGGTGGTGCGGCTCGGACGGTTGGCGACGGCCGATGCGGAGGGCATGGTGGCGTGGGCGACCGAGTTCGCTCTGGACAACTTCTGCGACCTGTTCACCGTGATGCGCACCCACTTCTTCGGTACGCATGGGCTGGGTCTGAAGCACGTCGCCACCCACGCGGCGGGCTTCTCGTGGCGAGACGACGACCCGGGCGGCCTCAACTCCCAGCGCTGGTTCGACGACGCGGTCCACGCCGACTCACCCACCGCGAGGGAGGAAGCCCGGCGAAGGGTGCTGGAGTACAACGAGGACGACGTACGGGCGACGGCCGCGCTGAGAACCTGGCTGCGCTCTCTCCCCTGAACTGACCGGTGCGACGTGCGAGAACGCGACTCGCTATGCGTGGGCCGGCCCACAACTCGTCTGTCAGAGACCTCGTATCGCTCGTTCTGACCGCGCGGCCAGGTCCTGGGCGCGGGCTCGACGGTTCTTGCGGCTGAAGCGGACAACGATCACCTCGACCCCGGCCCAGTCGCGGGCAAGCGCAGCGGTGAGGGAGTCGTCGTCGTCGACCTCGGTCACCGGCACGCCGTACCCCTTGGCCACGTCCGCGATATCAACACCTGGCGGAGTGGCGAAGACGCGCTCGAAGCTGTCGGCTCGTTCGGGGGCGCCGTGCTCGAGGGTGGCGAAGATCGAGCCACCGTTGTCGTCGGCGATGACGATGCGGAGGGTCGGGACTGGCTCGCCGGGTGGGATGACCAGCCCAGACGCGTCGTGCAGGAACGTGAGGTCCCCCATCAGCGCCGTGGTGGGTTGGTTGGTGGCCAACGCGATCCCGACTGCGGTCGAGACGGTGCCGTCGATGCCAGCCAGACCGCGGTTGGCGTAGACGGTTGGCCAGGGCACGGCGGTGGGCGCCAGATCGGCGTCGCGGATCGGGTTCGATGCACCCAGCACCAGGACCTTACCTACGGCGGATGCGATCGCCTCGCGGGCGACCAGCTCGCCGCTGATCCGGTCGGGTGGTTCAGGGAGGAAGACGGCAGCGTCGGCACCACGCCACTGACTCAGCCATGCGGAGTCGCCAACCGGGAGCGAAACCGCTCCCACGACCTGGCTCGCGGCCCAGCCGGGATCGACCCACGTCGCCCCGTCGGCCACGACGATCAGCTCCGCGTCGTGGCGGGCCAGCAGGCTTGAGATGGGGCGCGACAAGGTGGGATGCCCGACCACGACCACTCGCTCGACCTGCGGGCCCAGGAGCCTCAGAAGTGAGCGGTAGTGCGCGATCGCACTGGCCCCCTGTCGGGCGTTCGATGACGGCTCAGCGAAGAGCGGCACGAGGGCACTGGCGGCCTCGTCAGCAATGGCGCGCCCCTGAGCGGGGCGAAGGTCACCGGCGACGACCACCGTACGGGGCCCAGCCGGCAACTCGACCGGGATCGGGTCAGGACGACGGGTCACCGAGAACGTCGTCCTGGGCGGGACCTCGGGGAGGTCGCCGTACAGCGGGTCGGGGAGCTCGACGTTGAGATGGGCGGGCCCAGGCAGGCCGCTGAGGACGCCGCTGGCGGCCGTCACCACGCGACGCAGCGCCGACCTCCAGGCACCTGTCGTCCCTTCAGAGGCAACGATCCGGGCCGACGCGCGAGGAACACCCGCGAACATCCCAACCTGGTCAGCGGTCTGGTTCGCCCCGGTCCCGACCAATCCGGCTGGCCGATCAGCCGTGACCGCAATGACCGGAACCCCAGCGTGATGAGCCTCCATCAGCGCGGGCAGCAGGTTCCCCGCGGCAGTGCCAGACGTCGTGACCACGGGAACGGCGATCTCCGACGCCTTAGCCAACCCCAGCGCCAGGAAACCCGCAGTGCGCTCGTCCACCCGAACGTGAAGGCGAAGCCGTCGCTCGGCGTCAGCTGCATGAAGCGCGTAGGCCAAGGGCGCCGACCGAGACCCTGGACTCAGAACAACATCCCGGATCCCGAGAGCGCACCACTCATCGACGACAACAGCCGCGGCGAGCATCGACAGAGTCACGGATCCATCCTGGCATCGGCGCCTGGACGGATGGTGCAGCCATCACGAGATGCGACGCAGAACACCCTCGCACTGCTCCAATCGCGCTTGCCATTGACTGGCCGCCTCAGGCCCAGCCACCCAGGCTGACGACTCGGACGGGTTCGCCTCTCGGTTGAGGCTCGCGACACCCATGAAGCCCCCGGTGGCATCCAGCCGAGGGTATGCGAGGTCTACGCTCAGGAGGGAGGCTGTGTTGAGGCCGCAGGCGAACTCGAGGGTGGGGAGGGCTGCCGCCAGGGCGAGGCCCGCTCGCAGTCCTATGGAGGTCTCCAGGGCTGATGAGACCACGACCGGTAGTCCAAGGCGCTCCGCCAAGTCCAGGCAGGCGCGTACGCCACCCAGGGGCTGGACCTTCAGCACCGCGATGTCGGCGGCCTCGAGCTCGACCACCCGTTCTGGGTCTCCTGAGCGGCGGATGGACTCGTCGGCAGCGATCCGTACATCCAGACCTGCCCGAGCCAGGGACAATCGCAGCGACGCCAGCTCCTCGACCGTACGGCAGGGTTGTTCGGCGTACTCGAGGTCGTACTTCGCCAGCGCCCTCACGGCATCCATCGCCTCGTCGACGGTCCAGGCTCCGTTGGCGTCGATCCGTACCTTGCCTTCTGCCCCCAGTGCAGCTCGTACCGCCGCTACCCGGTCGATGTCTTCCGACAGCGACTGGCCGGCCTCAGCGACCTTGACCTTCGCCGTCGTACACCCCGACGCCGCCACCAGGTCAAACGCCTTCTCGGGCGACAACGCCGGCACCGTGGCATTGACCGGCACCCGGTCCCGAACCGGAGCCGGGAACCCTACCTCCGCCATCTCGATCGCCGCCTTCAGCCAGGTGGCGGCTTCCTCGATGCCGTACTCCGGAAACGGGCTCCACTCTGCCCACCCAGCGGGCCCCTCCCACACCATCCCCTGGCGCCGCGTCAGCCCTCGGAACCGGGTCCGCATGGGGACGTCGTAGACGAAGTACTCGGTCACAGCGCACGACCCAGCACCCAACCGACCGTCAGCCCGACCGTCACGGCCAGCTCAGCCACCCCGGTCAGCTTCAAGACCCCGATCAGCTCCTTGCCCTTCGCGCCGCTGAGCACCCCCCGTACCGGACCGGCGACGAGCACGAACCCACCAAGCCCCAGCAACGCCCACCACGTCGACAACCCGGAAGCGGCTACCACACCGCCCAGCGCGAGCACCACCAGCCCCACGTACAACGTCCGCGTCCCCGAGTCACCCAGCCGTACGGCCAGAGTCCGCTTCCCCGCGACCTCGTCCCCGGCGATATCCCGAAGATTGTTGGCCACGAGGATCGCGCAGGCCAATGCCCCGACCGAGACTGCCGCCGCGACCGCCGCCCAGGGCACCGAGCCGACCTGCACGTACGTCGTGCCGCACACCGCCGCCAGCCCGAAGAAGACGAAGACGAAGAGCTCGCCGAGACCGGCATACCCGTACGGCCGCGAGCCCCCCGTGTAGAACCACGCCGCCAGGATCGACGCCGCCCCCAGCGCCAGCAGCCACCACTGGCCGCTCAGCACCACGAGCACCAACCCGGCCACCGCCGCGACCCCAAAGGCAGCGAAGGCCGCCCGCTTCACCAGCCCAGGGGCGGCGACTCCGGACCCCACCAGGCGCAACGGTCCCACCCGGTCGGCGTCCGTACCGCGCACGCCGTCGGAGTAGTCGTTGGCGTAGTTCACACCGACCTGCAGGGCCAGCGACACCACGAGCGCGAGCAGCGCCCGTACGGGCATGAAGGAATCCACCCACCAGGCGACGCCCGTACCGGCGAGCACCGGCGCGACGGCCGCCGGCAACGTACGGGGCCGAGCCCCCTCGACCCACTGCCCCAACGTCGCCATGCCGTCTCTTTCAGAACGCGTACCGAAGACCTCTCACGCCCACGACACACCGAGAGCGCGACGATCGATCTTGCCACTGCTCAGACGCGGAAACGAATCCACCAACCGCACCTCCTTCGGGGTCGCCGCCCTACTCACTCGGCCTGCGAGGTCGTCGCGCACAAGTGCCGCGACCTCCGGCGACACTGTGGCGGCGACCACCATCTGCCCCCAACGCGGATCGGGTACGGCGACGACCACCACTCGCTCTGCCCCGTACAGCTGGTCAACCACCCGCTGCAGCTCGGCCAGGTCGACGTTCACTCCTCCCGAGATGACCACATCGTCGGCGCGACCAAGCACCGTGAGCATCGAACCGTCCCAACGACCCCGGTCGGACGTGGTGAAGGTGGACCCCGACAGCACTCTCGCCGTCGCGTCGGGATCGAGCCGGTAACCCGAGAACACGCTCGGGGTGGTCAGTTGGATCCGGTCATCGGTACCAAGCGCCACGGTGACCCCGCCAAGCGGCACACCGTCGTACACGACCCCTCCGCACGTCTCGGTCGCACCGTACGTGGCGACCACCCGGACGCCCGCACCCTCAACAGAAGCGCGAAGATCCGGCGCCAGGGCAGCCCCACCCACCAGCACGGCGTCATAGGTGGCGAGCGCCGCCAGGGCGGGAGGGTGGGCGAGTGCTCGGTGCAGTTGCGCGGGCACGACGGAGATGTACGAGCGGACTCCCGCCTCGGCGGGCGGGATCGACCCGTCGCCCACCACCCGTGCCGAGAAGCCAGCGAGGTGAGACCTGGCCAGCACCATCAGCCCGGCGACGTACGACATCGGCAGCACACAGGTCCACTGCCCTCCGCCCCCCAACCGGGCATGGGCGGCCGCGGCCGCGGCCACGACAGCGCCTCGGCTCAGTACCACGCCCTTCGGCCGCCCCGTCGACCCGCTGGTCGCAGCCACGAGCAGCGCGTCGGGGGTGTCCTCGGCAATGTCGGGTCGCAGCATCGCCAGCGCGGCAGCACGCTCGGCGGGGTCTGCCGACAGTGGCGCGAGCACCTCACCCGACCCATCCAGCGCACCAGCGAGAGCGCCCGGGACCTCGTTGGGTGCCACCAGCCGTATCCGCGCCACGCGCCCAACCTACTTGTTCGACGCGTCCTCCCGACGTGTCCCGCCACGAGCGCGACGACCGCCGACGCTGCCCCCGGGCCTCTGCTGAGCCAGCGTTGCCCTCAGACCTCTTCTGACCAGTCGCGTGCCAGCCGAGCACCTGCACACCCCTCGATAGACAGGGATCGGGCCAGGGGCGAAGGACGGAACTGACCACTCCTCGAAACCCGATGCGTCACGATTCAACGAGGGGTAAGGTTAGTTGCACTACCTAACCAACCGGATGCGCTCTGCTCCGAGAACTGCTGAGATGACCACCACACCCGAGCTCACCCTCGTTGATGTCGCCCGCGAAGTACGTCTAGCGTCCCAAGGCCTCACCCGCCGCCTGAAGGACAACACCCTGTCCCTGCCGCCCCACCTGTTCACGGTTCTGGTCTGGCTGGAGTCCGGTCCGGCGACCGCCGCCGAGCTGGCTGGCCACGAGCGGGTCAGCGCCCCGTCGATGTCGAAGTCCGTCGGCGAGCTTGAGGACCGAGGTTTCGTCGTACGGGAACCCGACCCCACCGACGCCCGCGCCAAGATCGTCACCCTCACCAAGGCCGGCCGCCGAGCGATCGCGAAGGGCCGCCAGGAGCGCGACGCCTGGATGGCCGAGCGGCTGGCCGAGCTGGCCCCAGACGAGCAGGTGCTGCTCCGAGATGCGGCGGCCGTGCTGCGACGGGTGGTCGAGCACCCATGAGCCGCACGTTCTCATCGCTGTCGATCCCCAACTACCGCCGCTACTTCGTCGGCGCCACTGCTTCCAACCTGGGCATCTGGATGGCCCGTACGGGGCAAGCTTGGCTCGTCCTCACCCAGCTGACCAAGGGAGATGCGGTCGCCCTCGGCTTCCTGACCAGCCTGATGTTCTTCCCGACCCTGGCACTCACCCCGATCGCCGGGTCTGTCGCCGACCGGTTCCCCAAGAAGCGGATCATCATCTCCGCCCAGGTGCTGCTGTTCATCGACATTGTGCTGCTCGCCGTACTCACCCTCACCGGCACCGTCGAGCTCTGGCACGTCTTCGTCCTCGCCACCCTCGATGGCATCGCCGGCGCCTTCGACGGGCCGGCCCGCCAGTCGATCATCCCCGAGATCGTTCCGGCCGCCTCGCTGTCGAACGCGATCGGGCTCGGGTCGATGTCGTTCAACACCGCCCGCCTGCTCGGCCCGGGCGCGGCCGGTGCGCTGATCGCCATCTTTGGTACGGGCACCGTGTTCGTCATCAACGCCTTCACCTACGTGATCCTCGTCGCCTGCATGTCCCGGATCGACTCCTCCCGACTCTCGGGCTCGGCGGTCAAGCCTCGGGGCGGCATCCTGTCGGCGATCGCCTACCTGCGGTCGCGGCCCGACCTCGCGCTGATGTTCGTGGTCGCCTTCGTGATGGGTACGTTCGGCTTCAACCAGGGCATCACCAACCCGCTGATGGCCACGGAGGTGTTCGACAAGGGGGCCGGTGAGTTCGGCGCCCTCGGCTCGATCATGGGCATCGGGTCGCTGACCGCCGCAATCCTTGCCGCCCGACGACCTCGCCCGCGGATCCGCCACGTGGTGCTGTCGCTCGGCGCCTTCGCCGGGTCGATCGCCGCCTCAGCCTTCGCTCCGGACTTCACCACCTTCATGGTGCTCCAGATCCCGATCGGGCTGTCCAGCGTATCGGTGATGGTGACCGCCAATGCCATGGTGCAGATCGGGTCGGGCCCCGAGGTTCGCGGCCGCGTGATGGCCCTGTGGGGAGCGGTGATCCTCGGCCCAGCCCCGATCGTGGCTCCGCTGCTCGGCGTGGTCGGCGCCCAGTTCGGCGCTCGGGCGACGGTCGCGGTCTGCGCGGCAGGTGTCTTCGTCGCTTTCGTCGCCACGATGGGCTACCTGTTCGTGCACGAGAGCATGCACATGAAGGTCTCGGTCCACCGACCGTTCGTCCAGATGGAC
>DAOOHL010000107.1:0-9289 GCA_035416185.1 Propionibacteriaceae bacterium | reverse complement strand
CTGCCGCACGAGACGGAAGGGGTCCGGAGTGCTCGGTATCGGAGTCGACATCGGCGGCACCAAGGTACGCGCGGGCGTCGTGTCCCCTGACGGGCACGTGCTGGAGCGAATCCAGAAGCCAACCCCGTCCTCGAGTCCGATCGCCGTCGAGAACGTGATCGTCGACTGTGTCGCCGACCTGCGTCGCCGCTGGTCCGTAGGTGCGGTCGGGATCGGGGCAGCCGGCTGGGTCGACACCGAGCAGGCGACCGTACGGTTCTCGCCTCACCTGGCCTGGCGCAACGAGCCGCTGCGCGATCGCCTGGTCGAGCGGATCGACCTGCCGGTGATCGTCGACAACGACGCGAACGCCGCGGCCTGGGCGGAGTACCGGTTCGGCGCCGGGCGAGGCTCGGGGGTGATGGTCTGCATCACGTTGGGTACGGGGATCGGCGGCGCCCTCGTGATCGACGGGCGCGTCTTCCGGGGCCAGTTCGGCATGGCCGGCGAGTGGGGCCACATGCAGGTCGTCCCTGACGGACACTGGTGCGCGTGCGGCAACCGCGGCTGCTGGGAGCAGTACGCCTCCGGCAACGCGCTGGTCCGGGATGCGAACGCCCTGGTGCAGTCCGGGTCGCCGCTGGCCGAGGCACTGAGTGCGGCGAAACGCTCCGACAAGCTGACCGGGCCCGATGTGACGGCGGTCGCGCTCCAGGGGGACCAGACCGCTGCCGAGCTGATCGGTGATGTCGGCACCTGGCTGGGTCGGGGTATCGCGAACCTGGCTGCCGCCCTCGATCCTGAGCTGTTCGTGGTCGGCGGCGGGGTCAGTGAGGCTGGTGGGCTGCTGCTGCGGCCGGCCATCGCCGCGTTCGAACGCAGCCTGACTGGGCGCGGCTACCGCCCGACGGCGCGGCTGGCTCTGGCGCACTTCCGTAACGACGCCGGGTTGATCGGCGCTGCCGACCTGGCTCGCCACTCGATCTCGGAGCCACCGGGCTTCCTGTTCTGGCCGCGACGCCGGTCTCCGAGAGGTCAGCGGCTGCGCAAGCTGCGCGACGCCTTCCTACCCGAGTAGTCCGTTCCTAGCCGGAGTAGTCCAGGTCAGACCCCGACGCTTCAGACGACAGCGCCGTTGTCGGAGTCGGGCGGCCGGTCGTTCGGCAGCCGGCTGAATGCCAGCCCCAGGCTCACGACGAAGCAGACCAGACCAGCCCACGGCGCCCACCAGGGCAGGACGACCCGAGCGAGAGCCGCAACGCCGATCACGACGGCCACGCCGAACAGCACCAGTGACAGCAGGGCGGGAGTGCTGAGTGGCCCCATCGGCGCAACCGGCGGCGGCGTGAACGGCTCGTCATCCTCGTCCGGCGGCGTCCACGAGCGTGGGGTGGGCAGCTCGTTGACCGGGACGATGCCGGGCTCCGGCAGCTCTGGAACGTCAGGCTGCACGGAGGTCTTGCCGACGGGCTCGCCTCCGTACTCCGCCTCGATCAGTGCACGGAACCGCGCATCAGTGTCGTCCGGGTCAGCCATCACGTGTGCCGGCGAATGAACGCCTCGGTCAGCGTGGCGATCTCGTCGGCGTCGTGGTCGAGCGTGGCGACGTGGTAGCTGCGCTGGAGGAGATGCTCCGTACGCTCGGCCGACGAGACCGACCGGAGGATCGTCACCGCGGATGACGGGTCGACCACATG
This sequence comes from Propionibacteriaceae bacterium, assembly GCA_035416185.1. Classification (GTDB taxonomy): domain Bacteria; phylum Actinomycetota; class Actinomycetes; order Propionibacteriales; family Propionibacteriaceae; genus JBHAES01. The sequence continues at coordinate 7,613 of DAOOHL010000107.1, read as the reverse complement.
GTCGGTCACGGACCGGAACAGCAGCACTGGCGCCGTCACCTGTCGCAGGTTGGCCGTCACGTCGCGCCACAACGCCATCAGCGATACGGCAGCGCGCAGCGGTGTGCGGTCGTACGCGTGCTCGCTCACGCCAGGCTTGGCGATGTCGTCGCCGATCGCGGGCAGCGAGGGGACGATCCGGGACAGAACGGGCAGCAGCTTCATCTTCGGGTCCCGGCTGCCCACCGACGGGTTGACCAGGACGACTCCGGCGACGTCGTGCCGCTCCGCGAGCCGCAGCGCGAGGCTGCCTCCCATCGACAGGCCGACGACCACCACGGCGCGGCAGGTGGCGGCGAGAGCGACGTACGCCCGCTCTGCCTCCCCGTACCACTGCGGCCAGGTGGTCCGGGCCATGTCCTGCCATGTCGTGCCGTGCCCGGGGAGCAGGGGGATGTCGACCCGGAAGCCGGTGGCCGCCAGGTGCTCGCCCAACGGGAGCAATGAGGCTGGGTTGCCGGTGAAGCCATGCACCAGCAGCACGCCCACGTCGGCGTCGGCAGGTCCGCCCTGCCACGGGTCGGTCGGACGGTTCGTCACTCCTGCATGGTAGGTCAGCGGCACGGTCGCTACCCAGAGCCGTCGCGGACGAGGGCCGCGACTGTCACCGGTCGACACTAAGGTGCATTGACGGAAGGAGGAGGACGTGTACTACACCCTGTTCAAATACCTGCTGTTCAGGCCGGTCTGTCGGCTCTTCTTCCGTCCATGGATCCGCGGTGAGGAGAACATCCCTGACTCCGGCGGGGCCGTCCTAGCTGGCAACCACCTCTCGTCCGGGGAGACCTTTCTGCTGCCGGCTCTGATCCGTCGGCCGATGACCTTCCCTGCCAAGGCCGAGCTGTTCAAGGGCGATAAGGGTTGGCAGTCGAGGGTGGTGGCCTGGTTCCTCACCGTGGTCGGCCAGGTGCCGATGGACAGGTCTGGCGGTGCAGTCAGTGCTCAGGCGCTGCAGCCCGTCCTTGAGGTACTGAACCGCGGCGGCCTGGTGGGGATCTTCCCGGAAGGCACACGATCTCGCGACGGTCGCCTCTACAAGGGCCGTACGGGTGTGGCCCGGCTCGCCCTCACCGCTCACGTGCCTGTCATCCCGGTCGGCTTCTTCAACACCCAGATGCGACCAGGACCGCTGGGGATTCCCTGGATGACCCGCCCCGGCATTGTGATCGGCGAGCCACTGAGCTTCGAGGGTCGCCTCACCCCGGGCGCCGACGAGCATGACGTCTACCGAGCCGTGACCGACGAGGTGATGGAGGCGATCCAGGCTCTGACCGGGCAGGAGTACGTCGCTGAGTACGCACCTCGCAGCGGCACCGAGATCCCGAGTGAAGGTCCCCGTTGAACAGCATCGCCCGTCTGGTCAGCATGGGTCCTCGGCGCGACAGTCCAGGGTCTCGGGCGCTCCTGCAGCAGGTTCTGCGGGTGATCAGCCTGCTCCGCGTCGGGCTGGCGACGCACGCGGTCGTGGTGAACGCCCAGCGAGGAGCCCAGGCCGCGCACCCAGGCGTCCTGGTGGCCGCGATGATCGTGCTGGTCGCCTGGACCGGGCTCGCCAACCTCGTCTACGCCCGACCGCGAGGTCGCAGCACCCTCTGGCTGCTCACCGATGTCGCGGTGACGTGTCTGCTGGCGGCCGTCTCGCCATGGATCCTGGGCGCCACCCTGTATGAGCGCGACTTCCTCCCGGTGCCGGTCTTCTGGTCGGTGTCGGCGTCGGTATCCCTTGCCGCAGTGCGCTCCGTCAAGTGGGGGGTAGCGGCGGCGCTCGCGATCGCGACAGCGCGGTTCGCCGTTCATCCCGGCGCGGAGCCCGCGCTATGGAGCACCTATATCATCATGATCTTCGTGGCCGGCGGCGTCGGCATCATGGTCGACTTCCTGCTCGCCAGCTTGTCCGAGCGGGACCGCGCCTTCGCCCAGTCAGCCGCGCTGGCCGAACGTGAACGCCTCAACAGGATCGTCCACGACGGCGTCCTGCAGGTGCTGGCGCTCGTGGAGCGTGAAGGGCCTGGGCTTGGGCCTCGAGGCGTACGGCTGGCGCAGCTCGCCCAGGAACAGGAGGTGAGCCTCCGCGTCCTGCTTCAGGACCGTGAGGTGCAGCTGAGCCGGCGAAAGGACGAGCAGCGGCGAGACTTGACCTCGGTCCTCGACCGGCACTCGTCGAGCGGGGTGACGGTCTCGATGATGGCCGATGAGGTGCTGGTCGATCCTGACGTGGCGGACGAGGTGGATGCGGTGGTCACCGAGATCCTGGCCAACGTCCGCAAGCACGCCGGGGAGAACGCCCAAGCCTGGTTGCTGCTGGAGAGCGAAGGCAACGAGGTCATCGTGTCCGTACGGGACAACGGCGTGGGCACCACCCTCGCCCATCTCGACAAGGCTGCCGAGGGTGGCCATCTGGGCGTCAAGGCGTCCATCGTCGGCCGTGTCCGTGACCTTGGTGGGCAGGCGCACGTACGCACGTCACCCGGCCGCGGGGTTGAATGGGAGCTGAGGATCCCCGTCTCATGAATCGAGGAGCACAGATGAACCCCGCCACCCAGGGGGAGCCGCGCCGAGGCACCCGCGTGATGCTGGTCGACGACCACCCGATGTGGATCGATGCCCTCGGCGGCGACCTCGTCGAGCACGGCTTCGAGATCGTCGCGACCGCGGCGAACGGTCAGGAAGCCCTGCGACGGGCCCGGGCTACGCGCCCTGACGTGCTGGTGATGGACCTCCAGATCCCTGAGCCGGACGGCGCGACCTGTACGGAGATCCTGCTCAAGGAGTTCCCGTCGATGCACGTGCTGGTGATCTCGGCGTCGGGGGAGCGGCAGGACGTGCTGCGTGCGATCAAGGCGGGCGCGAAGGGCTACCTGGTGAAGTCGGCCTCGCCCGAGGAGTTGCTCGACGGTGTCCGTCGTACGGCCGACGGTGACGCGGTCTTCACCCCTGGCCTGGCGGGCCTGGTGCTGGGCGAGTTCCGCCGCATGGTGACCGACGCCGCGCGGCACAACGACGAGGGCCCCGTCCTGACCACGCGCGAGACCGAGGTGCTGCGGCGCGTGGCCAAGGGGATGGCCTACCGAGAGATCGCCGAAGAGCTCTTCGTGTCACACCGGACGGTGCAGAACCACGTACAGAACGTGCTGCGCAAACTGCAACTGCACAACCGGGTCGAGCTCACCCTGTACGCCATCGAGCAGGGCTACTCAGACCCCGAACCCGAGGTCCGATACTGACGAGGGCGTGAGCCTCGGTCACCAGCCGAACAATGGGCTGGCCGGCTAGGTCGGCGCCGGTAAAGTTGCGCGAGTGTCTGACCTGATCCCGTCGCTCGATGCCCTGCACGCCATCACCCCGGTGCAGCAGCCGACGTACGCCGACGCCGCCAAGCTGGCGGATGTCGTGTCGCAGCTGCGGCGCTACCCACCCTTGGTGTTCGCCGGCGAGTGCGACGATCTGAAGGACCGGATCGCGGCCGCGGCCAACGGGCAGGCGTTCATTCTGCAGGGCGGCGACTGCGCGGAAACCTTCGACGGTGTCAACGCCAACTCGATCCGCGGCCGGCTGCGGGTGCTGCTGTCGATGGCTGTCGTGATGACGTACGCGGCCCAGGTGCCCGTGGTGAAGATCGGTCGGATCGCTGGCCAGTTCGCCAAGCCCCGCTCGTCCGACTCCGAGACCCGGGACGGCGTCACGTTGCCCGCCTACCGCGGTGACGCGGTGAACGGCTTCGTGTTCACCCCCGAGGCACGCGAGCCTGACCCAGCCCGGCTGCTCGGTGTCTACAACGCGTCTGCGGCGACCCTCAACCTGGTGCGGGCCTTCGTCAAGGGTGGCTTCGCCGACCTCCGCTCGATGCATTCGTGGAACGCCGACTTCGTCCGCAACAACAACGTCGCCAACCAGTACGAGCGGCTCACCTCGGAGATCGACCGGGCACTCGCCTTCATGGTGGCCTGCGGGGTGGATGACCACTCGTTCCGTACGGTCGACTTCTACGCCAGCCACGAGGCCCTGCTGCTCGACTACGAGCACGCCCTGACCCGGATCGACTCCCGTACGGGCACTCCGTACGACGTCGGCGGCCACTTCATCTGGGTCGGCGAGCGCACCCGGCAGCTGGACGGCGCCCACATGGAGCTGGTCAGCCGGCTGCGCAACCCGATCGGGGTCAAGCTCGGTCCGTCGGTCTCCCCAGCCGATGCGGTCGCGATCGCCGACAAGCTCGACCCGGACCACGAGCCCGGGCGGCTGACCATGATCACGCGGATGGGTGCAGCGAAGGTACGGGACCTGCTGCCGCCGATCATCGAGGCTGTCGAGGCGACCGGCCGCAAGGTGGCCTGGGTGTGCGACCCGATGCACGGCAACACCTACTCCTCGTCGACCGGCTACAAGACGCGGTCGTTCACCGACGTGGCCGAGGAGCTGCAGGGCTTCTTCGACGTGCACGACGAGCTCGACACGTGGCCAGGTGGGGTCCACATCGAGCTCACCGGGGACGATGTGACCGAGTGCGTCGGAGGTGCGGTGGACGTCAGCGAGGCGCAGCTGGCCGACCGGTACGAGACCCTCTGCGACCCGCGGCTCAACCGGCAGCAGTCGTTGGAGCTCGCCTTCCTGATCGCCGAGCGACTCACCGACGGGTCCATCAAGCGCTCCAACGGCGTGCAGGAGTTCACGCCGAAGGACTTCTGATCGCCACCATGATCGACCTGAGATCTGACACCGTCACCCGGCCGACGCCGGCGATGCGCGAGGCCATGCTGCGCGCGGAGGTCGGCGACGACGTGTACGGGGAGGATCCCACCGTCGCTGAGCTCGAACGTCGCGCCGCACAGCTGCTCGGCCATGAGGCCGGTCTGTTCTGTGCGACCGGGTCGCTGGCCAACCTGCTGGGCATCTGGCTGCTGGCCAAACCCGGCGAGGAGGTGCTCTGCGACGCTCAGGCGCACATCGTGCGGGCTGAGCTGGGCGCCCACGCTGCGCTGCACGGGGTGACCACCCGTACGTTCCCGTCGGTGGGCGGCGTGGCGGATCCCGACGTTGTCGCGTCGATGCTCTCGATCGGCACGAAGCCGTACATCGTCGAGACCGGTGTGGTCGCACTGGAGAACACCCACAACTTCGGCGGCGGCGCGATCCAGCCGTACGAGTCCATCCGAGCGATCTCGGAGCGCTGCCGCGAGGCGGGCATCACCCTGCATCTCGACGGGGCCCGGCTTGGCAACGCCCATGTCGCCACCGGAGTGCCGATGCGATCGTATGGGACGCTGTTCGACACCGTCTCCCTGTGCCTGTCGAAGGGGCTGGGTGCGCCCATCGGCTCGGTGCTGGTCTCGACATCGGACAACATCGCCCGCGCTCGGGTTCAGCGCAAGCGGCTCGGTGGCGGCTGGCGGCAGGCCGGGATCCTCGCCGCCGCGGGGTTGTACGCGCTCGACCACCACCTTGAGCGGCTCAGGGACGACCACGCGGCAGCCAGAGCCTTCGCTGAAGCGGTGGCTGCTCACACTGGCACCCTCGTTGATCCTGCGACCAACATCGTGGTGCTCGACACAGGCGCCCGTACGCCTGCTCAGGTCGTCTCGGCCGCCAAGGATCAGGGCGTCGCGGTCTCAGCGGTCGGCCCGCGGCTCATCCGCGCTGTGACGCACCTGGGCGTCAGCCTGGACGAGAGCCGCGAGGCGGGCAGTGTGGTCGGCAGCCTGCTCGTCTGAGTCGGGAGTGGGGCGCGGCCCCAGCACGATCACCGTCGACCCCGCCGGGATGACTGACTCGCCGTGCGCCACGTCCGTGGACCCGCCGTGATGGATGAACAGCGCCACGTCGTCGGGATGGGCGGTGTGGAAGGCTGCCGCGGTCGTGGCGAGGGGCACCTTCTCGGCCCGCACCACCGAACCGGAGCGCAGCGAACGGTCCAGCTCCTCTGACGTTTTCGGCGGGCAGAAGGCGTTCCTCGCCACCAGAGAGGGAGCGCGGCCCTGATGCGGGTCGGCAGCAGCCTCGGCGCGGCGCATCTGGAAGACGTTGGCCCGGCCGAGCTGGCGACCGTACGTCTTGCAGGCGACCGTGTTGGTGTCGTCGTCCCGCGACGTGGCGACCAGCGACCTGATCCCGGTGAGGTCCATGTCCTCCACGGCGTACTCGCTGAGGATGTCCGCCGGCTCCGTACGGATGCCGGCACGCTGGGCCCGATGGAGGTCGAACCCTGGGCGGGTGGCGACCAGGGTGGGCACGTGCAGCTTGTGCAGCTCCTGGGCGGCGGAGACCACCCACAACGGCGAGCTGGAGAACAGCACACCGCGGGGATCAACGGCGGCGAGCCCGAGTCGCTCGGCGAGGCGGCCGATGCCGAGTCCGTACACCGCAACCGTGGCGACGATGACGAGGAAGACGAGCGGGACGACCCGGTCGACCTGGTCGGCCAGCCCGTCCAGACGGACGGCGAAGTCGATCAGCTCCTTCGCACGCTCAGGGTTGGTCTCCGCCACCGCGCGCTCCCGGACGTTGGTGCCGGCATGACGGAACTCGAGGGCGAAGACGCTGGTCACGGCGGCCGCGACGATACCGCGCGGTGCCATCAGCGACATCAGCAGCCGTTCGCGTCGGGTGGCCTGGGTGCCGAGCAGGCCCAGCTGGATGCTGACCGGCCGGACCACCACGATCAGACCCAGCACGAACACCGCGGCCACAGGGGCGATCGCCATCACCTGGCCAGGGGTGATGCGCCCCGCGAGCATGATGAACAGAGCGCCGACGAACAGCGTCTGCAGGTTCTCCATGAACTCGGTGACCGGCTCCAGCAGGCCTTCCGCCCGGTTGGCCAACACGATGCCGAGTACGGTCACGGTCAGCAGCCCAGACTCCTTGACCAGGACGTTGCTCAGCACGAGCGAGCCGACCGCCGCTGCCAGCAGCACGACGCCATGGAGGAAGTCGGGGATGGTGTGCCGACGCAGCAGGTAGGCGAGCGCGAACCCGAGTGGCACCGCGATGAGGGCGGCAATCCCCACCGCCGATGCCACGGCCAGTGCCCCGTTGACCACGCCAGCCGTACGGTCGACCGTCGTCACCGCGGTGTAGACCAGCAGTGCGAGCACCGCGCCCAGGGGGTCGACGACGATGCCCTCCCAGAGCAGCAGCTGGCTGACCCGCCGGGTCGGCCGCAGCGTACGGAGGATCGGCCCGATCACGGTCGGCCCGGTCACGACCAGCAGCGCCCCGAGCAGCAGGGCCACCCTCAGGTCGAAGCCCAACAGCATGCCCAGCACGGTGATCAGGCCCCACGCGATCGCCACTGTCAGGGTGCAGAGCATCAGGATCGGGCGACCGAGATCGCGGATCCGCCGTAGTCGCAGCGTCAAGGCTCCCTCGAACAGGATCAACCCGACGCTGAGCGTGACGCCCGCGAACAGCACCTCTGTGCCCAGCACCGCATCGGCGGTCACCACGTTGCCGAGCCCGAACCCCACGATCAGCAGCAACAGCAGCGAAGGGATCCGCAGCCGCGACGCGACCACCTGGCAGGAGACGGCCACCACGACGGTGAGGGCGAGGTAGGTCGTCGGGGTCACGGGGACACG
>DAOOHL010000106.1:0-9348 GCA_035416185.1 Propionibacteriaceae bacterium | reverse complement strand
AAGCATGGCTCAAGCCTCAGCCCGGCTCGCGGCCGAGCCATCCACCAGAAGGTTGACCCCACTCCACCGTGGATCGCGTTTGACGAGCTCAGCAGGTCAGGTTCGCGATCCTCGTCGCCGCTGCCTTGGCGTCGTCGCCGGTGAGGAGGACGGGCTGACCGTCACGATGACGCCGGGCTCCCAGACGTACGATGGCGTGTCGAGGAGGCCTTCGCTACAGGGCAACGGCCGGTACGCCAGGTGCCCGGGACGAGTCCAGGTCAGGTCCTCAGCATGGATCGTAGGACACGCAGCGCGACTGACAGCCGCGCCAGGTCGGGCTCATCGCTTGCGAGCTGTTTCAGCATGGTCACGTCGGCACTTGTTCCGGGGTCGAGGGCGGCGCTGCCAGCCAGTGCCTGGGCCGCCAGTTGGGACTGCAGCTCGAGCAGCTCGTCGCGGGTCGCGGCCTGCGCCATCAGACCCCACCGGTCGTCCTGCGGCAACGCATCGGCAGCATGGATCAGGTCGTCGAGCCCAAGCCGCTGCCGTACCGAGAAGAAGGCCGCAGCAGCGCGGTCAGGCGTCGTGGCCTGGTCGTCGGCAATCGCGACGACGCTGGGCAGCAGGTGCGCCACAGGCAGCGTTGCCATCGTGCGAGCCAGGTCCTCCGACAGGCCTCGGTCACGCCACTCACCGACCGCCGTCAGGAAGTCTGCTTGACCCTCCGGTGTCAGGTACTCGACGAGCGAGCCCATCAGCGACCGGGTGCGCTCGCCGTACCGCTCGACCACGGCGGGCACGTCGATCGGCACGCGCTCGTGGTGGAGCACCCATCTCGTGCCGCGCTCCACCAGTGCCCGGACCGCCAGCATGACATCGGTCTGGACAGCCGCGTCGATGTCGGCACGGGCCGTCTGCACCTCGATCAGGCCCACCCCGAACACCGCGCGGGCGGCCAGCTGCGCCCTGATCACGTCAGCCGCGGAGGCACCCGTGTCGTTGGAGAGCCGGTGGTACGAGGAGATGCCTTGGCTGTTGACGAACCGGTTCACCGCGACGGTGGTGATGATCTCTCGGTGCAGCCGATGCTCCGGCATGTAGTCCCGGAAGAGCTCGCGCAGCTGGGGCGGGAAGTACTGGATCAGCCTGTCGGCAAGGTACGGGTCATCGGGCAGGTCCGACTCGATCACGATGTCGGCGAGGCGGATCTTGGTCCACGCCAGCAGCGTGGCCAGCTCCGGGCTGTACAGGCCCTCCCCATTGGCGATGCGACGCCTCATCTCGGAGCTCGACGGCATGTACTCGACCTTGCGATCGAGGTAACCAGCCGCCTCCAGCACCCGCATCCAGTCCTCATGCACCCCGGCGAACGGGGCAGCCTTCACGACCGCGTTGCCCAGGGCTCGGTTCTGGTCGATGTTGTGGGCCAGCACGAGCGCTGCCACGTCATCGGTCATCATCGGCAACAGCTCGTTCCGCTCCTCCAGCGTCAGCCGGCCGGCCCTGATCTGCTCGGCCAGCAGGATCTTGATGTTGACCTCATGGTCGGAGGTGTCCACGCCTGCAGAGTTGTCGATGAAGTCGGTGTTGATCCGTCCGCCGTTCTTGGCGTACTCCACCCGCCCCAGCTGCGTCCAGCCGAGGTTGCCGCCCTCACCTGCGCAGCGAGCCCGGACCTGGCCGCCATCGACCCGAAGCGAGTCGTTGGCCCGGTCGCCCACCTCTGCGTGGGACTCCGTCGACCCCTTCACGTACGTCCCGATGCCGCCGTTCCAGAGCAGGTCGACCGGCGCCTGAAGGATCTGGTGGATGTAGTCGGTCGGGGTGAGGGCGTGCACGTCGTCTGCCAAGCCGAGGGCCCGGCGCGCTTCCGCGGTCACCGGGATCGACTTCTCCGTACGGGCATACACACCACCGCCGGCCGAGATCAACGACGTGTCATAGTCCGCCCACGACGATCGCGGCAGCTGGAACAACCGCGACCGCTCGTCCCACGAGGATGCAGCGTCCGGATCCGGGTCGATGACGATGTGCCGGTGGTCGAACGCCGCCACCAGCCGGATGTGCTTCGACAGCAGCATCCCGTTGCCGAACACGTCGCCCGACATGTCGCCGATACCGACGCAGGTGAAGTCGGTGGTCTGGCAGTCGACACCCATATCGCGGAAGTGTCGCTTGACCGACTCCCACGCGCCTCGGGCCGTGATGCCCATGCCCTTGTGGTCGTAGCCGACCGACCCACCGGAGGCGAACGCGTCACCGAGCCAGAAGCCATGCTCGAGTGAGATCGCGTTGGCCGTGTCCGAGAACGACGCCGTGCCCTTGTCTGCCGCGACCACCAGGTAGGGGTCGTCGGCGTCATGCCGGACGACGTCCGATGGCGGCACCACGTCGCCCTCGACGATGTTGTCAGTGAGGCTGAGCAGGGCGCGGATGAAGAGCTTGTACGACTCGACGCCCTCCGCCAGCCACGCCGCCCGGTCGACGGCGGGGTCCGGCAGGTGTCGGGCGACGAACCCGCCCTTGGCTCCCACCGGCACGATCACCGTGTTCTTCACCATCTGCGCCTTCACCAGACCCAGCACTTCGGTGCGGAAGTCCTCAGCGCGGTCCGACCAGCGCAAGCCGCCACGCGCGACCGCCCCGAACCGGAGGTGGACGCCTTCGACCCGCGGGGCCGAGACCCAGATCTCAAACGCAGGCCGTGGCTGCGGCAGGAGCTCCACCTGACGAGGCAGCAGCTTGATCGCCAACGGGATGTCGCCGCGGTCGGCGAAAGCGTTCGTCCGGACGATCGCTCGCTGCAATGCGACGAACGCCCGCAGGATCCGATCGTGGTCGAGGGAGCTGACCTGCTCCAAGCCCTGCTCCACTCCGGTCAGGATCACCTCGGCGGCAGCCCGGCGAGCCTCGGGAGTGTCGTCCCCGGTTGGCTGATGAGCCGTACGGAAGGCCTGCACCAGCTCGGCTGCCAGCTCACGGTTGGACAACAGGGCAGCCGAGATGTAGTCGAGGGAGTACGTCAGACCACCCTGCTTGAGGTAGCGCTCCATCGCACGAAGCCACGACACCTCCTCCCAGGTCAGACCAGCGCGGGTGACCAGCGCGTTGATCGGTCCCAGCTCGAAACGGCCGTCGTACGACGCCTCGAAGGCCTCCACGAAGCGCTCCCGGTCGGCCTCCGTCCATGGCTGGTCAGCCTGACCGGCCGGCAGCTTCAGCCCGAACTCGTAGATCATCCGCTCCTCGCCGCGAACGGTGATCTCGTACGGCCACTCGTCGACCACGTCGACGCCGAGCCGCGACAGGTGGGGCATCACCTGGTGCAGGTCGAGCCGGCCACTGATGAAGACTTTGAGCCGCACGTCGGCGGCGTCGTCATCCAGATGAGCACCGTCCAGCGAGTACGCCATGTCACCGGGCCGCTGCAACGAGTTGAGCACCACCAGGTCCTTCACACCCTGGTCTGGGCTGAACTCCTGCCGGTAGGAGTCCGGGAACTCGACGCCACGATCCTCGCTCGGCCAGTGGTGCACGAGATCGAGGAAGCCGTCGGCCCACGACTGCGTGGCGCGGGTCAGCTCTCCCTCCAGGGCGACCAGGTCGACCGCATCGGGGTTGGACCCCGGCTCGAGCTGGACGACGAAGTAGAGCCGGGCGAGCACCGACTCCGACACCTGCACCTGGAACTCGGTCGATACGGCTCCAAACGCGTCACGCAGCACGTCCTGGATCCGTTCCCGCACGCTCGTGGTGTAACGGTCACGCGGCAGGTAGACCAGACAGCTGACGTAGCGCTGCCACGGGTCCTTGTGGACGAACAGCCGTACCCGGCGGCGCTCGGTCAGGCCCGCGATGCGCTCGACGATCGGGTACAGCTCCTCAGCGCTGGCGCGGAAGAGCTCGTCACGCGGATAGGTGTTGATCACGGCGAGCATCGACTTCGCCCCGTGCGAGCCGTGGTCGTAGCCAGAGCGGTCGATGATGTCGTGGGTCTTCTTGGCCAGCACCGGGATGCGCAGTACCGACTCGGCATAGGCGCCGGAGGCGAGCACGCCGAGGAACCGGCGCTCCCCCACCACGCGTCCAGCGTCGTCGAAGACGCGGACGCCGACGTAGTCGAGCAGCGTACGGCGGTGCACGCTCGCCCGGTTCGTGTCCTTCGTGAAGACGATCAGATCGGAGGAGCCGCGGGCGTTCTGCTCCGGGTCAGGCAGGGCCTGGAAGGTGGTGTCAGGCTCGATGTCTCCGCGGAGGATGCCCAGGCCGGTGCCGAGGACCGGTTCGAAGCGGTGTTCACCGAGTGAGTACTCGCGGTAGCCAAGCAGGGTGAACTGGTCGTTGAGCAGCCAGGCCAGCAGGTCGACGGCACGCTCCCGCTCGTCAGTGCGGGAGTTTCCGGTGTTACTCGAGAGCGAGTCGATGGCTTCGGAGAGCCGCGTTCGCATCTGCTGCCAGTCGGTTGTCGCCGCACGCACATCCGCCAGCACGCGAAGGACTCCGTCAGCCAGGGCGTCGCTCAGCTCGTCTGCCGACTTCCCCAACGGTGGGTAGATCTCCATCTCGATCCACGACTCGGGGATGCCGTCGGGATGCTTGTCGGCCCGGTGGACGACGTCGGTGAGGTCACCGGCCGCGTCACGAACGACGATGTACTGCGGGTGACAGACCTCACGGATGCTCCAGCCCTGCCGGGTGATCTCCATCGTCACGGAGTCGACGAGGAAGGGTCGGTCGTCGGTGACGACCAGCAGCACGGTCGAGCCCTTCAGGTCGAAGCCATGCGTGGCCTTCTCCGGGGTGAAGATCGCCACCTCGTCGGTGCCAGCAGAGCGCTGTCGAGCAAGCGCGTAGTGCTGCATGATGACGCCCAACAGTTGCTCAGGCTTGGTTCTGGCGAGGTCGTCGGCGTGAACGTGCGCGACGTAGTGCTCCACGAACTCCGCCACTCGGTCAGGAGTGACGGCCAGCTCGTCGGTCACCACCGCGGCCCCCAGGGCTCCCACCTCCGCCACGAGCTCGCGCTTGTGGATCTCGTTCGGGCTCACCTCGGCCACGGCAGCCGTCCTCCCTTTCTGCACCACGTCGTGCTGGCTCCACCCTAGTGCGGGGCCCTGTCGGCTGGGGCACCGCTGAGGTGTAGCGCGCACCACGGCGCTTGTCAGACCCTGAATAATGTCCCCTATGCAGCTCTCCTCTCAGCTCGACTTCGCCGCTGACCCGGCCACGGTCGCCGCCATGCTCACCAACCGTGACTTCCTCGAGCGCGTCTGTGCCGCGTCAGACGCGATCGAGCACAGCGTCAAGGCGTCGGCCGACCGGACCAAGGTCACCCGCACGCTCACCGCCCCCGCGTCGGTTGCCAAGTTCACCGGTGACAAGGTGACCATCGTCGAGGCGGTCGAGTGGGGCGAGGCTGACTTCGACGGCTCCCGTACGGGCACGCTCAACCTGACCATTCCAGGGCTGCCGGTGGCGATGACCGGTACGGCTGCCCTCCGTCGCGGTGGCCGGGGCACGACCGTGGCCTACGACGCCGACCTCAAGGTCAACATCCCCTTCGTGGGCAAGAAGCTGGAAGAGTCCGCCGCGCCGGCTGTGCTGGCCGGGATCGAGCTGCAGCAGCGGGTCGGCGACGACTGGCTCGCCGACAAGTCGTAGGGCTGCGCCAGCGTCAGTAGGTGTCGACCGGCGCACCCGGCGGGAGCAGCTCGACCAGCTGCTCCGGTGACGCCGGGGTGTAGACGACGAAGGCAGGCTCGGCGTCCGAGCCTTCAGCGATCACGGCGACGTCAAAGCCTGCCTCGTCGATCCCGGCAGCCAGCGTGTCGGCGGTCGCCTCGTCAATGCAGGTGATCCGAGTCGTCATGCGTGCTCCTGGTCCATGTGCGGGTAGCCGACCGACGTCGGCGGGACGAACGTCTCCTTGATGCTACGGGGACTGGTCCACCTCATCAGGTTCCACACCGAGCCGGCCTTGTCGTTCGTACCCGATGCCCTCGCCCCGCCGAACGGTTGCTGCCCGACGACAGCCCCGGTTGGCTTGTCGTTGATGTAGAAGTTGCCCGCAGCTTGGCGAAGGGCCTTGTCAGCCTGGACGACGGCCGCTCGATCCGTCGACAGCACGGCACCAGTGAGGGCGTACGGGGAGGCGGTGTCGACGATCTCGAGCACGTCAGCCCAGGCTCCTGGGGTGCGGTCGTCGTACACGTAGACCGACAGCAGGGGGCCGAAGTACTCCGTGCAGAAGACGTCTTGCTTCGGGTTGTCCGAACGGACGATCGTTGGCCGGATGTACCAGCCCTCGGAGTCGTCGTAGGTGCCGCCGGCGACGACCTCTGCATCTCGGCTGGCCTTGGCCGCCTCGATGGCGTTACGAAGCCTGGTCCAGGCACGCTGGTCGATCACCGCTGAGGTGAAGGTGGCCAGGTCTCGTACGTCGCCGACCGCGAGGGCTTCGGTCTCATCGATGAGGCTCTGCCCGTACGTCTCCCACCACGACCGCGGCACGTACGCTCGCGAGGCGGCCGAGCACTTCTGGCCCGAGTACTCGAACGCTCCCCTGAGCAGCGCCACCCGCAACGCCTCGGGGTCGGCCGAGGGGTGGGCGACCACGAAGTCCTTACCGCCCGTCTCCCCCACGATCCGCGGGTAGCCGTGGAACCGCGAGATGTTGGCCCCGATCTCGGCCCAGATCTGCTGGAAAACCCGGGTCGAGCCGGTGAAGTGGACTCCAGCTAGGGCGGGATGCCTCAGCGCGACCTCACTGACGTCGTGCCCGTGCCCAGGGACCATCGTGACCACACCCGCCGGGAGGCCCGCCAGGTCGAGCACCTCGGCGAACACGTCGGCAGCGAACTGCTGGGTGACCGACGGCTTCCACAGGGCGACGTTGCCCATGATCGCCGGCGCGGTCGGCAGGTTGCCTGCGATGGCGGTGAAGTTGAACGGAGTGATGGCGTAGACGAAACCTTCGAGGGGCCGATAGTCCGTACGGTTCCAGAACCCCGCGGGGCTGAACGGCTGCTCCTCGTGGATGTGCCGAGCGAACGCAACGTTGAACCGCAGGAAGTCGACCAGCTCGCAGGCCGAGTCGATCTCAGCCTGCTGAACCGTCTTGGCCTGGCCGAGCATGGTCGCCGCGTTGATCCTCGCTCTGTAGGGACCGGCGAGGAGATCGGCCGCCTTGAGGAAGATGGCGGCGCGGTCGTCGAAGTCCATGGCTGCCCAGTCACCGGCGACGCGGAGCGAGTGGGCGATCGCCTGCTCGGTGTCAGCCTGGGTGGCCTGGTTCAGCCGGCCGAGCACGTGCCGGTGGTCAGCCGGCATGGTGACCTCCAGCAGGTCACCAGAGCCGTTGCGCGTGGTGTCGAAACGGCCGTGAAACTCAACCGGCTCCTGATTCGCGTAGACCTCGAGCTGGGACACCAGCTCGGCGCGCTCTCGAGTGCCGGGTGCATAGGTGAGCACAGGCTCGTTGACGGGGACAGGAACACCAGTGATCGCATCCACGGGTCGAGCCTAGCCCGATGCAATCGAGGGCAGATGACCGGGACGGCAACAACGGCTGGTCTCGGCGATGCACGGCGTGGCAGGCTCGGGGTATGACCATCGACCTGCTGTACGGCCGGGGTACGATCGCGCTTGACCTGCCGCCCGGTGCTGAGGCGACGGTCGTGCGGAAGCGTCCTCTCGCTCCCCTGGCGGATCCTGAGCTCGCCGTCCGGAAGGCGTACGAGCATCCGCTCGGCTGCGCACCCTTGGCTCAGCTGGCTCAGGGGCGGCGGACTGCCTGCCTCGTGATCTGCGACATCACCCGGCCCGTCCCCAACGGTCTCCTGCTCCGGCCCATGGTGGAGACGCTCGTGGGAGCCGGCGTTGCCGTGACCGTCCTGGTCGCCACCGGGCTGCACCGGATCGGAGACGCCGACGAGGAGGCGCGGCTGATCGGCGACGCCTGGGTGCATGACCATGTCACGGTCGTGTGGCACGTCGCGACCGACGAGCAGTCGAACACCGACCTCGGAGCCACCTCGACGGGGACTCCGGTCCACCTCGACACCCGCTTCGTCGAGGCTGACCTCCGGATCGTGCTCGGCCTTGTCGAGCCGCACTTCATGGCTGGCTGGTCGGGTGGCCGGAAGGTGATCGCGCCGGGCGTTGCTGGCCACCAGACCATCCGCACCTTCCACTCGGGCCGATACATGGCCGACCCGAACGCACGGGCCTGCAACCTTGTCGACAACCCGCTGCACCGTGACCAGCTGGAGATCGTGGCCAGGGTCGGCGAGGTATACGGGGTCGATGTCGTGCTGGACGATGAGCGTCGGGTCGTCCACGTCTCCTTCGGCGACATCCGCGAGAGCCACGCCGCGGCCGTCGCCGTGGCCGAGGAGTCGTGCGTGGTGGACCTGGGACGCCGCTTCTCGACCGTCGTCACCACCAGCGCTGGCCAGCCCCTCGACCTGACCTACTACCAGACGATCAAGGGCATCGTCTGCGCGCTTGGCATCCTGGCGCCCGGCGGGACGTTGATCATCGCATCCGAATGCGCCGAAGGCCTCGGCTCACCTCACTTCAGGGAGGCGCAGCGCCGGCTGGTCGAGGCAGGTCACGTGGGGTTCATCGAGGGCGTGCTGCCCAAGCCGCTCGCCGACATCGACGAGTGGCAGACCCAGAAGCAGGCCCAAGCGATGAGCGCCGGGACGGTCCAGTTGTTCACCTCGATGAATGAGTCGGACCGGGCTGACACCGGGGTCGAGTGCGTCGACTCGCTGACGGAAGCCGTGGCGGCGTCGATCGCCCGGCACGGTGACCCCGCCGTCGCCGTGATTCCTGAGGGACCGTACGTGATCCCGATCAGCTCCGAGGATCGATGATCGTGACGTTCATGTCGGGTGTCGGCGTCGGCCGCTTCAGGAGCTTGGCGATGCCGTACGCCGCCGACCGCGCCACGATCTGAGGCAAACCGAGCGCCTGGTGCTCGACCGCGTCGCCGCAGACCAGGTCGACCGCCGGGAGTGCCGCCTCCTCAGGGGCACGGCCCCACATCCCGGAGATCACCGGCAGCCGGGCGAGCTTCGGGCGATCGCCAAGCCCAAACCACGGGTCCCACCGGTGATGACGGCGACGCGGCCCGCGAGCCGTCCCGTCACGCGGCGACCTCGGCCCCGGCTGGCGTGGGCTTCGATGTACGGAACCGCCGCACGAGCCACCTGCCGCCAACGATGAGCCAAGCAAGCAGGATCGCCAGCACGTACTCGATCACCGGGATCCGGACGATCTCGTTGAGCTTGCCCAGCCCCGGTCGGCGTAGACGAGCGTCACGAGCCCCGCGAACACCGCGGTCGTCAGCCACCGCGCCCA
>DAOOHL010000105.1:0-9351 GCA_035416185.1 Propionibacteriaceae bacterium | reverse complement strand
GATCGAGATCGGCACCGAGCCCCGCCCGACCACCGCACCGGTCGCGTCGATCGCGAGGGCCTTGGTCGAGCTGGTGCCCTGGTCGATCGCGACAACCACGTCGCGGGGGGAACGGTCAGGCATCGGCGACGGCATCGCGGGCTGCGCGGGCGACGTCGGCGGGCGTCAGACCGAAGTGCTCCATCAGGAAGGCAGCGCTGCCGGTGGGGGCGAAGTCGGTCAGCCCCAGGATCCGCATGGGGACGCGATGGGAGCGGGGGAGCGTGACGACGACGCCGGCCACCGCCGCGCCGAGGCCACCTGCCACATTGGCCTCTTCGACGGTGACGATCGCACGGGTCTCGCCCGCCGCGGCGACGACTGACTCGGTGTCGAAGGGGGCGATCGAGGCGGCGTTCAGCACCCGTACTGACGTGCCGTCGGCGGCCAGCTGCTCGGCTGCCGCGAGGCAGACCGAGACCGTCGTGCCCGTACCGATCAGCGTCACGTCGCTGCCCTCACGAGCCACGTTGAACCGCCCGCGGACGAGCTCGTCCCCCTCGACGGTGACATCGGGCACCTTCGTCCGCCCGACCCGGATGAACGTGGGCCGCGGCTCCGCCACCGCGGCGCGCACCGCCTGGCGGGTCTGCCGACGGTCGGCTGGCACGACGATGTCGAGCCCGGGCAGCGGCCGCAGCCACGACAGGTCCTCGACGGAGTGGTGGGTCGGGCCGAGCTCCCCGTACGCGAAACCTGGCGACATGCCGCACAGGATCACCGGATGCTGGCTGTAGGCGACATCAGCCTTGACCTGCTCGAGCGACCGCCCGGTGAGGAACGGCGCCGCACCACAGACGAACGGGATCAGCCCAGAGGCGGCCAGGCCCGCGCCCACGCCAACCATGTCCTGCTCGGCGATGCCGACGTTGATCAGCCGATCCGGGAACTCGTCACGGAAGGCGTTGAGGTTGCTCGATCCGACGGAGTCGTTGCAGACGGCGACGATCCGCTCGTCCGTACGAGCCAGCTCGGCCAGCTCGTCGGCGAACGCCTGCCTGTTGTCGTAGGTCGCTAGGGCGGTCTCGATGCTCATGCCAGCTCCTCCATTGCCTGCGCGACCTGCTCCGCCGATGGCACCTTGTGGTGCCATTCGACGCGGTCCTCGATGAATGAGACGCCCTTGCCCTTGATGGTGTTCGCGATCACGCCGACCGGCTTGCCCGTCGTTGAGGGACCGAACGCTTCGATCAGCGCTGCGATGTCATGGCCGTCGATGACCCGGACCTCGAGGCCGAAGGCAGCGAGCTTCTCGTCCAGGGGATCGAGCGCGTTGGTGTCCTCGGTACGGGCCCCCTGCTGCAGCCGGTTCCGGTCGACGATGACGGTGAGGTTGGCCAGCTTGCGATGCCCGGCGAGCATGAGGGCCTCCCAGTTGCTCCCCTCCTGCATCTCACCGTCGCCCAAGGCCACGAACACGCGCTCGTCGGTGCCCTTCAGGCGGGCGGCGATGGCCTCGCCGACGGCAACCGGCAGGCCGTGGCCGAGCGGGCCAGTATTGGTCTCGACACCTG
Organism: Propionibacteriaceae bacterium; assembly: GCA_035416185.1. Taxonomy (GTDB): domain Bacteria; phylum Actinomycetota; class Actinomycetes; order Propionibacteriales; family Propionibacteriaceae; genus JBHAES01. Next base: position 7,798 of record DAOOHL010000105.1, on the reverse strand, counting down.
GGACCTTGGTCCGGTTGGGGTGCCCCGACAGCTCCGACAGGGGCTTCATGAACGACTCGAGGGCGGCGTGGGGAATGTAGCCAGCCGACGCCAGGGTGGCGTAGAAGGCAGCAGCGCAGTGACCCTTGCTGAGGATGAAGCGATCGCGTACGGCAGCGGTCGGGTTGGCCGGGTCGATCCGGAGCACGTGGTGGTACAGCACGGTGAGAATGTCGGTGACCGACAGGTCACCACCCACATGGCCCTGCTTCGCGGCCCCGATCATCGTGATCAGATCTCGGCGGATCTCCTTGGCGCGGTCCTGCAGCAGTCCGACGCGCCGCTCGGCATCGGCGCCTGCGGTCTCAGTGCGACGCGCACGCCACTGGTCGACAGTGGTGATGTCTGACGTGAGCAAGTGCATATCCATTCACTTGTGACTGAAGCAACAACTGAAGTCTTCCACCCCGGCTGAAAGGTGTCAATACTGCGCGTGAATGGAGCCGAGAATCGTGGCGGAGCGAGAGGGAGAAGGCGGACGAGCCGTCAGTTGGCGAAGGAGCCGGCGTTCTCCATGCGCCGGAACGAGGCGAGCCGCGCGGGATCGAGGTCTCCTCGTTCGACTGCCTCGTCCAGTCCGCACTCAGGTTCGCTGGCGGTGTGGGTGCAGCCGCGCGGACAGTCGGCCGTGTAGTCGTCGAGGTCGCCGAAGGCGCGCAGCACGTTGGCCTGGGTGACATGGGAGAGACCGAACGAGCGGACGCCAGGGGTGTCGATCACCCAGCCACCAGGAGGTGGCAACTCCAGGGCGATGGCCGACGTCGAGGTGTGCCGGCCGCGCCCGGTGACCTCGTTGACCACGCCGACTGCTCGGTCGATGCCCGGGATCAGGGCGTTCACGAGCGTGGACTTGCCCACGCCGGAGTGCCCGATGAACACGCTCACCCGGTCAGCCAGCCGTGCCCGCAGGTCGGTCAGGTCGGAGCCGGGCTCGACGATGGCGATCGGCACGTCGAGGGGTGCGTACGCCGCGACCAGCTCGTCGGGGCTGGCGAGGTCAGCCTTGGTCAGGCAGAGCAGAGGCTCGATGCCAGCGTCGAACGCGGCGACCAGGATGCGGTCGATCATCCCCATCCGGGGCGGCGGGTCGGCCAGGGCGGTGACGATCACCAGCTGGTCGGCGTTGGCGACGATCGGCCGCTCGTACGGGTCGTCGTCATCGGCGGTCCGACGCAGCACCGTCGTGCGCTCCAGCACGTCAGCGATCCGCGCCAGGGTGCCCTCATCACCGCTGATGTCGCCATCGAGATGGACGAGGTCGCCCACGATCACGGACTTGCGGCCGAGCGATCGCGCCTTGGTCGCGGTGATCGACCGGTCGTCAACGAGGCAGCGGTACCGGCCCCGGTCGATCGTGATCACTCTGCCGATGGGCAGCTGCGAGTAGTCAGGGCGGTCCTTCGTCCGAGGGCGACTTCGCCGAGCCGGCCTGTCGAAGCCGGCGTGCTCGTCGTCGTACATACCGCCGCGCCGACTCACGACAGCATCCCGGCCCAGACGTCGGCAAAGCGCGGCATGGTCTTCGAGGTGCAGCCGATGTCATCGAGCTCGACCCCAGCCACAGCGAGGCCGATCAAGGCACCGGCGTGGGCAAGGCGATGGTCGGCGTAGCAGTGCCAGAGCCCACCGTGGAGCGGGCGCGGCGTGATCTCGAGGCCATCGGGCAGCTCGGTCACCTGGGCCCCCAGGCGGGTCAGCTCCGTGGCGAGCGCGGCGAGCCGGTCGGTCTCGTGGCCTCTGATATGAGCGACGCCGGTGATCCGTGAGGGGGAGTCGGCCAGCGCGGCGAGCACCGCCACCACCGGTGTGACCTCCGAGGTGCTGCGCAGGTCGAGGTCGACCCCGGGCCAGCCGCCGCCAGCGTGCGTGACCGTGAGACCCTCGCTGGTCACGGTCGCCGTGGCGCCGAACGCAGCGAACACGTCGGGCACGTCCGTCCCAGGCAGCCCGCGCTCAGCGGGCCAGCCAGCCACCGTCACCGAGCCCCCCGTCACCAGGGCGGCGGCGAGGAAGGCGGCGGCGTTCATCAGGTCCGGCTGTACGGTCTCGTCGGCAGGGGCGATCTGCCCCGGCTGCACGAGCCACTCGTCGGCACCCGGCTTGTCGACCACGACGCCCCGGTCGCGCAGGTTCGAGACTGTCAGGTCGACGTACGGCAACGACGGTACGGGCTCCAGCCCGACGTGGCGCAGCCGTAGCCCTTCCTCGAACCGGGCGCCCGTGAGCAGCAGCCCGGAGAGGAACTGGGATGACGCCGACGCATCGATGGCGGCAGCACCACCCCGTACCGGCCCGGTGACCGCGAACGGCAACCTGTCACCGCTGACCGTGGCGCCGCACTGGATGAGCCCGTCGAGCAGCGGCGCGACGGGCCGCGCGGAGGCAGCAGGGTCGCCATGGAACTCGGTCGTTCCAGAAGCGAGGGCAGCGATCGGCGGGACGAAGCGGGCGACAGTACCGGCCAGGCCGCAGTCGACCTCTCCGCCCGCCACGAACGACTCCGGTGGCGTGACCGACCAGACGTCCGGGTCCGTGTCGTCAATGACCACGCCGAGGGTACGGAGCGCGCTGCGCATCAGCTGCGAGTCGCGCGCCTGCAGCCCACCACGGATCGTGCCGGGCCCCGAGGCTAGGGCCGCCAGCACGAGGGCGCGGGCCGTACCCGACTTCGAGCCGGGTACCACGACCCGGGCGCTGACCGGGGTGGTGGCGTGAGGTGCGGCCCAGGTGCCGTCGGAGCCGCGCTGGCTCAACTGAGCGCGTTCTCGATCGCGTCCTGGGCGTCGCGGACCTGGTGCTTCGCCTGGCTGCCGGCCAGCTTCAGCTCCCGCTTGAGCGCCTTCTGGGCCTGCACCGCCTCACGAGCGAGCTGCTTCTTGGCCTGCTTGGCCTCACGCTTCAGGGTGCGAGCCGTACGGCCAAAGCCCTTGGCCATGTCCTCGGTCGTGCGCACGGCGTCCTTGCTGAGGCCATCGGCTGTGCGCTTGGCCTCACGGCCGATCGACTTGGTGGCGCGCTCGGCCGAGGCGGCCAGGCGGCCCTTGCGGTCGTTCGCGAGCCACGCCAGGTCAGGCTTGCCCTGCGTGTCGAGCGAGGCCAGCACAGCGCCACCCAGGAGGGCGACGTTGCGCAGCAGCTGCGACTGAGCGATCTCGCGCTCCTCCGGCGTCGACAACTTGCCCGGGCGCGAGGCGAGCACGTGGGGGATCATCGAGAGGCCGAGCAGGCCGGCGCCGAGCCGACGGCCGATACCGGTAGCGAGCATCAGGCCGCCCAGCACCTGCGCGAGTCCCGTGACCCGCACCAGCGTCTTGGTGTCGTCAGGGATGTAGTTGGCCACCGTCGGCGGTGCCACCTTCTGCGCCAACGGCACGAAGGCCTTGGCCAGGGGCTCAGCGGAAGCGACCAGCGGCTCCGGGTTGGCAACGGCCTTGGCGCCGTTCACCACGAAGAAACTGGCAAGCATCGTACGACCGGCGAATCGCAGCAGACTCATGCCCTATTCCTACCATCTCTGGCGTCACGCGGGTCTGGTCGCGGGGAGTACCTTCCTTTGCATGTGCGGTCGGTATGCAGCGTCAGCCAGCCAGGACCTGCTCGTCGAGACCTTCGAGATCGACGAGGTCGTGGACCTGCCTGCCTCCAGCTGGAACGTCGCGCCGACCGACCCCGTACCGGCCGTGGTCGAACGGAAGCCGCGCGTCGACGGCGACTCTGACGAGCCGGAGGATCGAGAGCCGGTACGGAAGCTCGTCGCCCCACGCTGGGGTCTGGTCCCGTCGTGGTCGAAGAGCGCGAAGAGCGGCGCCTCGATGATCAACGCCCGCGTCGAGACGGTCGCCACCAAGCCCGCCTTCCGCCGAGCCTTCTCCTCCCGCCGCTGCCTGCTGCCCGCCGAGGGCTACTACGAGTGGTACGACACCCAGCTCACCGACGCGAAGGGCAAGCCGGTCAAACAGCCCTTCTTCATCCGGCCAGCAGACGAGCGACTGCTTGTGATGGCCGGGATCTACGAGTTCTGGAAGGACCCCGACTCGGGAGAATGGCTGACCTCGTGCGCGGTGATCACCACGACGGCCACCGACTCCCTGGGCCACATCCATGACCGGATGCCGATGGTCATCGGTCCGGAGAGCTGGGACGCCTGGCTCGACCCGTACGTCACCGACCCCGACCAAGCCATGGCGCTGCTCAGCGTGACCGCCGCCGACCAGCTGGAGGCCTACGCCGTGTCGCGCGCCGTCGGCAACGTACGCAACAACAGCCCCGACCTGGTCGAGCCCATTGAGGAGTCCTGAGGTGGGCGCTGCACCGGTGAGCCCTTCGGTGGAGATCGTTGAGCTGCCGGACCAAGGCCGACTGCACATCTGCGCTGCTGCCGAGCCAATCGCGGTGCTCGTGCTGGGGCATGGCGCCGGCGGCGGGGTCGACGTGACCGATCTGGCCTGGCTGGCCAGTGACCTGCCAGATCGGGGGATCACGGTCGTACGGCACGAGCAGCCCTGGCGTGCGCTTGGCGGACGGGTCGCCTGGCCACCTGCGCGGCTGGACGAGGGCTGGGCACCAGCAGCTCGGGCGGTGGCTGAGCGGTGGCCGAGATTGCCGGTCGTCACCGGTGGCCGATCAGCAGGCGCCCGGGTGGCCTGCCGAGGAGCGGCCAACCCTGACCTGCCAGCGGTGGCTGGCGTGGTCACCTTGGCGTTCCCACTCCACCCACCGGGCAGGCCGGACACGTCGCGGATCGCCGAGCTGCTGGGCGTACCTGTGCCAGTGCTGGCCGTGGTGGGGGAGCGTGACCCGTTCGGCACGCCGGCGGAGCTCCGTACGGCAGTTGGAGCCGGCTGGGAAGGACGCAACCGGATCGTCGTGATCCCGGGAGCGGGCCATCCGCTCATCCCGGCGGCCAAGGTGCTGCCCCGGGATGCGGTGAGAGCGATGATCGTCGACGCGGTCGCCACGTTCGTGCTGGACCGGGCGGCAGCCCGGGAATAGGTCGGCCGCTGGGCCACGTTGAGCAGGCATGGTGCTGACCACGCTCGAGCCTGACGCCCGCACAGGTGCGTCGCGCGCTGCCTCGGCGCTAGTGTCGTTCGTGATGACACTGCCAGACAGCCCTGAGGTCGACGAGCTGCCCGATCTTGAGACCGAGACCGACGACGAGCGCGCCGTACGGTTCGAGCGGGACGCCATGTCGTACGTCGACCAGCTCTACTCAGCCGCGCTGCGGATGACCCGCAACCCGGCCGACGCCGAGGACATCGTGCAGGACACCTACCTCAAGGCGTTCAGCTCGTTCCATCAGTTCAAGCCCGGGACGAACCTGAAGGCGTGGCTGTATCGGATCCTGACCAACACCTTCATCACCGGCTACCGCAAGTCGCAGCGGCAGCCGCAGTTGGCCGACGGGGCCGATGTCGAGGACTGGCAGCTGCACCGCGCCGAGTCGCACACCAGCACCGGGCTCCGGTCGGCCGAGGTCGAAGCGCTGGACCGGATGCCCGACGGCGTCGTCACCGACGCTCTCGCGTCGCTCTCGGAGGACTTCCGGATGGCGGTCTACCTGGCCGACGTGGAGGGCTTCTCCTACAAGGAGATCGCCGAGATCATGGGCACGCCGATCGGCACCGTGATGTCGCGGCTCAACCGCGGCCGCGCGCAGCTCCGAGCGAAGCTCGCCGACCATGCCGCCGAGATGGGGATCGGGGTGGCGAAGTGACTACCCGCCGAGACGACGAGTGCGTCGCCGCCCTCAAGCACCTTCATGAGCTCCTCGACGACGAGCTCGACCAGGTGTCAGCCGACGCAGTACGAGCACACCTGGCAGCCTGTGAAGCCTGTATGGACGACGCCGACGCGCTGGTCATGCTGAAGGCGCTGATGAAGCGCGCCTGCACAAGCCAGCCAGCCCCAGCCACGTTGGTGAGCCGGATCTCGATGTCGATCACCACCTGGCGCACCACCGGCCACTGACCCGAGGTCAACCGTCAGATCGGCCGCGTCAGCCCGAGCTGGCGGATGAGGTCTAGCACCCTGCCGATCAGTGCCTGCCACATCAGGTCGTCGTTGATCTTGTCGTCGTGATGTGCCACCAGGTTCCGCATCCGGTTGATCGGAGACGGCGGGCGTCCGGCGCAGTCATAGCCGCCGTGAAACAAGACTGCTATCGGAGGCCCCGCCCCTTGGAAAGCGAAGAGCCCCCCGCTCAGCGGAGGGCTCAGTCGTCGGTACGGCTCACGCGTTGGGGCGCTTGCCGTGGTTGGCGCCGCTCTTGCGACGTGCGCGACGCTTGCGTCCACCCTTGCCCATGGTTGCCTCCTGAAGCTCATCACCCGCGACCACGGGCACAGTCTCCCATTCTGTCATGGCTCAGCGACCACCGCCAACCGCCGGCCCGTCAGGGACCGAACCGCCGTGCTGCGGGGGGTCCGTACGGCGCACTCTGCTGCTCCAGTAGGGTTTCCCGCATGCTGACGCTGGAGCAGGTGGTCGCCGAGCAGACGGACCTCTCGACCACCGACCTGGAGACTCTCCAGCGACTGGTCGCCGACTGGCACCTGCTGGCTGACCTCTCCTTCTCTGACCTGATCTGCTGGGTGCCTGGGCGCGACGACAACGAGTTCTTCGCGGTGGCGCAGATTCGACCGGCAACCGGTCCAACCGCGCTTGAGGACGACGTGGTCGGCGAGGTGATCTCGTACGACTCCGAGCACCTCGTCACTGAGGCCTACCTGTCCGAGGTGATCTGCGAGACCAGCGACAACAAGCTCCAGGCAGGCATCCCGGTCGACGTCTGGGCGATCCCCGTGATGCGCGACGGCCGCTGCCTCGCCGTGGTCGAACGGCACACGAACCAGATGGGCGTACGGGCCCCAGGCGAGCTCGAGGACAACTACCACGAGATCGCCGACATCCTCTCGGACATGCTGTGGCGGGGGGACTTCCCCGATGGCCATGACCGCTCCACCGGGTCGCCACGGGTTGGGGAGGGCATCATCCGCGTCGATGAGGCGGGGATCGTGGTCTACGCCAGTCCGAACGCGGTCAGTGCCTACCGACGGCTGGGGCTCACCGGGGACCTGGTGGGGGAGCCGATCATCCGCACGACGACGGAGTTGATCGGCAGCAACCCCGTCGACGAGGCAGCCGAGCGGAAGCTGTCGAGCAACCGCTCGCTGGAGATCGACGTGGAGACCGATCGGGCGAGCCTGCGCCTCCGCGTGCTGCCGCTGACCGATGAGGACGGCCGGATCGGCACGCTGCTCGTCTGTCGTGACACGACTGAGCTGCGCTACCGCGACCGACAGCTGGTCACCAAGGACGCGACCATCCGGGAGATCCACCACCGGGTGAAGAACAACCTGCAGACCGTGGCGGCGCTGCTGCGCCTCCAGGCGCGCCGGATGACCTCACCTGAAGGAGCCGCGGCGCTGCAGGACGCCATGGGTCGAGTGCAGGCGATCGCCGTGGTGCACGAGATCCTGTCGCAGAGCCTCGCCGGTACGGTCGAGTTCGACGACATCGTCGATCGGCTGCTGCGTCACGTGGGCGACGTCGCCGCCTCCCGAGGCAAGGTGCACACCATCCGCAATGGCAGCTTCGGTGAGGTCCCGGCAGCTGCGGCCACCAGCCTGTCGCTGATCATCACCGAGCTGTGCCAGAACGCTGTCGAGCACGGGTTCGCGTCCGGATCGGGAACCGTGACGGTGACGCCCCGTCGCGAGCGTGGCAGGCTGATCGTTGAGGTGGCCGACGACGGAGC
>DAOOHL010000104.1:0-9395 GCA_035416185.1 Propionibacteriaceae bacterium | reverse complement strand
CCCGTACTCGGGCGCGGAGCTCTCGGGTGGACGCTCCTGAGAACGTGGCGATCATGAGGTGGCTCAACGGCACGCCACGCTCGACCACGAACCTGGCGGCAAGGCCAGCGATCGCTGTCGTCTTGCCTGTCCCGGCGCTCGCTTCGAGGACAAGGGTGCCGGACGGGAGCGGCCCGGTCGGGTCGAAGGTGGTCACCGCTGAGCTCCCTGGTGGGTGGGGCGGGCGGCGGCGATTGGCCCGTACACGCGAGGCAGCAGCGTCAGGAACTCAGGCTTGCCGTCGGGGCCGGGGGCGGCGAGGAACTCGTCGAAGTCGTCAGGGGCGTACCCTCTCCAGCTGTCTCGCTCGTAGCGCCAGGACCGTCGGGGCGACGGCAAGGTGGGCTTGTTGTCGAGTTGGTCGGTGATGGCAGACCAGGCGATGTCGGACGGCAGCAGGAGTGGTCGGTCACGGCCGGACAGGTAGAGCCGCACCAGATCGTCGAGGACCGGGACGGGATCAGTCGGCGCGGCAAGCTGCACCTCACGGTCACTGATCAGCCGCCCCCGCCATCGCTGGGGGTCGGGTTCGCTTGCCGCAGCCGCGAGCAGCTTCACCCACAGGTCGACCACCCACTTTCCCTTCAGCCAACCCGTCATCACGGTCAGGACCAAGGTGTCGCGCACCGACACCCGACCGGTGAGCAGGATCCCGCACGGCAGTTCGAGAGCAATGTCCAGATCGCGGGGCGCCACAGCAAGCAGTGGTGCAGCCTTCCTCACGACCTGCTCGACGGAGCGGGTCGCGTCGGCAAGCCAGCGGTCTCCCAGGGCCATCGGAGGGACGGATCCGCGAAGCCGCTCATTGAGCTGGAGGGCACCGGACTCGACTCCTGACAGGCGCAACGACAACATCCGACGCTGGATGGCCGAAGCCTCAAGCGCCTTCAGCTCAAGAGGGATCTGGTCAGTTGAAGAGTCCTGCCACCTGTTCTTCAGGAGGAGCCGGTTCTGTTTGAAGAACCGCAGGGGGTCCTGGAGAAAGGCAATCACGTCGTCCAGGTCGAGTGACTCGGGGGCGGCCGTGGGGGAAATCCCTTCCGTGCTGTACCGATCCCGTGCTCGTGGGGCGCCGGTCGACCGTCCCACTGCCAGCGCACGGGCTCCCGCGGCTGCGGCCGCATCGTACGAGGCCGGCGCCCCAACGCTGAAGCCCTCAAGGTCGTAGGGCTGCAGGCGATGCTGGGTCACCACCTCGACCCCATGCCGTGCAGCAGCATCGACCAGCTCCTGGACCGGGATCGGCGTTGGGACCGGCTCGTTCGATCGAGTGTCGCGGCCACGATGGATCACCACGAAGGTCTCAAGGGCGCTCATCATCGCGTCTGTGAACGCCTGCCGATCCAGCTGGGCCGCATCGGGTTCATCCGGGGACCGCCCCAGCACGTCGTCTCCGTCATCCACGACGGCACGAGGGAACTGCTGCTCGTCGAGACCGAGCAGCACGACGACGCGATGCGGCACCTGACTGAGGGCGTCGAGGCTTGTCACCGTCAGGTTCCCGGTCAGGAGTGCGCTGCGGGCCATGTGCCCCTGCAGCCGTTCGCGGACGAGCACCTTGATGTCGCCCAAGGAGAGCAGCGGCGCCTCACCCCCGGCGGCTTCTGCTAGGTCCGCCAGCTGGGCCTGAGCCTGACTGACCTGCCAGCCGTCGGAGGCGGACACCGACACCAGCCCGCCCACGAGGTCGCCCGCCTCGTCGTGATCCCCGATCAGGATGCTGCGCAGTCGTGCCGCCCAGACAACCGGGGCGGCGGGAGTGGCACACACGTCCATGGCAGCGCGGAGTCGGCCCGCCAGCTCCGCCAACGAGCCCACCAGGGCCACTTCTTGGGAGTCGATCAGGTCGTACGGTGCGGTCTGGTTGACAGCGACGAGGTCACGCTCGGACAACGTGACACCGAGCAGCAGCCGGTTCAGACCCATCTGCCAGGTGTTCTGGAAATGGGACACCCCAAATCGGGCTCGGCTCTTCGCATCGATGCCCCAGCGGATACCCGCGCCGCGCATGAGCTGCCCGAGCCGTTCCACCTCGCCACCGAAGTGGAATCGGCGGGACACCGGGGCGGTGGCGCAGAGGTCGAGCAGTTCCGACACCTCAGCTCGTGAGGTGATGAGGTCAAGCACGCGGCTCAGCACATCCAGGACTGGGTTCGCCTCACGCAGGCTGCGGTCAGCCACCGCGATCCGGATGCCGTGGGCCGGGTGCAGCAGGCCCTGCGCCTCACCGAGCTTGAGGCCTGTTCGCGCTCGGAGAAGAGGTCCGTACGTCGCGAGGTCTGGGGTCATCACCACGATGTCGCGTGGCTCCAATGAGGGGTCCGACTCCAGCAGCCCCACCAGGATGTCGCGGAGCACCTCCACCTGACGCTCAGGGCCGTGCGACGAATGGACTTGGACCGTCGTATCCGTGGGCCATGTGCCTAGCGGTGCTCCCCGTACCTCGCCTTGCAGAGCTCCCAGCAGCGTGAGAGGCCCTTGGCCGACCTGGTGGATCCGGACAGCCGTCGCTGCGGAGCGCCAGACGGCTGCCTCTCGGGAACGCACCGGTCCAGACGATCGCGTCGGCTGGTCGTCGCTCGGCGCCGCGTCGGGGGCCACCAGCCAGACCTGGACCTCGCGATGCTGGGCGAGCGCTGACACCACTTCCCGGACGACAGGGGAAACCGGCCCTGGGCACAGCACATGCAGCATGGGAGGGAGCGCGACATCGTCAGGCCGGTCAACGACTGCGCGAAGGGCTGCGCGGCGACTCTCGAACGGGTCAAGCGCGTCGATCTGATCGACCACGCTGCGCCAGAGCCGTGCCTGCCAGTGGTCCGTATCGGTCAGCCATGACTCCAGATCCGCCGGCCGCCACCTGAGCCACCGGTTGAACAGTCGGGCCAACCGTTGTGCGGTCGCGTATCGCCGCCCCGGACGCTCATCGTCACCGCCAGCCAGGTGCGACTCCACCGGCGCGAACCACGGCTCGCCCGCCGAGGCGTGGAAGGCTCGGAGGACGGCCCAGGTCAACCGCTCACCGGCCCACGGATCGTCTCGCGGGTCCACCCCGGTTGCCGTGGCCATCACGTCACGGCAGAGCCGGTCGATGGAGGTGAACGCCACCCCCGCACACACGCCGTCATCCTGCACAGCACCGAGCCGACGAGACAGCCGCTGCGCGAGCCACCTCTGCATCCCCGGCCCCGGCACGGTCACCAGATCCATGCTGAAGGGATCGTCCCGAGGCCCTTCCAGAAGGTCGCCAAGCGCATCAGCCAGCACATCGAGGCGCTCGCCCAGGTGGACGACGAGGCCGGGAGAAGGTGATCGGTTCATGGTGAACTCAACCCTAGGACGCACCCATGACAGTTTTCCGTTCGGCCGGGTGCAGGTCCACGACGCGCTGGTGGGTCGCCGTACGGCTGCGTGGCTGGCCTGTCGGTGCTCCGTGACACAGTGTGCTGGTGACACGTCCAGACCCCGAGGCTCTCCTCGAGCAGCTCGACCCTGAGCAGCGTGAGGTGGCAACCACCCTCGAGGTGCCGGTCGCGGTGATCGCTGGCGCTGGCACCGGCAAGACCCGAGCCATCACGCATCGCATCGCCTATGCCGCGGCCGTGGGGGCGTACGCGCCCCGCGCCACGCTGGCAGTCACCTTCACCACACGAGCAGCGGGCGAGCTGAGGACGCGGCTTCAGACGCTTGGCGTTGACGGGGTCGCTGCCCGAACGATCCACTCGGCCGCGCTGCGACAGGCAACCTACTTCTGGCCGCGCGCCTACGGCCATGACCTCCCGCCGGTCGCCGACAACTCCTTCGCCATGGTGGCCGAGGCGGTGACCCGGCTGAGACTGCCGAGCGACACCGCCGTCGTCCGAGATCTCGTGGCGGAGGTTGGGTGGGCGAAGGTCACCAACGTGGTGCCCGAGTCCTACGCGACCATTGCCCGCGCCGCGAACCGGGCGGTTGCGGCACTCGAGCCCGAGCAGGTGGCACGCGTCCTGACCACCTATGAGGAGATCAAACGGGATCGCGGCAGGATCGACTTCACTGACATCCTCCTGTGCTGTGCGGCCCTGTTGAGCGACCACGAACACATTGCCGCAGAGGTACGGCGCACGTACCGTCACCTTGTCGTCGACGAGTACCAGGATGTCAGTCCCTTGCAGCAGGGGCTGCTCGACCTGTGGCGGGGGAACAGCCGCGACTTGTGCGTGGTCGGTGACCCAGCGCAGACCATCCACACGTTCGCAGGCGCCTCGGCCACGCACCTCCTCTCGCTTCAGCAACGGATCCCTGGGACGCAGGTGATCGAGCTGGTCCGTGACTACCGCTCGACGCCGCAGGTGGTCAACTGGGCAAACGCACTGCTGAACGGAACCCGTGAGCGTCACGTCCAACTGGTGGCTCAGCAGCCCGACGGTCCTGCGCCCCTCCTCGCCGAAGCCGTCGACGAGGCAGCCGAGGCCACAGCCGTCGCGCAGTGGCTGACTGACTGTCACGCCGCCGGAACGCCTTGGCACGAGATGGCCGTACTGTTCCGGATCAACGCGCAGTCACCGACGGTCGAGCTGGCGCTGGGAGAGGCGCGGATCCCGTACCAGGTCCGAGGCGCCGAGCGGTTCTTCGAGCGCCCCGAGGTGCGCCAGGCGGTGGCGGCGATTCGAGCCGCCGCCCGGACCGAGGGTGACATTGAGGGACTTCCTCGCGTCCGGGCGACACTATCCGCGCTCGGGTGGACCCAGGAGCCGCCCTCTGGCGCAGGAAAGGTCCGGGAGCGCTGGGAGTCCCAGAATGCGCTCGTCGACGCTATGGCCGACTTCGCGGCATCGCGAGACCAGACGACGACCCTTGGGGAGATCGTCGACGAGATCCAGCGTCGCACTGAGGTCGACCTGGCACCGATCGGATCAGGCGTCACAGTCGCGACGCTCCACTCAGCGAAGGGACTCGAATGGGACGCGGTTGCCCTGATCGGTGTTCATGAGGGTGGCGTGCCGTTCGTCCTTGCCACGACTCCGGAGCAGCTGGCTGAGGAGCGCCGTCTGTTGTACGTGGGGATCACCCGGGCCCGCAGTCTGCTCAGGGTCTCGTGGTCGACCGGTCGTACGGGCGGCGGCGCCCGTCGTCGCTCCCGCTTCCTAGACGGATTGGAGGTCAGCGGACCTGGAGGGGCGACCCCGCGACGCGTCCCACGGCAACGGAAGCCCGCGCCCCTGCCCTTGCCGACGCGCTGCACGGTCTGCGGTACGAGCATCGTCAGCGCCGCCGAACGTGCCATGGCGAGGCACCGCGACTGCCCCGGCACCTACGACGACGCCTTGCTGGCCACGTTGAAGGACTGGCGGCGGCTCCAGGCCGACTTCGAGGGACTTCCGCCGTACGTCATCTTCTCCGATGCGACTCTGACGGCGATCGCTGAGGCACGGCCGCGCACCCACGCGGATCTCCTGCCCATTGACGGCGTCGGGCCGACCAGGGCGAACCGGTACGGAAGTGCCGTCGTCAGCATCGTGGCCAGGAGTTCCTGAGACCGGACGGGTGTCGACCACGATCGAGAATCTCGCTCTAAATGAGTTGCGGTCACTTCGATGGTCTCTCTACTGTGGTCTGCAGCCACCACTGGGTGGTGTCCGAGAACGAACGCGAGCCGAAGGGAGGCGACCGATGCTGATCATCCAGACCACGTGGACGACCGCAGTTGGCGTTGCCATGCCGGCGGCCGCCGTCGCCTACCGGGAGAAGTCTGCCTTCATCAACTGCACCTTCGACCACAGCGCCACGTTCGACAACTCCATGGATCTGGGCTCAATCTGGGGCCGCCTGTGAGGACCTGACTCCTCCAGGCCGCACCAGGCCGTGACTCCCCAGATCACCCGGGGACTCACGGCCTTCGTGTTTCCCGGGACCGGACACATCCACCAACCACCCAGGAAGCACACTGATGTCTCTCACCATCCTGGAGCTCCAGGCTCCTTTCGAACCCGAAGCAGTCGACCTTCGGCTGCCCTGCTGGGATGAGGATCCCGACCTCTTCTTCGCCGAGTCACCAGCAGAGGTCGAGCTCGCCAAGCTCGTCTGTGGCCCTTGCCCCGTCAGGGACCAGTGCCTTGCCAGCGCGATCGAGCGGCGTGAGCCGCACGGCGTCTGGGGAGGCCAGCTCCTCGTGCAGGGCGAGGTCGTCGCTCGCAAGCGGCCCCGCGGCCGGCCTCGCAAGATCGACGTGCCGGCGGCGGCATGACCGCCCGGCCCTGGGACCAACATCCCACTGTCATCACCACCCGGACCAAGAGCCGGGCCGGCTCCCACCGGCCCGGCTCTTGCCATGTCAGGCCGGTGCGAGACCGGATCAGGACCCCGGTGCGAAACCGGGCAGGTAGTCGGTCAGCACATCCCTGAACCTCGCACTCACATCGAGCTGGGAGAGCACCGCGATCCCGCCCAGCCAGACTCGGTGGATGAGCGCGTAGACCGGCGGCACGTTCAGGGTCAGCGCCACCGAGTCGTCACTGCGGGAGTCCCGGCCGATCCGCTCGTACTGCGATCGCATCCAGTCCCGGGTGAAGTGGAACTCGGGTGTGCTGGCTGGCTCCACGAACGGCTCCAGATACCCCAGCAGTGCGTCGGCGGAGACCTCGCGGGTCACAAAGCCAAGGCTTCGCAATCCCGCAGCCACACCGGGGGCATCGCCGTCGATCGCGACCCGGATCAGATGGCCCATGTCGTAAGGCAGCCCCTCAGGCAACCGAGCAGCGAGCCCCCAGTCGATCACCCCAAGCCGCCCGTCCGGCAGGATCAAGAAGTTGCCGGGGTGCGGGTCCCCATGCAGGACCCCGGCCCGCTGCGGTCCAGCGAACAGGGCCGTCACGTAGGTGAGCCCAATCCGGTTCCGCTCGGTCTGGTCGGCTGTCACGGCCGTACGCAGCGGCTTCCCGTCCAACCACTGGCTGACCAGTACCCGGCGCGAGGCGGCGCGGACATGAGGCACAGCCAGCTGGGGGTCACCGTCGAACGCTGCTGCCGCGCGCGCCTGATGGTCTGCCTCGGTGAGGTAGTCGACCTCCTCCATGACGCGCTCGGACAGCTCCTCCACGAGGGCCTTCACGTCGACCCCACCGGCGAGTGGAGCCACCACGGTGGAGAGGCGGGCTATCTGTGCGAGGTCACTGCGCAGTGCCGCTTCAGCGCCCGGATACTGGATCTTCACCGCGACAGGTTCCCCAGTGGCAGCCCAGACGGCCTTGTGCACCTGCCCGATCGATGCAGCTGCAGCCGGACGACGACCGAACGACGAGAAGAGGTCGCGCCAGCCTGGCCCCAGCTCATCGGCCAGGACGGCTTCGACCCTCGAGACCGGCATCGGTGGTGCTGAGTCCTGAAGTTTGGCCAGGTGCTGGCGGAACGGCTCGGCAATGTCGTCGGGCAGCACCGCCTCGAAGAGGCTGAGCGCCTGGCCGAACTTCATGGCGCCGCCCTTGAGCTCCCCGAGCACCTTGAAGAGCTGGAGAGCGGCTCGCTCCCGAAGGTCAGCGTCGACGGAGTCGGCGCTCTCACCCATCAGTCGACGCCCGACTCCCACCGTGGCCCGTCCCGCCATGCCGAGCGGCACGCCCAGCAGCCTGGCTCCGCGACCGATCGTGGACGTAGGCACACGCTCCTGGTCGTTGGGAAGGTCGGACTGTGGCGAAGGAGAACTTTTCACGCCACCATTCTTGCCCCACTGTCGGCAAGCTCCGCAGCCCTGCAGTGGCATGCGGGATGCCGAGCCGACCGGCGGAAGCGCGTGATCCCGTCACTGCCCAGCTCCAGCGTGCCGCCCAGGCTGTCGGGGAGGCCACCAGTGGCCAAGGCCAGGACGTGTGCCACGGCGAGCGCTACCGCCCACCGCGTGGGCGCCTGATGTGGCGGGATGCTGATCCGCGACAGCTCGCATGCCACGATCGGCCACGCCGGGTCACTCGCCGTCCGAAGCAGGTCAAGGCACCGGACACAGGCGGTGCGGCCGGGGATGACCAGTGGCCCCACCAGCGCACGGCCAGGGTGGATCCGGAGTACAAGGTGGGGGAGCCGGTACTGGACAAGCATGTCGGTGAGCATCCGATCGGGCTCGGCAGCGTCGGTGGCGACGATGCTGAGGGTGAGCCCACCAGATCTCAGGTCAACGTTGGGCTCAAGCACCGGCTGCTGGGCGGGTCGACGACCTCGAGACAGGAGCCTTGCCAGGTGCTGGAGGGCACGGCTGCTGCCGTTCAGGGGATCAGCGAGGCGCACGTTGACATCCGTGTCGAGCAGCCCGCCAGCCAGCTGAGCGGCGACCAGCCCCGTACCCATCACGCGGACGCTGATCTGGTCGCTGGTGGCTGGACCATCTGCCAGGCGCCCGTGGGCCTGCAGGTTGGCGAGCAGCCACTCGATCCACGGCCGCGGCAGCAGTTCCGTCAGATCATCGACGTCGTGACGCCCAGTCAGGCGGCGGATCACCGCTTCGGCCGCCCGGGGGACCGACGAAAGCACGATCGCGTCGTCGTCCAAGCCAACCTGAAGCTCTTGCGCCGCTCGCCAGACGATGGTCGGATCACCGACCAGGCGGGGGTGTCGCGGCAGGAGCGGCGGTACGAGGGAGTCTCGCTGGTCAGGCCCAGTGGCAGCGTTGCAGATCGTCATGGACCGATCGTGACCGCCGCTGTCGTCCCTGCCCAGACTTCAGCGGACCCGGACACCACCGCGACAACATGATCTCGGTCCCGGACAACACCTGCATCGGAGAAACCTCGTAGCAACAGCAGAGCGGGGGCGGGACCGTGTGGTCCCGCCCCCGCTCAGATCGGTTCTCAGGCCTTGCCGAGGATCCGGTTCAGGTTGGTGCCGCACTCGGGGCACTTGCCCTTCGCCATGCGGGTCCCCTTGTCGTTGACGACGACATTGCCGGTGGCAGTGCGCTTGGCCTTGCACTTCACGCAGTAGAACTCACCCTTGTACGTCTCGTCGGACACGTTGCCTCCTATGTCGGTTCATGCGCTCCTGCGGCGCACTCGGTCCTGCGGGCGTACTCTACGCACACTGCAGGGTCGCTCGGCAACCGTGACACGCCAACGACCGCTGTGGCAATGCTCACCTTGACGCCGCAGCCCAGCCCCCCTAGCCTTTCCAGCGCAAGGTCTTCGGTGGACGTCCGCTCGCAGGGGAAGGCAAGCGGCACAGTCCCGAAGGCCTTGCACTATGTCCGGCCCCGAAACCTGTGGGTGGCCGCCGTTACAGTCAGCCACATGACGGAACCGACGATCGTTGTACGGCGCAGTGCCCGCCGCCGCAAGACCGTCAGCGTGCGTCGAGAGGGCGACACCTACGTCGTGGCCATCCCTGCCCGGATG
>DAOOHL010000103.1:0-9398 GCA_035416185.1 Propionibacteriaceae bacterium | reverse complement strand
CACCACCGCCACCACCGCGGTGGTGGGCATCCCGCTCGACATCGGCACCACCAAGACGCAGCCAGCCAGGACTCGGTCAACCGAAACGGGATCGAAGCGGGTCAGCAGCGTCTCATCGGTCAGGTCGCTCGTCGTGATCTCATCAAAGGCGGCCACTGGATGCTCCTTCGCGACCCACGCGACGACCACCTCGTCGTAGAGGGGAATCGCATGGAGGCCGTCGCGGTCGATCGGCAACCGTACGAAGCAGAGCTCAACCTCGCCTTGACGTAGGGCCTCGACCTGTCGCGCCTCGTCCACCTCGACCACGTCGAGCGGTGACGAGAAGCGGTCGTCCCAGATCCTTCGCCACTTCGTGACGGTGACCCCGGCGACGAACCCGATCCGGAGCGCCTCAGACCGTCGACCCCCAGATTCGCTCACCGCCGCAGGCTAGCGCGTCGGATACGCTGCGCCGGTGAGCCAAACCATGAAGCCCGCTACTGCCGCGGCCAAACTGGGCATCCTGGTCTCGGCGGCCCCCGAGGACTTCCAGAAGTCACCGATCACGCGCGCGGAGCTGGATGAGTTGCGCGCCAACCCGCCAGCTTGGTTGGTGGAGCTGCGCAAGAACGGCCCCTTCCCGCGCGATGTCGTAGCCCAGAAGCTGGGCATCTCCAAGTCGGGGTTGGTCCGCGGTGGGGCGACCGAGCCGTTGGACTCGGACCAGATTGGTGTGCTCCTCGCCGACCCGCCCGAGTGGCTGCGGCGAGAGCGCGACATCCACCGTGACGTCATCGCCGAGGCGGAGCGGGTACGCGCCCAGCGGAACGCTGCCGGCTGAGGATTCCCCAGCGAACCCGGCTCAGCGCAGCACTCCCAACTGCGCTGGCGCCTTGCCGATCACCTGGGTGGGGTCGCCGCTGAGCACCTTCTGGACGACCTCGGAGTAGACGGACCGGAAGTCGGTGGTCGACTTGAGGTCGCCGTCGACCAGATCCGTCAGGGATGGCGCATCCCCGTGGAAGCCCGGCTTCACCCGGTCACCGATGAGGAACAGGTCTCCGGCCGTACCGTGGTCGGTGCCTTCCGACGCGTTGCCCTTCACCCGGCGGCCGAACTCGGAGTAGCACATGATCACGACGTCGGACGCGCGTGGCGACGAAGCCAGTGCCGTACGAAACGCTGCGATGGCCTGGTCGAGGGTACGGAGCTGGGCTGTCTGGGTGGCCTTCTCGCCGCCGTGGGTGTCGAACCCGCCGAGCGACACCGAGTAGGCCCGGGCCGGGGCGCCGAGCAGGATGCACTTCGCCACCACCTGCAGCTGTCCGAGCAAGGACTGGTCGCCGGCCACCTCGTCATGCAGCGGGACCTCGTCGAGATGGTCGACCACGTCGTCGCGCACCCTGCCCAGAGCTGCGAACGACGCTGCCACCTCGCCGGCGGCCCGGGTGTCTGCCGGGTCGCTCTTGCCCAGCAGAGCGATCACGGACTCCATCGGCAACGCGGCCGGTTCCTTGATCGACAGGGCCGCAGCGGTGCGCTTCTCGCCGACGGCGAGCACGGGTAGCGTCGGGCCGATGCTGAGGGCGAGCAGCGGGTCGGGGTCCTTGTGCGCATCGAGCCACCGGCCCAGCCAGCCCGAGGTGGTGGGGGTGCCGGGGGACGCGGTCTGCCAGATGTCCATCGAGGCGAAGTGGCTGCGGTCGGGCTTCGGGTAGCCGACCCCGCGCACGATGGCCAGCTTCTGGTCCTGCCACAGCTGGTGCCAGCCCTGGAGGCCCGGGTTGAGCCCGAAGGACCCGTCCAGCTGGAGCACCTCGTCGGCCCGGTAGGCCAGGCCCGGTCGAGCCGCTGTGTAGGCCGGGTCGTCGTACGGGACGACCGTGTTGAGGCCATCGTTGCCGCCGTACAGGGTTACGATCACCAGCACGGGCGTCGAGGCCGGGAGGGGGTTCTCGGATGCTTGGCGCGTGACGTCCTGCCAGGTGCAACCCGCTGCGCCGGCCAGCACCGCCGAGGCACCCGCCACGCCCGAGCAGGCGAGGAACGTACGGCGGGTGAGGCCGTCGAGGGGGAGTCGTGGGTCGTACGGAGCGCGCATCTCACACCACCTGGTAGTCGGGGCTGACAAGGGCGATCGCCGCCAGGGCAGCGGGGTTGCCCTTGGCTGTCTGGAGGGCGGTCAGGGTTCGCTGGGTGAAGTGGTCGAGGCCCAGCAGGTGGGCAAGCGCATCGGTCCGGGCGGCAGCGCTCGCGTTCGCCACCGGGGTCAGGTCCGCGTTCTTCACCAGCTGCTGCGCAGCCCGTACCCGCGTCTGCGCTGAGGCGGTCGAGAGCCATGCCTGGCCGCGAGGCCAGCCGGACACATTGGGCGGCTGGAGCGGGACCTGCCCGAGGGAGCGCAGCGTGCCCAGCGCAAGGCGGATGGACTGCTCGGTCGTGGCGACCTTCAGGGTGCGCATCGACCCGACGACCCACTCGATCGGGTTCTGCACGACCGAACCTGTGGCCCGATCGAAGGCGGGGTCGACCAACAGGGCGCGAACAAGGGCGCGCACATCGCGCCCAGCCCCGTACGCCGTCGTCAGCCGCGTCAGTGTGTCGGGCGGTGGGGCGTCCGGGGAGGCCAGCTGCCGCCACCACCTCGTCGCAAGGAAGCCGGGGTGGGCCGGTGCGGCGAGGATGGCGTCGACGGCGCTGGCTGCATCCAGTCGCCCGGTCACGCCGAGGAGGTTCTTGACGCCGTCGTCGTGGCGCTTCGGCTCGAAGACCGCGCCAGCGTCAGTGATGCGCCAACCCGTGAGAGCGCGGGCAGCCTCCTTGACGTCGGTCTCGGTGTAGCCGCCGCCGACTCCGAGGGTGAAGAGCTCCATCAGCTCGCGGGCCAGGTTCTCGTTGGGTGCAGCCTTGGTGTTCTGCTGCGCGTCGAGGTACACCATCAGCGCGGGGTCGACGACCATCGCCTTCGCCATCGTCGTGAAGCTGCCCAGTCCGGTGCGACGGAAGGTGCGTTGCTGGGCGAGCATGGCCGCGGCGAACCGGACCTTCGAGATCGAGGTGGCCCAGTGGTCGTGCCAGCCGAAGGTGAGGCGTTCAGCGACGGGGGTGCGCGACGACAGCATCCGGCCCAGCCACCACTCAAGCAGCAGTCGGCCCTGGTCGGCGAGCGCCTGGCGGTACTTCTGCCGCTCCGCGGTCGACGCCTTGTCGGCTGGCGGCGGGATGACCGTGATCGTCGGGTAGGTGGGCTCTGGCGCATCGGCGAGCGCCGTGTCGAGCCAACGGTCCAGACCTTGGGAGGTAGCGGCGTCGATCTCGGCGCCTGAGGCGCCGAAGCCCGCACGTCGCAGCACGCGAGCGGTACGAGTCCATTCCGTCATGGCACCACTGTGGCGCAGCAATGTTCGGGGAGTGTTCGGGCCGGACGGTGATCGCCGCCGGCTATCCAGGCCTCGAGGCCTCCGATGCAGCAAGGCGGGGCAGGGAGATGGTGAACGCGGCTCCACCTTCCGGGGCATGGGCGGCGATCACTGTCCCACCCTGGCGCCTGATCAGTCGATCGACCAGGGCAAGGCCCACTCCCGTACCGACCTGCCGCCGGCCTCGGTAGCGCTCGTGCAGGGCGCCGCGGTCAAAAGCCACGGCCAGGTCGTCATCGGTCAACCCGGGGCCACCGTCACGCACGGAGATCACCGCGTCCGGCCCGACCTGGGTGGACGCGAGCACGATGGGCCGTCCCGCAGGAGTGACCCGGACGGCGTTGTCGAGGAGGCCGTCGAGAGCCTGCCGCAGGCGCTGGGGGTCAGCCGACACCAGGAGGTGCTCGGTCGGGAGCTCGAGTGTGAACGGCTGGCCAGCAGTGGCGCAGCGTTCCCGCCAGACTCGGCCCGCGTCCGAGACCAGGTCGCGACAGTCCACCTCCGCGATCTGGAACCTGAGCTCGTCAGCCTCGGCTCTGGCCAGATCGAGCAGGTCGGCAACCATCCGGTCCAGCCTGGCTGACTCGTCGGCGAGGACGCGCCCGACCCCTGCCAGCTCATGGCTGGGAACCGCGTCGTCGGAGAGGGACTCCGCGTACCCCGCGATCGTGGCGAGGGGTGTACGGAGGTCGTGGCTGACCGACACGAGGAACTCCCGCTGCCGTGCTTCGGCGTGAGCCAGCTGGGCACTGAGCAGGTTGATCTCTTCCGCGAGCGCCTGGACTTCGGTTGGTCCACCCACGGTCACGGCGCGGCGCTCGCCAGCTGACAGCGCCGTCATGGCGTCGGACAGTCGGCGGATGGGCCGGGCGACCCGCCAGGCGAGCAGGAGCCCGACGACGCCAGCCAGCACACCGATCCCGGCGACCAACCAGAGCCACTGCGGAACGACCTGGTCAACCAGTCCGAGCGCGTCGGCGCGTCGCTGCACGAGGACCACCCCGCCCTGGTTCGTCGGTCGGCCCTCGATGAACACTGTGACGCCCTGAACAGTGCTGCGCTTGGAGACGGGCTTTCCAGCATCCAGGAGTTCGACCACATCGGGAGTCGTGGCTGATCGAGCCAGTTGTTCGCCTGTGACGCGGCCGCGGGTGACCACGGCCACCCGCACGGTCGACGTGCCGACCGTGCTGGCTGCCTCTGCAGCGTTGGCCCCGGCACTCACCTGGGCGGCGACCGAGTCGGCCACCATCGCCAGACCTCGTCGGCCCGCCGAGTCGTCAGCACGGCGGAGCAGGACTACCCCGCTGATGGCGGTAGCGGTCGCGGTGACCACCACCAGCGCCACCATCGCGACGGCGAGCCTTGTGCCCAGCGATCCGAGCCAGCCCAGCCTTGGTCTCATCGTGGCGCCTCGGCGGTGTAGCCGCTGCCGCGCACCGTACGGATGATGTCCACACCCTTGGCGCGTAGCTGGGCGACGTGCACATCCACCGTACGAGGGCCAGCCTCCGAGTCAGGTCCCCAGACCTGCTCCAACAAGGCGTCGCGCGAGACGACCCTGCCCTGTCGAGTCATCAGGTGGGCGAGCAGGTCGAACTCCTTCGGGGTCACGCCGAGGTCGCGGCCGGACAGCTCCACGCGACGGCGGTCGGGATCGAGGCTCACCGACCCGACGGTGATCGGGCTGGATGGGGATGAGTGGGCCTGCGGGCCGGCCGTCTCCGCCCGACGTAGCAGCGCGCGCAGACGGGCGGTGAGCTCCCGTGGCGAGAAGGGTTTCGTGAGGTAGTCGTCGGCGCCGATCTCGATGCCCAGCACCCGGTCGTCCTCGCTGTCACGGGCGGTCAAGAAGATCAGGGGGGTCCAGTCACCCCGCTGACGGAGCATTCGACAGACCTCGACCCCGTCGAGCCCGGGCAGTCCGATGTCCAGCACGACCGCAGCGGGGGAGTGTCGAGCGTGCAGGTTCAGGGCCGTCGCACCGTCGGCTGCCCGGACGACCTCGTAGCCTTCTCGCGTCAGATGCGCCGCGAGCATGCCGGCCAGCGCGGCGTCATCCTCGACCAGCAGCACGGTCGTCATGACCGCATCCTGGCACGACCACCAAGCACCGTTGACGTGGAAAGGCGTTCCGTGAACGATGGTCGTGACGCTAGGAGAGCGATGCGCATCATCGATGTCCGTACGGTCCTGCTGACGGGCCCCTCGAGCAACGACCCCTGGATCACGTTCGCGAAGTCGACCCGCAGCGTTGGGCTGGTCGAACTGGTCACCGACTCTGGGCTGACGGGCCTCGGGGAGACGTACGCAGGTTACTTCGCCACCGAGCTGGTCACGCCGGTGGTCGACTACGTTGCCCCGATCCTGCTGGCGGCTGAGACGCTCGACCCGCGAGTGCTGACCGAACGGATGCGGTGGTGCCTCGGCTACACGGCCCGGGTCGGCGTCGTGCCGGGGATCCTTGCGGCGGTCGAGGCTGCTCTGTGGGACCTGCAGGGCAAGGCTGAAGGTGTGCCCGTACACGAGCTGCTGGGCGGTGCGAAACACGCGCGGCTGCGTGGCTACGCGACCGGCGGCCCGTCGCCGTGGCCACCCGAGCAGCTGGTGCGCAAGCTCGATCGCTATCGGGAGCTGGGCTTCACCGCATTCAAGGTGGCGACTGGCTGGATGGACATGACCAATCGCGCCGTCGTCGACCCGGTGGTGGGTGCCGAGGCGGCCGTGGCGCAGGAGGTGGCCAAGGTGGAGATGCTCCGCAACCACGCCGGGGACGACTTTGGGATCCTGCTCGACGGGCACATGGGCAGCCGACAGGACCGGGTCGGCTGGGACCTGGAGATCGCGTCGGCGGTGATGCAGGCGCTGGAGCCGTACGGGCTCTTCTTTCTCGAGGAGCCGCTGCCGTACGAGGACCCTGACGCCTACGCCGAGCTGACCCGGCGCTCGCCGATTCCGATCGCGGGTGGCGAGCAGCTCACGACGGCGGCCGAGTTCAAGCTCTGGCTCAGCCGCGGTGCGTTTGCCGTCGCGCAGCCGGACGCGGCCTGGTGCGGCATCGGCGACTTCCTCGCCGTCGATGCGATGGCTG
This sequence comes from Propionibacteriaceae bacterium, assembly GCA_035416185.1. Lineage (GTDB taxonomy): Bacteria > Actinomycetota > Actinomycetes > Propionibacteriales > Propionibacteriaceae > JBHAES01. The sequence goes on along the minus strand of DAOOHL010000103.1, from coordinate 2,906 downwards.
CCGAGCGGGGGACGGGGATCGCCTCGCACAACTGGTGCGCCGGGGTCGGGGTGATGCAGAACCTGCACGCGGCCTTCGCATCCCAGACGACACGGATCCTTGAGCTGCTGCCCGATCCCGGACCGCTGCACAGTGAGCTGTGGGGCGACAGCCTGGTCATCGAGGGTGGTCAGGTCCTCCTGCCGACCGCGCCGGGGCTAGGGGTGACGCTGACGGACGAGACACGCAACCGCTACCCGTACCGGCCAGGGCACGAGGAGTTCGCCTCCGTGCCTGGGAAGCAGATGCGGTCATGAGCGACCACTACGTCGTGGCTGGTGAGGTCGACCCTGAGGGGCTGGCACGGTTGAGGAGACTCGTGGGTGACGCGCGGGTGAGTGTCATCGACGCGTACGCGCCGGGGGAGCCCCTGCCCGACGGGCTGGGCGACGTGTCCGTGCTCTTCGCCGGCGCCGCACCAGGCGCCCCGGAGACACTGGAGCGGCTTGACCTGCTGCAGCTGAACTCGGCCGGCTTTGAGCAGCTTCGCGGGTCGGGACTGCCGGAGCGGGTCCGGGTCGCGAACGCGAGCGGCGTCAATGACGTGCCGATCTCGGAATGGTGCCTGATGCAGATGCTGGCGTTGCATCGCGACCTGCCGGGGATGCTGGCCGACCAGCGCTCAGGTACGTGGAACCGGGCGGCGCGCTACCAGGCAGAGCTTCGTGGAATGAGAGTGGGGCTGTACGGGTACGGCGGGATCGCCCAGGAGGTGGCTCGCCGTTCGAGAGCCCTGGGCCTTGAGGTGTGGGTGCTCACCCGTTCGGAGCCGCGGTTCCGCGACGACAAGTACGACCCGTTCGACCGCGGTCCAGACGGGTTCCCTATCCCGGACCGCTGGTTCGACTCAGATGAGAAGCAGGACTTCCTCGCCGGGCTGGACGTGTTGGTCCTGTGCGCACCCGCCACCGCGTCGACCCGGGGTTTTCTCGATGCCGAAGCGCTCGGGATGCTGCCTCGCGATGCGCTCTTCCTCAACCCGGCCCGAGCAGCGCTCGTCGACATGGTGGCACTGCGCGAGGCGTTGGTACGGGGAGATCTCCGCGGGGCGGCCATCGACGTCCACGTGCAGTACCCGCTCCCGCCAGATCACTGGACCTGGACGATGCCGCGCACGATCGTGACACCCCACATCTCAGGGTCAGCGCTGAGCACCTACTGCCGGCCGCGGCTGTGGGACCTGTTCTGCCGCAACGTCGAGCGTCGCTTGGCTGGCGGCCCGCTGCTCAACGTGGTGAGCGCTGCGGACCTTGCCCTGCAGGGTTGACGGGTCAGCGGGCGTCGGGCTTGCCGAAGGGCAGGTCAGGGATGTCGAGACCGGCGCTCCGAGCGGCTCGCTCAGACTCCAGGTAGTCCCGGGCCGCCTGACGGCGCTCGTCGGTGTCGTCAGCCAGGACAGCCTTGGCACGCTCAGACGTCGTGCCGGGCTTCTTCGGCTCCTTCGGCTTCTTCGGCAGCTTCGCCGGCTTCGCTTCGCTGGGCTTCTTCACGTGGGGAGCGTAGCCCTCAGCGCGGTCACCCCTCGCCGCCCACCAGGAGCTGCGTGGCGGCGTAGAACCGGTCGACGAGGGCGTCGTCGTTCGCCTGGGGCGGCGGATCCACCTCGTGACGCTTGATGAAGTACCCCCCTGGGGTCCAGTCCACCCCTGGCCTGCCCCGGGCCAGCCAGACCAGCGTGTCGGCGCCTTGGTCGTTGGTCAGGAACAACTGCCGGGCTAGCCACGACTTGTAGAACCAGCCGACCACGTTGGGTCCGCCGCCTGAGCCGAAGCTGCTGGCGACGACGCCGGGGTGGAAGGAGGCGGCGTTGATCCCCGTACCGCCCTCTGCCCGTTGCAGGCCGCGGGCGTAGCAGATGTTGGCGAGCTTGGCGGTGCCGTACGCGCGCATCGACGACCAGCCTCGCGTCATGGCGAGGTCGGCGAGGTCGAGTCGCCCGACGCGGGAGGCATCCGAGGCCGTCATGATCACCGTGCCCGCACCCGCTCGGAGGTTCGGCAGCAGCAGGGTGGTCAGCAGCGCGGGCGCGAGGTGGTTGATCTGCAGGGTGGCCTCGAAGCCGTCCTCGGTCACCTGGCGTTCGGCCAGTATCCCGCCAGCGTTATTGGCGAGGACATCAATGGACGGGTGGGCGTCAGCGAGGGTGGCGGCGAGGGCTCGTACCTGATCGAGGCGGGCGAAGTCGCAGACGTGATGCTCGACGCCCAGATCGCGTGCGACGGACTGGGTCTTGGTGGGCGAGCGGCCCACGATCACGACCGTGTGGTCGGCTATCAACGCACGCGCCGCTGCTGCGCCGATGCCGTCGCTTGCTCCCGTGATGACGATGGTGGCCATGCGTCGATCCTTCCAGAACGGGCAACCGGCGTGCAGGGGTGTGGGGGACCCCTGCACGCCGGCAGGTTTTCGGCTGGGCCTGTGGCCTACGGTACGTCGACCGTGACCACCGTCGGATTCGGCATGGGTCCGGGGGCGCCGCTGTAGGCCACGGTCCCCAGCCACTTGCCTGCAGCCAGGTCGCCGATCGTGACCGTGACCGTGCCCGAAGCTCCCGTCGTAGCGCTCGACGGCGCGGCAACCGTCATGTTCCCGGCGTCGCCCGCGCCCACCGTCCACTGCCACACGTCGAAGCTGGAGCTCGGGGCCACGACCGCATAGCCGTGCACCCACAGGGTGTAGGTGCCGGCCGCCGGGTTGACGAGGGTAATCTGCTCGGTCGACCCGCCTGCACCGCTCGCTCCCACCATCTGGCCGGCGCTGTTGTAGAGGTACAGGTCGATGTCGTCGCCACGGCCAGGGTCGAACGTCCCCAGTCGGAGAAGTGTCGTCCCAGGGTCGACGACGACCGTGACCTTGGCCAAGGACGC
>DAOOHL010000102.1:0-9401 GCA_035416185.1 Propionibacteriaceae bacterium | reverse complement strand
CCGCCTGACCCGTCGACGGGCTTGACCACGAGCTCCTCCAGTCGGTCCAGCACCTCGACCCGATGCTCGGGCTCCTCCAGGCGCCACGTGTCGACCGACGGCAGGATCGGCTCCTCGGCGAGGTAGTAGCGGATCAGGTCCGAGACGTAGGTGTAGACCAGCTTGTCGTCAGCCACCCCGTTGCCGACCGCGTTCGCGATCGTCACGTTGCCTGCGCGCGCGGCGTTCAGCAGCCCCGCCACACCGAGCAGGGAGTCGGGCCGGAAGTGGGCAGGGTCGAGGTAGTCGTCGTCGACGCGTCGGTAGATCACGTGGACGGGTCTAAGGCCCCGCGTCGTCCGTACGGAGACGACACCGTTCGCACAGACCAGGTCGCGCCCCTCGACCAGCTCGCAGCCCATCATCCGGGCCAGCAGTGCGTGCTCGAAATAGGCGGAATTGTGCACGCCTGGGGTCATCACCACGATGGTGGGGTCCGTCACCCCGCGCGGAGCAGTGGCCGCGAGGGCGCGGCGGAGCCGGCTCGCGTACGCCTGGACCGGCCTGACCCGATGAGCCGCCGCGACCTCCGGCAGCGCCGCGGTGATCGCCCGGCGGTTGGTGAGCACGTACGAGACTCCCGACGGCACCCGGACGTTGTCCTCCAGCACCCGGAACCGGCCCTCACCATCGCGGATCAGGTCAACACCGGCGACGTGGATCCGCACACCCTGATGCGGCTCGAGGCCGACGACGGCGCGGTGGAAGTGGCTGCTGGTGGTGATGATCCGACGCGGCACCACCCCGTCATCGAAGACCTTGCCCTGCCCGTACACATCGGCGAGGAACGCCTCCAGCGCCCGCACCCGCTGCGCCACCCCGGTCTCGACGACGACCCAGTCAGCGGGCTCGATCACCCGGGGCACGATGTCGAGCGGGAACGGGGTCTCCTGCCCACCGATGTCGAACGTGACCCCTTGGTCGAGGTAGGTGCGGCGGAGGAACTCCACCCGCGCACCGAGGTCGTCGCCGTCGATCCGGGACAGCACCTCCAGCATCCCCGCGTAGGCCGGCCGTACGTCGCGGGCATGCGTCAGCACCTCGTCGTACGTGCCCTCACGCACGCTGTAGTCATCGAGCCACGCCACGAAGGGGATCGTAGGGGGCTCGTGTTACCGCCGTGTTGCATCCGCGTCATCCGACCCGGATGGGCACCACGACAGCCGAGCCCTACGCTGTTCGCGATGACCGCCGCCGACCTTGCGCTGCGCGCCCCGGGGAGCGCCGCCCCGACACCCGAGTCCGTGTCGCCGGGGCTCACTGCCGCCGACCTGGTACGGCGGCGCGACCTGGCTCAACGGCTCGTGGCTGACGATGCGGTGGTCGTCGGCGATGACGCGTCCGGAGGCGCCCGCCACCTCACCGTGGATCCCCTGCCGCTCGTGGTGACCGGCCCCGACTGGGCCAGGCTCGAACAGGGTCTCGTCCAGCGTGCCCGTCTGCTCGACCTGGTGCTCGACGACCTGTACGGGGAGCGTGATCTCATCGCCCGGGGTCTGCTACCAGCGGAGCTGGTGGTGGGGCACCCGGGCTTCCTCGCTGCGGCCGACAAGCTGCCAACCAGGCATGGGCTCTACCTCACGGCGACAGACCTCGGCCGCGCCCAGGATGGAGCCTGGCACGTCGTGGCCGACCGCGCGGAGACGGCGGTCGGTGCTGGCTACGCCATGGCCGTGCGCCGGATCGTCGCCCGAACGATGGCGGAGCTTCATCGCGACACTGACCTGCGCCGCCTCCGCGGCTTCTTCGACCAGATGCGCACCGGGCTGCGTGAGCTCGCGCCGCACCAGGGCGAACTTCCCCGCGTCGTGATGCTGACGGCCGGTGGGTCTGACCAGGCAACCTTCGACGAGGCGTTCACTGCTGGACTGCTCGGCTTTCCGGTCGTGCATCCCGATGACCTGATGGTCAACCGGGCCCAGGTGCTGCGCGAGACCACCGGACGCCCGGAGCCGGTCGACGTGGTCGTCCGGCGGGTCCCCGGCAACGGGGTGGACTCGCTCGACAGGTCGCTCGGGACCGGGTCTGGCGTCCCAGGTCTGCTGGAGGCCTCTCGACGCGGCGTGGTGACGGTGGTGAACCCGTTGGGCGCCGGCGTGCTGGAGTCCCCCGCGCTGGGCGCCTACCTGCCGGGCATTGCCTCGGCCCTCCTTGGTGAGGACCTGCTGGTGCCCCATGCCCGGACGTGGTGGTGTGGAGACGCCACGTCTCGTCGAGAGGTACTGGCCCGCTTCGACGACCTGCTGATCTCCCCGCTGCACCCGCATGCCGGGCTGCCGCGTGTGGTCGTGGCCGACCTCACAGCGCAGCAGCGCGCCGACCTGCTCGCCCGCATCCAGGCAGAGCCCTGGGCATGGAGCGGCCAGGAGGTGCTGCCCTGGTGGACCGCACCCGTCGTGACCGACGCTGGCCTGGCCGCTCGGCCCTGCCTGCTCCGTACGTTCACCGTCGCGGGCGCTGACGGAGCCGCGGTGATGCCGGGGGGCCTCGCTCGAGTCGCTCCACCCCACGGATCCGCGCGGATCCCGTCGCTGGCCGACTCCGTCGTCAAGGACGTGTGGGTGCTACGTGACCACGAGACCGATCGACTCGACAGCGACCCCGCCGAGCGGGCCGATCAGGTCGGTCAGAGCCGCTCCGGGCGCCAGCCCGACGGCTTCGATGTGGCCCTCTCGCCACGCGCGGCGGCCGACCTCTACTGGTTTGGCCGGTACGCCGAGCGCGGCGAGTCGATCGCCCGGCTGCTGACAGTGGCCGATGACCTCGTCGAGGACCATCTCGGCCGGCGTGGCACCGCTGGCCACCGCGCCATGCAGGTGTTGCTGGAAGCCGTCGACGCGTTGTCGACGAGTCGACCAGAACGGAGCGAACGAGGCACCATTCCCGCACGGGCTGGGGACGACACCGGGCCGGTGGCCCACCTGCGGACCCTGGTGCACAACCGAGAGCTGCGCGGCACCCTGCGCCACTCCGTCCGGCGCGCCGCCCGAGCGGCCGGTGGCGTCCGGGAGCTGCTGCCCGGCGACACGTGGCTCATCCTCGGCCGCCTCGACCGTACGCTCGAGCCGACACCAGGCACCACGGCCGCACCACTACAGCCAGCGTTGGCCTCGGCTGTGGAGTCGTTCCTCGCCCTCGCCGGGATTGGTGCCGAGAGCCTCGTGCGCGACGCCAGCTGGGCCTTCTTCGACGCCGGGCGACGGGTCGAGCGGGCCCAGGAGTCCGTACGGCTCCTCCAGCTGACCCTGACCGCCCCGCTTCCGCCGAAGGCCGCCGCCTTCACTCTTGATGCCGTGCTGCGCTCGCGTGACAGTCTGATCTCGCATCGCCGCCGGATGGCAGACCCAAGCGTGTCATGGGCGCGCGGCCGAGAGGTGGCCGTCGACCTGCTGCTGACCGACGCCACCAACCCACGCTCGGTTCGCTTCCAGCTCGACCGGCTCGCGGTGGACCTGCGGCACGCCCCCTCGCCGCGGGTGTCGGCCGCGTTGGCCGTGGTTGCCGGGTTGCTCGAGGCGAGCCCATCCGTCGACGACGGTGAGGAGGGCGCCCTCGACCATCTGCTGTCCGAGCTCGACGACGCTCTGGCTGCTGTGGCCACCGCGCTCGAGTCGACGAGCCTTCGCCCCCCGCAGCGCACCCGGACGATGGAGGAGCCCGGGTGAAGCAGCCTCGCCAGGAGCACCACTCGCCGCGACGCTATGACGTGCGGCACGTGACCACCTACACCTACGCCGACGACGTGACAGCGTCGTACGGACGAGCGTGCCTGCGCCCACGGGACACCATCGGCCAGTCGGTCCTGACACACTCCATCACCGTCGACCCCGTACCAGCCATCGTCACCGAGGGCCTCGACCTGTTCGGCAACTGGACCCACTACCTCGAGATCCACACGCCCCACCAGCGACTCGAGGTGACCAAGAGGGCGACCATCGACGTGGCGCGCCTGCCATGGGACCTGAGCGAACTTGATCGCTGGACCGTGGCCGAGGCCGTGGCTGCACCGCCTCGACCTGATGCCGACCCGGCTCTGCGAGCAGCCTTCCTCCTGCCGTCGCCCCTGGTGACGTGGGATGAGGAGGTCCGCGCGTACGGGGCCGCCCTCCTGCCCCCCGCTGCGCCCCTCGGCGAGGCTCTGGCTGGGCTGGTCACCGCCATCTTCGAGGGCTTCACGTACGCGAAGGGTGCGACCAACGTCCGTACGACCTTGCCGGAGCTGCTGCGGATCAGAGCCGGCGTCTGCCAGGACTTCGCCCACCTGATGATCGGGGTGCTGCGTTCTGTGGGCCTGCCGGCGCGCTATGTGAGCGGCTATCTGGAGACTGCCCCGCCGCCTGGCAAGCCGAAGCTGCAGGGTGCCGACGCGACCCACGCGTGGGCAGGGGTGCAGCTGCCGGACGGGCGGTGGCTGGATCTGGACCCGACCAACGACTGTGTCGCGGACTCCCGCTACCTGGTCACGGCCTGGGGGCGCGACTACCGCGACGTGGCTCCGCTCAAAGGTGTGATCTACACCGAGGGCGCCTCGTCGACCTTGACCGTGGCCGTCGACGTCACGAGAGTGGGCGACGACATACGCGGTGACGTGGGTGACAGCCCGCGCGACCAGGCCGAGACCGGAAGCGAGGGCCAAGGTGACTGACCAGGACTCCGCTCCTCGTACGGTGTCTGCCCGGCTCACCGGCAAGGTACGGGAGCAGGCTGAGATCGTCCTATCCGTCGCGGTCGCCCATCTCTCTCGAGGCAGCCAGGAGTCGCTCCGAGTCACTGTCGACGGCGCAGACGTCGCGTTCGAGGAGGTGATCGGCTTCCACGGCTCTCGCCTGCATCTGCTCCGAGACGTACCGGTCGGCGACCTCATCGTGGAGTACGAGGCCCACGTGACAGCCCCGCCGGTCGCACCCGAACCCACGCGCCAGTCCATCGCGGCCGACCGGATCCTCTTCCTCCGGCCGAGCCGATACTGCGAGTCGGACACCCTGACGGAGGTGGCCGCGGCCGAGTTCAGCGGGCTGCGTGGCCGTGAGCTGCTCGACGCCGTCAGCGGCTGGGTGGGTCGGCGCCTCCTCTACGTGAGCGGCTCGAGCCGGGCCACCGACGGTGCCGTGCAGACCTACTTGGCGCGCAGCGGGGTGTGCCGCGACTTCGCCCACCTGGCCGTCGCGCTGCTGAGAGCGCGTCGGGTGCCCGCGCGCGTGGTGTCCGTGTACGCCCCCGGCCTGACCCCGATGGACTTCCATGCCGTGGCCGAGGCTCAGCTCGACGACGGCCAGTGGTGGGTCGTCGACGCCACGGGACTGGCCCCTCGGCAGACCATGCTGCGGATCGCGACCGGGCGCGACGCGTCAGACACGGCGTTCCTCACCGTGCACTCAGGCCGGGTCGACTTCACCGGGATCCGGGTCACCGCGACCAGCGCCACCGATCTCCCGGTCGACGACAGGTCGCTCCTGGTGCACCTGGCCTGAACAGGCGACTGTCGCTCAAGGGTCCGTCCAACCAGCGCGTCTGCTTGGGTCAGCGGACCTGCCGGACGAGCGCTTCAGCGGCGTCGATGATCTGGACGGTCTCCCGCTCCCAGTTGGCCTCCTGGGAGCGGTACGGGCCGGTAGCCAGGGAGATGATCACCGCAGCTGACCGGAGTCGCAGCTCGGTCGGGTCGACCCGGGTGTCGAAGACAGGAACCCAGGTGCGGATCAGGTGGTGCACCCGTTCGGCCTGTCGGGCATTCATGCGCTGCACGGTAGAGAGATGAGCCACGAGACAGGCCAGGTCGTCGGCCCGCCTGCCGGGGCCGACGGTGTCGACGTCAAGCAGGCCCACCACCGCGCCGTCCGCCACATGGATCTGGCCCTCGTGGTAGTCGCCGTGGGTCGGCTCGTCGCCCTGTGGGATCGGCTCCAGACCCTCAGCGATGGTCGTCGCCAACCACTCCAGCCTCAGACCCAGCGTTGGTACGGCCTGGGTGACCATGCGCGCGTAGTGGTGCACCGAGTCCGACCAGGGCGGGCGCCGCTCCAACGTCGCGACCGATGCGGGCATCGCATCGAGCACCTCGATCAGCCGCTCGGCCGTCGTGGGGTCGGTGTCATCGAAGATCGCCTTCGCCAGCGGCCTGCCGGGCAGCTCATCCAGCACCAGCAGCTGGTCGGAGGTGGCGGCGGCGATCCGAGGTGCCGGCACTCCCGCATCCAGCAGGAGCTGGTGCCTGAGGCGGACCTGGTCGAACAGCCGCTCGCGCAGCACCTTCACGTACAACACCCGCGGCGGCTCGGTGACGGTGCACTTCAGCACAGCTCGACGGCGGGGTCGGTAGCCGATCATGTCGAGCGTGACCGAGTCGACGCCCACGGGGGTGTCGAAGACCCGATACTCGTTGAGCACCCGGGCCATCTCCGTGGGATACGCCGCCCGGACCAGGCCAGGCAGGTCGGGATCCTTCGGGTAGATCCAGACCGCCACCTCGCGGTCGCCGTCGGCGAAGATCTCTGCGCGCTCGTCCGTACGGGCCAGTCCGCCCGCCCGGGCGGAGACGCCCAGCAGCTCCTGCCGTACGCCGTGCGGCCACTCAACGGTGGCCGTGTAGGTCGCCGTCGTCGAGCGTTGCGGATTGGCATCGACGTGGTCGATCGCCCAAGCCCTCAGGGTGCCGCCGGCATGCTCCACTGCTGCCCTCAGCAGCTCACCCACCTTGTCACTGGTGAGCAGATCTGACCCGTCTGCGTCGTCGCGCACGCGCCCCCCTTCCGGCTGCTCGTCCTGCGCTCGGGAAACCCTACTCAGCAGGAGGTGCCGCGGGCTCGTCACCCGCGTCGACCGGCGGCGTGTCGCCCGGGTCGTCGGTACGACGCATCATGATCCTGGCTGCCCGGCGACCGTCCATCTCGGTCACCGTCAGCGTCAGCGGGATCGACTCCTCCGGCCCCTCCTCAGTCAGCAACTCGACATCGATGCTCTCACCCGTCTCCGGCAACTCACCGTGCTGGGCCACCCAGAAGCCGGCCACGGTGTCGTACGGGCCTTCGGGCAGCACGTACCCCGTCCGCTCGGCGAACTCCTCCAGGGTGAGCAGACCGTCGATGTCAGCGGCGCCAGCGGAGGTGACGTAGGTCTCGCTCTCGACGTCGTACTCGTCCTTGATGTCGCCAACCAGCTCCTCGACCAGGTCCTCAATGGTGACGATGCCGGCGCAGCCGCCGTACTCGTCACGGACGATCGCGAGGTGGCTGTTGGTGCGGCGCATCTCGGCGAGGGCCCGCAGTACCCGCATCGTGCCGGGCAGGGAGGTGACAGGACGGGCCAATCGGCTGACCGGTTGACCTTTGGCCGTCGGGTCGAGGTCCATCAGGTCACGGACGTGCAGGAATCCGAGCACCTCGTCGACGGACCGGCCGTAGACGGGGTAACGGCTGTGTGGGGCACCCTGGACGGCGGAGATGGCGCGGTGGGCCTGCATGTCGCCCGGCAGGAAGTCGACCTCCGTACGCGGCACCATCACTTCCCGGAGCGACCGCTGGCCGGCGTTGAAGACCTCATCGACGATCTGGCGCTCCTCATCGCCGACCGTGGACGACGTCGACACCATCGACCGGAGCTCCTCTCGGGAGACCTCCTCGCGTGAGGCGTTCGGGTCGCCACCGAGCAGGCGGACGGCGAGGTCGGTGGAGACGCCCAGCAGCCAGATGGCTGGCCGGGCGAGCGTGGCGATCAGGTTGACCAGCGGCGCCAGGGCCATGGCGAACGCCTCGGCGCGCTGCATCGCCAGCCGCTTGGCGGCGAGCTCGCCGAGGGTGATGGAGAAGTAGGAGATCACCAGAGTGATCACGACCAGCGCCAGGCCGTCGGCGAGCGAGTCCGGTACGCCCCAGCCGATGAAGACCGGAGAGAGGCGGTTGGCCAGGGTGACGCCACCGAAGGCGGCGGAGAGGAAGCCCGACAGGGTGACGCCGATCTGAACCGCGGAGAGGAAGCGGTTGGGGTCGGCGGCTAGTTCAGCGACCTTGGCGCCACGCTTGCCTCGGGTCGAGATCTGGCGCAGCTGGGCCTCGCGCAGGCTGACCAGCGACATCTCGGCGGCGGCGAAGATGCCACCCAGCACGATGAAGAGGAAGATCAGTCCGATGTCGACGAACAGACCGGTCATCGGTCACCCCAGGTCTTTCTGGGTGTCGCCGGCCGGTCGTTCGGACTGTCGCCCTCATTCACGTTGGTCAGGATAAGGGACACCACGCAACCTGGCGGAGCGAGCGACGGCAGGCGGTCGGCCTGGGTCACTCGCCACCGATAGGGTTTGGGTGTTCATCCGTACCCCGCAGAGCCGCGCCAGCGCAGGAGAGACCATGACAGAGCAGAAGATCGTCTGGACCAAGATCGACGAGGCGCCGGCCCTGGCGACCTACTCGTTGCTGCCGATCGTTCAGGCGTTCACCCGCGCGGCCGGCGTCGACGTGGTGACCAGCGACATCTCGCTGGCCGGCCGGATCCTCTCGCAGTTCCCCGAGCGGCTCACTGAGGAGCAGCGCGTTGATGACAACCTCACCGGTCTCGGCGAGCTGGCCACCACGCCTGAGGCCAACATCATCAAGCTGCCGAACATCTCCGCCTCGGTGCCCCAGCTCAAGGCCGCCATCAAGGAGCTGCAGGACCAGGGGTACGACCTGCCCGACTACCCCGAGGAGCCCGAGACCGACGAGCAGAAGGAGATCGCCGCCCGCTACGCGAAGGTGCTCGGCTCGGCCGTCAACCCGGTGCTGCGCGAGGGCAACTCCGACCGCCGCGCCCCGGCGTCGGTGAAGAACTTCGCCAAGAAGCATCCGCACCGGCTGGGCGCGTGGGCGTCTGACAACAAGGCGCGCGTCGCCACGATGAGCGAGGGCGACTTCTTCGGCAACGAGCAGTCTGTCGTGGTCGACAACGACGGAACGCTGACGATCGAGCTGGAGACCGCTGACGGAAAGGTCATCCAGCTCGGGACGGCGAAGGTCACCGCCGGCGAGGTGGTCGACGGCACCTTCATGAGCGCGTCGGCCCTGCGCGCCTACTACGCCGAACAGATCGCTGCGGCGAAGGCCGAGAACCTGCTCCTGTCGCTCCACCTGAAGGCGACCATGATGAAGGTCTCTGACCCGGTGCTGTTCGGCCACGCCGTCGGCGTCTACTTCGCCGACGTCTTCGCCCGTCACGGCGACGTGTTCGACGAGCTGGGGGTCAACCCCAACCTTGGTCTCGGTGACCTGTACGCCAAGATCGCCGGCCTGCCCGATGAGCAGCGCGCCGCCATCGAAGCACTGGTGGCATCGGCCAGCGCCGTGCTCGACCAGACCGGCCAGCAGTTCGCCCAGACGCTGGGTGCACAGGCC
>DAOOHL010000101.1:3098-9426 GCA_035416185.1 Propionibacteriaceae bacterium | reverse complement strand
ACACCAGAGCCGATGATCGCGATGTGGCCAGCCGGGTGCATGCTCTGAAACCTAGCCACCCGCCCAGAGTGCGTCAAAGGTTTGTCTAATGTTGTGGTCTCGGCACTTCCATGCGCATCGCAAGCGTGTCCGGTACGGCTGACTCGGTGACCGGAGGCGGTAACCGCGCTGCCCTGTGCCGGGGTAGCGCTGCACGTCACTTCACCCTGGACGGCTTCGCGCGGGTGTTGGCGGAGGGAGCAAGTCAGAGCGCCTGGGGGTCGGGGGGGGCGTAGCCCCCCAGTTCAAAGCTGCCTCCTGAACGTCAGGTGCGCCACGTCCAGGATCCCCGCCCGGAAGCCGGTCTCGGCGTAGGCCAGGTAGAAGTCCCACATGCGGCGGAAGACGTCTCCGTACGACTCCGACAGCGCCGGCCAGGCGTCGTCGAACGTACGGCGCCAGCGGCGTAGCGTCTCGGCGTAGTGCGGCCCGAAGCGGCGGTCGTGAGTGAGCTGGAGCCCGTGCGGCAGGGCGGCGGAGATGGCCCCCAGGGAGGGGACGAGTCCGCCAGGGAAGATGTAACGGCTGATCCAGCTCACGCCACCCTTCGTCAACTCGTACTGGGTGTCGCTGGTCAGGATCGCCTGGATCGCCGCACGGCCCCCGGGGGCGAGGCGGTCGTGGATGGTCTGGAAGTAGCTGGGCAGGAACTCGGCGCCGACGGCTTCGATCATCTCCACGCTGACGACGGCGTCGTACGTGCCGTCGACCAGCCGGTAGTCCTGCAGCCGGATGTCGACCTGGTCCGCGAGTCTGGCCTTGTCGACGCGCTGTTGCGCGAGTGCGAGCTGTTCGGTGGAGAGGGTCAGCGACGTGACGTGAGCCCCTCGCGCTGCGGCTCGGAGGGTGAGCTCGCCCCAGCCCGTACCGATCTCAAGGACGCGCGTGCCTTCACCCACGCCAGCGGCGTCGAGGACCGCGTCGACCTTGCGGCGCTGCGCCTCGGCGAGGGGCTGGTCCGCCCACGGCCGGGTGTCGTCGAAGAGGGCTGAGCTGTAGGTCATCGTCTCGTCGAGGAACGCCTCGAACAGGTCGTTGCCGAGGTCGTAGTGGTCGGCGATGTTCTCGCGGGCGCCCGTCGGGTCGTTGCGCCGCTGGAACGGGTTGTGGCGGTCGAACACCTTGGCGACGGTGAAGATCGGCGTCATCCGCTTCTCGAGCAGGGTCGCGAACGGCACCATCGCGTCGCAGAGGTCGGAGCCGCGAGCCATCTCCCAGTCGCCAGCCATGTAGGCCTCGCCAAGGCCGATCGAGGGGTGGTGGGCCAGCCTGAGAGCCAGCGCATCGGGCCGTACGGCTAGGAGCAGCGGTGAGCGTGCGTCTCCGCCGCCGATGGTCACACCACTGGGGTAGCGCACCTGTACGGGCATGCGCCGAAGCAGCATCCGGAGCCCCGCACCGTACGATCTGGCGAGCGCACGGCTGCGGTACGGCACAGGCGGAACTGTGACCGCCCTCGGCGGGGTCGACGTGGTGCTGGGCGTCGCGGGTGTGGTGGTCGTCATTTGCCCCCCTTTGGTTCTCAACCCTACCCGCGGCAGCCCACACGGGAACACCGTCCCGAGCCCAGCCGGGTCAGCCGGTTACGCTGTCGCGGTGACGTTTGGGAAGCCGCGGTACGCCGAGATCAACGCCCAGCTCAACCGCCGGTTCGCCGAGGCGGGCACGCTGGTGATGGCCCATCGGGGAACGGCCGCGGGCAGCATCGCGGAGAACACCACCGGCGCGGTGCTTGCGGCGGTGCGTTCGGGGGCTGACATCGTCGAGATCGACGTCACTGGGTCGAGCGATGGTGAGTACTTCGTGCACCATGACGGCATTGAGGGCCAGCACCTGACCACTGACATCAACCTCACTCGGATGCCGGCTGCGGCGATCGAGGAGATGTCGTACCGCTGGCTCGACCGACCGGGTCGTACGGTGCGACTGGAGCGCCTGGCTGAGCTGTTGGCGCCGTTTCGGTCGGCGTCTCGTGGCGCGGTGATGTTCAACATTGACCGGTCGTGGTGGTGGTGGCCGGACGTGCTCGACGAGCTGGCGGCGCTCGACATGACGCCCCAGCTGCTGCTCAAGTGTCACGCCCGCAACGCTGACGCCATCGAACTGCTGGCCGCCCACCCGGTGAAGTTCCCGTTCATGCCGATCTGCTTCACCGTCGAGGAGGCCGAGCGTTACCTCGACCGCGACGACCTCAACCTCGTCGGCGTCGAGGTGATCGCCCCCACCCCCTCCTCGGCCCCCGGACCCGTCGAAGGGGCAGCCGCGTCCCCGGCCCCCGCAGTCCCGGTCCCTGAGCTTGTCGAAGGGTCCCCGTTCACCCGTGCCGCCACCTTCGCCGCCCTCCACGAGCGTGGCGTCTTCGTGCTGGTCAACGCGGAGGTGCTGCCGATCGCGGTGCAGTGCTTCCCGGGGCTGTGCGATGAGCGGGCGATCCTGGAGGGCTCTGAGGCTGGCTGGGGGCCGATCTTCGACCTGGGCGCCGACGTCATCCAGACCGACTGGCCGTGGCTGCTCGCCGACTACCGCGAGTACCGCCGTCCCGCTCGCCGCCGGCACGACGCCCCTGCGGAGAGCTGAGCGCCGTACGATGCCCTTGTGGCCACCCTTGTTCTGACCGTCATCGGCGACGACCGCGCCGGCCTCGTCAACGCGCTCGCAGAGGCGGTGTCAGCCCGCGGCGGCAACTGGGAACGGAGCCAGCTCGCCGAGCTTGCGGGCAAGTTCGCCGGCATCGTGGTCGTCTCGGTTGCTGACGATCAGCGGGCCGGGCTGGTCGAGTCGCTCGCGGCCTTCCCTGGGCTGGAGATCGCGGTGTACGAGGCGATCCAGCCAGCCGCAGACCGTACGGACGCGGGAGCCACCGTCACCCTCGACCTCGTGGGCAACGACCGGCCAGGCATCGTGCGTGACGTCACCGCCGTGCTCTCGCGGCATGGGATCAGCATCGACCACTTCACCACTGAGACTCGCGAGGCCCCCATGGCGGGCGGTGAGCTCTTCGAGGCTCGGCTCACCGGGCACGCTCCCGAGGGTGCCGAGCTCGAGAGCGTACGGGCGGATCTTGAGAAACTCGCCGACGAGCTGATGGTCGACATCACCCTCGGCTGAACCTCGGTGCGTCGGGTCCGCCTCGTACCCCCGGCTGGATCCTGACACGCGTTGTCAGACTAGGATCGGTGACCGTGACGGACGTACAGAAAGTGGTCATTCTCGCTCGTGGGCTGGGCACCCGGATGAGAGCGCAGAACGCTGAGGCAGCCCTCTCGGCCGAGCAGTCCGCTGCCGCCGACACCGGCGTGAAGGCGCTGGTTCCCGTGGGCCGGCCCTTCCTCGACCACGTGCTGTCCGAGCTCGCCGACGCAGGCTTCACCAAGGCATGTCTGGTGATCGGGCCCGAGCACGACGCCGTACGGCGGCACTACGACTCGCTCGACCTGACCCGGATCTCGGTCGACTACGCCGTCCAAGAGGAGCCCCAGGGCACTGCGAATGCCGTGCTCGCAGCGGCCGACTGGGTGGCTGACGACCGGTTCGCGGTCGTGAACTCCGACAACCTCTACCCGGCTGCAGCGTCGGCACAGTTGCGAGCTCTGCCGGGTGCGGGCCTGGTCGGGTACGAGCCGGAGGCCCTGCTGGCCGGGATCGCTCCGGAGCGGGTACGCGGGTTCGCGATCATCGAGTCGGTCGGCGGGCAGCTCGTCCGGCTGATCGAGAAGCCCAGCGCCGAGACCCTCGCCGCGTGGGGGCCAAAGCTGCTGGTCAGCATGAACCACTGGCTCTTCACCCCGTCCATCCTCGCCGCCGCTCGCGACGTCCCCCTGTCGTCGCGAGGGGAGTACGAGCTGCCGCAGGCCGTCGCCCTCGACATCTCGCGGGGCACCCCGTATGACGTTGTCACCGCAGCAATGCAGGTGCTCGACCTCTCCAGCCGCGATGACATCGCTCGGGTGACCGCCGCCCTGGCCGACCACGAGGTGACGCTGTGACGACCTGGTTCGTGCCCGGCCGCATCGAGGTCCTGGGCAAGCACACCGACTACGCGGGCGGCCGCTCGCTGATCTGCGCGACCAACCTGGGGGTCACTGCGACCGTGACCTCTGTGGAGGGGGCGAGTGGTTACATCGAGGCGACCACCGACGCCAGTCCTGACGTCGTCGTGCTGGGTGACGGACATCCTGCTCCCCCTCGTGGGCACTGGGGCAACTACGTCGCGACGGCCGCATCCCGGCTTGAAGCGAACGTCGGTCCGCTCGCCCCCTGCCGGATCGAGATCGCGTCCAACCTTCCGCTGGCGAGCGGGATGTCGAGCTCGTCGGCTCTGTTGAGTGCCGTGGCGCTCGGTCTGGCCGACCACAACGGGTTCACTGAGACCGAGCTGTGGCAGCGGCTCATCCCCACCCGCGAGGATCTCGCTGGCTACCTCGCCTGCATCGAGAACGGGTCGACCTTCAAGGAACTCACCGGCAGGCCCGGCGTGGGCACGTTCGGCGGATCGGAGGATCACACCGCGATGCTGTGTGGCCGCGAGGGCCAACTGTCGGTGTACTCGTTCTCGCCCATCACCCATGAGCGCGATGTGCCGCTCCCCGCAGGGACGTCCTTCGTGATCGGGGTCTCAGGTGTGCTCGGCGAGAAGACCGGTGCCGCGCTCGACACGTACAACACCGCCTCGGAAACGACGGCCCGACTGCTCGACAAGTGGCAGTCGACGACCGGCCGTACGGACCCCACGCTCGCTGCGGCCCTCCGCTCATCGCCCGAGGCGTTCGACAGGCTGTTCGCGTATGTGAAGTCCTACAACGGTGATGCTGCGCGACTGCGGCAGTTCCATGAGGAGTCGTTCACGCTGGTGCCGGCCGCGGCCGACGCTCTGGCCGCGGGTGACCTGGCCGCTTTCGGCCGGGTCGTCGACCGGTCGATGCAGCTCGCCGTCTCCGACCTACGCAACCAGGTGCCCGAGACGGTCTTCCTCGCCGAGGCCGCCCGTCGCCTGGGTGCCCACGCGGCCTCAGCGTTCGGAGCCGGGTACGGAGGTTCAGTCTGGGCGCTGGTGGACGACACCGACGTCGAGTCGTTCCGTACGACGTGGCTGGAGACATACCTGAAGCAGTTCGGCGAGCGTCCTGGGGCGACCGCATTGGTCGTCCATCCCTCGGCCGCGGCACATCGCGTCGACTGAGCGGACCCGTCAGCGCCGCGGAGGGGTCGCCGCGGTTGCACGACCGCTTCCCTGAGCGCGTTGGCCCACGCCTGGAGAGTCGGCGGGAATGCGCACGCTCCGTCGCTGGTTCTGTCAGTCCCGGGGTGACTTGTAGGCTCGCCGGGTACTTACTTCGATCGAGGAACTCATGACCGACACTGTGCGCGACGTCATCATCGTCGGCTCCGGGCCCGCTGGCTACACCGCGGCCATCTATGCAGCCCGCGCCGAGCTCAAGCCGCTCGTCTTCGAGGGCTCGCTGACCGCGGGCGGGGCGTTGATGAACACCACCGAGGTGGAGAACTACCCCGGCTTCCGCGACGGCATCATGGGCCCCGCATTGATGGACGAGATGCGCGCCCAGGCGGAGCGGTTCGGCGCCGAGCTGATCGCTGACGACGTGATCGAGATGCGCCTCGACGGTGACGTGAAGGTGGTCATCGACTCGGACGGCACCGAGCACCGGGCCCGTACGGTGATCCTCGCCACCGGTTCCGCGTACAAGCGGCTCGGCCTGGCTGACGAGGACCGGCTGTCCGGTCGCGGCGTGTCATGGTGCGCCACCTGTGATGGCTTCTTCTTCCGCAACAAGCCGCTCGTCGTCGTGGGCGGCGGAGACTCGGCTGTCGAGGAAGCGACGTTCCTGACCCGGTTCGCCTCTGAAGTCACCCTGGTCGTGCGCCGCGACGAGCTGCGCGCCTCGAAGATCATGCAGGCGCGGGCGTTCGCCGACCCGAAGCTGACGATCGCCTGGAACTCCCAGGTGACGGCCATCCACGGCACCGACACCGTCACCGGGGTCACGCTGACCGACTCCCAGACTGGCGCGACCCGCGATCTGGCTGTCGACGGTGTCTTCGTGGCGATCGGGCACGACCCCAGGTCGGAGCTGATCCGTGACCAGGTTCACGTCGACGCCGAGGGATACGTGCTCGTGGAGGGCCGCTCGACCCGTACGAACCTCGCTGGCGTCTTCGCGTGTGGCGACCTCGTCGACCACACCTACCGCCAGGCGATCACCGCTGCGGGTACGGGCTGCGCCGCCGCCCTCGATGCCGAACGGCACCTCGCCCACCTGGCTGATGCTGC
>DAOOHL010000101.1:0-2998 GCA_035416185.1 Propionibacteriaceae bacterium | reverse complement strand
GCCGGTGCCGAACCCGTACGGGTGTGAGCGGAGGCTTGAGGAACTGTCGGACGCCTAGGGCAGACTGGGCGCCAGGACCACAGGAGGAGACCATCCATGTCGAATGTCGCTGACGTCACCGACGCAAGCTTCGAGAGCGAGGTGCTGAAGTCCGACCTGCCCGTCATGGTCGACTTCTGGGCCGACTGGTGCTCGCCGTGCAAGCAGCTGTCGCCGATCATCGACGAGCTCGCCGGTCAGTACGACGGGCGTGTCAAGGTTGTGAAGATGGACACGAACGCGAACATCACCACCCCGGCGCAGTTCGGCATCCGGAACCTTCCGACCGTGCTGGTCTTCCAGGGCGGGGAGATCGTGAAACAGCTGAACGGCTCCGTCACGAAGATGTCGCTGCGCAAGGCGCTGGACGAGGTCGCCTGACACGGTCACGGCTGATGCCTGAAACGCCTCGCTACCAGCCGAAGCAGCCGGCCGACCCGCCGGCTGAGGTTGTCGCGACGACTGATGCCGAGGTGGGCGCGCCCCGGGCGACGCCGCGATGGGTGGGTGCCCGGTCATCGGGAGTGGTGTCGTCCGAACCTGACGCGGGTTCGCTGCGCTCCGCTCGTCGCTCGGCGTTGACCCCGACCTCTCCCGGGTCAGCCGCGTCTCCCGACGACGGGGAGCCCAGCGGTGAGGTGGCCGGTCGGCGTGCCAACGCTGGACCACCTCGCGACCAACCGACCGCAGCGCCCCGTCGGTCGGCGGTGTCGGCTGTCTCCGCGGTCAGTGCCACCTCGCCGCGCACTGCGGTCGAGCTGCCGGAGCAGACGCCAGCGGACCCGCCGCCAGCGGCCGAGCGCAGCCCCTTCGCCCCGCCACTGCCCGGCGAGGATGAGACCCCCACCTCTGCCTTCTCCACCCGCGAGCTGGTCGACCGGCTCCAGGCTGAGGAAGCCGCCACCGACGGCGAGAACGCCGCGGAGGGTGCCGGTCGAGAGAGGTCCAAGGCGTCCTCGCGGCGCTCGGCCGGGCGCCGCGCAGCCGCCTCCAGCGGACCCCGGTTCGACCTCTCCCGCGCGCGCACGGTGGTGATCGGACTGGCAGGAGTTCTGGTGCTGCTGCTGGCGGTTGGCGGCATCGGCTACCTGATCTCCCGGCCAGGATCCCCGATCGCGACCACCGTCTCCGACAAGCCACTCGCGCTCCCGGAGAAGGCTGGTGACTACACCCGCGAGCCCAACCGTCCCCCGAGCCTGTCGCAGCACACCGACGGTCGGACCACCATCACCGCCGTCTACCAACGCGGCGGCAAGGGCCAGTTCGTGGTGCTCGCCTCCCGCCCTGAGAAGGACGCCACGTCGGCCCTCGAGGCGGCCAAGGCTGTCGGCATCGCGATCGCGCCGGGCGGAGCCTGCGGCCGGATCGGCACCCAGACCGCCTGCGCCATGATGGTCGGCTCCACCACAGCCCTCGTGGGCGTCACCCAGGTGGAGCAGTCGAAGGACGAGCTGCTCGTCGCGCTGCGTCGGGTCGCCGAGGGTATGGGCTGAACCTGGCCTGACGAGGGCTCCATGGGCGTGCCCGTGGACAATGGCCGTTCACCACGGATCCGTGGGAGCTGAGTGTCGGGGAACGAGCCCCGCCACGTCACGGGTGACGTTGCCGTCGGTCTGGCCCGATCGGTCGCGCCAGGTGGTGGGAAGATACTGTGTTCGCCATGTCTCACACCATTCACCCGACCGCTGTCATCGGGGCTTCCGTACGGCTCGGCGCGGGCACGGTCGTCGGTCCCGGCGCTGTGATTGCTGGCAACACGACCATCGGTGACGACTGCTGGATCGGCGCCAACGTGGTGATTGGCAGCCCGCCAGAGGTGCGTGGCTACCCGCACGCCGCTGACTGGATCGACACCGCGGAGGGCCTTGGTGTGGCGATCGGCAACCGCTGCGTGATCCGCGAGGGCACCCAGGTCCACGGCGGCTGGCATGAGCAGACCGTCGTCGGCGACGACGCGTTCATC
The DNA here is from genome assembly GCA_035416185.1 of Propionibacteriaceae bacterium. Classification (GTDB taxonomy): domain Bacteria; phylum Actinomycetota; class Actinomycetes; order Propionibacteriales; family Propionibacteriaceae; genus JBHAES01. Next base: position 996 of record DAOOHL010000101.1, on the reverse strand, counting down.
ATGAACCAGTGCTACATCGGCCACGACGGACGCATCGGCGACTTCGTCACGATGGCGTCCAACGTCGCCATGGGCGGGCATGTCCATGTGGGTGACCGGGCAAACCTCGGCCTCGGCACCGTCGTCCATCAGAAGCGCGTCGTCGGTGGCTTCGCGATGATCGGCATGGGATCGGTCGTCAGCCGCGACGTTCCGGCCTTCGTGAAGGCGTACGGAAACCCGTGCCGGGTGAAGGGCACCAACACCGTCGGGATGGAGCGCAACGGCTTCAGTCCGGATGCGGTGGCCGCGATGGCGGCGGCCGTCAAGAGTGGCGACCTAAGCGGACTGTCGGGCGTTCCAGAGCTGGCAGCGTACTTCCCTGCACCCTGAGGCCGGCAGCTACGAACGAGTCGAGTAGCCGGTGTTGATCACCGGGGTGGCGCGCGACTCGCCACAGAGCACGACGAGAAGGTTCGAGACCATCTCGGCCTTGCGGATCTCGTCCATCTTCACGATGTTGTCAGCCTCGAGTCGCCGCAGCGCTGACTCGACCATGCTGACCGCGCCCTCGACGATGATCGCGCGGGCCGCGAGCAGCGCCGCGGCCTGCTGGCGCTGCAGCATCGCCTGGGCGATCTCCTGGGCGTAGGCCAGCGACGAGATCCTGGCCTCAACGATCTCGATGCCGGCAATCGCGACGCGTGCGGCCACCTCATCAGCGAGCTCCTGGGCGACCACATCGGTCGAGCCGCGGAGAGTCTCGACGCCGGGCTCGGCGTTGTCGTACGGATGCGTCGTGGCGACGTGGCGCAGTGCCGACTCGGCCTGGACGGCGACGAAGTTCTCGTAGTTCTCCACCGCGAAGGTCGACTTGGCGGTGTCGGCGACCTGCCACACGATGATCGCGGCGATGTTGACCGGGTTGCCGTCAGCGTCGTTCACCTTGAGCTCGTGGGTCTCGAAGTTCCGTACCTTCACCGACACCCGCTTCTTGTCACTGAACGGCACCGTGAG
>DAOOHL010000100.1:0-9515 GCA_035416185.1 Propionibacteriaceae bacterium | reverse complement strand
CCAGGTCTGGTGCTCACTGGGTGGAGCCGGTGCCACCGTCACGGCCGTCCCAGGCCCGGCGGCGGCCGTCACCGTCTCCACCAGGTCAGCCGTGGCTGGTGCCGTACCGCCGCACAACGAGGCTCGCCACCGGTCACCGTCACGAGAAGCGAAGATGATGATCTCCTCACCGACTTCGTACGGGGCGATTCCGCAGCTCGCGCTGTCGAAGGCGGAGCCGACCATGACCAAGCCCGCGGCGTCTCCCTTCCACACCACAGACGGACGCAGGGTGTAGGTGACCAGGTCGGCACTCGACTTCGACACCCGCGGTCTGTCCACCGCGTCGACCGTCACCCTGGCGACGAGATCGGCCTGGGCAACCGCTTGGGGAACCGTAAGCATCGGGCAGGAACACGCCGCAGCCAGGGGTGCGGCCAAGGCCAGGAGCACTGCGACCACGACGACGACGAGGCAGTGCCGCGACCGGCGCCGGATCGGAGGGGTGGGCATCATCGCTCCCTTCTCGCTGGTTCCTGACCGTACACCGGGCCGCAACTAGGGTGGGGTTCATGAAGATCCCAGCAGAGTTGAAGAAGCAGTTCGACGAGCAGATCACGCTGGAGCTTGAGGCGTCCACGGTCTACCGGCAGTTGGCCATCGAGGTCGACGTGCTCAACCTCCCGGGCATGGCGTCATGGCTCCGCCACCAGGCCGACGAGGAGATCGTCCACGCCAACAAGTTCATCGACCACCTCACCGACCGCGGCGACCATCCTCAGATCGGGGCCATCGCCGCGCCGAAGGTAGCCACGAACCTGACACCGCTCGACGTGTTCACTGCCGCGTACAAGCACGAGCAGAAGGTGTCTGAGGCGATCCGCAACCTCTACCGCGCTGCCGAGCAGATCGGCGACCTCGACTGTCGCCCGCTGCTCAGCTGGTTCCTTGAGGAGCAGATCGAGGAGGAGTCGACCGTCGACGAGATCGTCGGTCGGATCGAGCTGATCGGCGACGACGGTCCTGGCCTGTTGCGGCTCGACGCCGAGCTGGGCGCCCGCCCGGCGCAGACCACGGAGGCCACCGCCGGCTGACGCCTCACCAAGCCGTGAGGTTTCCCGGACTGGTGATCCGACCGGCGTGCTGATCAGAACAGAGCGGTTGCCAGGTCCCGTCGTGCCTTGAGCACGGCGGGATCGTTGGCAGGCAGCGTGTCGAAGAGCTCGAGAAGGCGCTTCCGTACGGTGTCGCGCTCGGGCCCGGATGTGTCCCGTACAGCCTGGACCAGGCGCGCAAAGGCAGCCTCGATCTCACCCGTCCCCAGCTCGAGATCGGCTGCCTCAAGGATCGTCGGGATGTCGTCGGGGGCGTCGGCCAGCCGCGCCATCACAGCATCGGGGTGGAGCTTCGACGCCCGGGCGAACAGCCCTGCCTGGGCAGCGCCGATCTTGGCCTCAGTGTCAGCGGGGTTGGCCTCGAGGAGCTTGGCGAACTCAGCCACCGCACCGTCGTAGTCCTCGCGCTCCATCGCGTCGTAGGCGGGGGTGTACTTCGGGTCGATCACAGGCTCGTCGACATCATGGGCGCTGGGCGCGCTGCTGGCGGTGGGCGTGACCCGACCGAGAACCCCGTACTGAACGGCGACTTTCAGCAGCTCACCGATGTAGGCGGCGGCGTCGGCCTTGGGCAGCGTGCCCTGCCACAGGGGTACGAGCTGACCCTGGATCAGACCGACCACGGTCGGTACGGCCTGCACCTGGAGCGCGGCCGCCACCTGGCGCGCCACATCGACGTTCACCCGTGCCAGCAGCCACTTGCCGGCCGCCTCGTCAGCCAGCGCAGCGAGGTCACGGCTCAGGGCCTCCTGCTCGGGCGCCCGCGGCGAGTAGAACTCGACGACGACAGGGAACTGCACCGACTTGCGGATCGTCGCCTCGAACGACGCGTCATCAAGCTCCACGACGTAGGCACCTGGAGCCGCACTCTGCGGGCGAGGAGCGGCGAGCTGGGACAGATCAATGGCGCCACGACCGGCGACAGGGTTCGTCATGCGGGCCAGCATATGGGGTGACCCTGCACCCTTCCTCCCTTGAGCGCGCGCTTCACCGTGCACCTCAGCCGGTGATCATCGGCTCAGGTGCACGGTCCAGCGCTGGTTCACCGGGTCGGTCACGGAGGTCACCGCGAAGTGCCCAGAACTCGTCGAAAGTGGCGCCTGACCTCTGGCGAACCGCGAGGATAGGCACATGGCTCACGAACGCGCCGGGCAGGTTGCACTGCCCGAGGACCTGATCGATGTCGACGCCCTGATCGGCGCCTACTACGACCTCACCCCGGACCCTGACAACCCCGACCAGCAGGTCGTGTTCGGTACGTCGGGCCATCGCGGGTCGTCGCTCGACGGCGCCTTCAACGACGCTCACATCGCGGCGACCACCCAGGCGATCGTGGAGTACCGCGCCGCCGAGGGGACGACCGGGCCGATCTACATCGCCAAGGACACCCACGGGCTCTCGCTGCCCGCATGGAAGACCGCGATCGAGGTGCTGGTCGCCAACGGGCTCCACGTCCGCGCCGAGCGCGAGGAGGACTTCACCCCCACGCCGTCGCTGTCACGCGCCGTGATCGTCTACAACCGCGACCACGTCGGCCAGCCGCTGGCCGACGGCATCGTCGTCACGCCGTCGCACAACCCACCACGGGACGGTGGCTTCAAGTACAACCCACCCAACGGTGGCCCGGCCGACACCGACGCGACGTCGTGGATCGCCCGCCGCGCCAACGAACTGGTGCGGGATCCGTCTGGGATCAAGCGCATCCCGTACGACCAGGCCTCCGGCCAGGTGGAGCGCTGGGACTACCTGACGGCCTACTGCCTCGACCTGGTCAACGTGGTCAACCTGGACGCGATCCGGATGGCCGGGGTCAAGATCGGCGCCGACCCGATGGGTGGGGCATCGGTCCAGTACTGGCAGTACATCGCCGAGAAGATGGGTCTGGACATGACGGTGGTGAACCCGACCGTCGACCCGCGCTGGCCGTTCATGACCCTCGACCACGACGGCAAGATCCGGATGGACTGCTCGTCCCCGTACGCGATGGCCTCGCTCGTGGCGAACCGCGACAAATTCCAGATCGCCACGGGCAACGACGCCGACTCCGACCGGCACGGCATCGTCACCCCGGATGCCGGTCTGATGAACCCCAATCACTACCTGGCTGTCGCGATCCAGTACCTGTTTGCCAACCGGCCCGGCTGGAACCCCGACGCTGGCATCGGCAAGACCCTGGTCTCGAGCTCGATGATCGACCGGGTCGCGGCTGAGCTGGGTCGCCGTCTGGTCGAGGTGCCGGTCGGGTTCAAGTGGTTCGTCCCCGGCCTGATCTCCGGCGAGCTCGGCTTCGGTGGCGAGGAGTCGGCAGGAGCCTCCTTCCTCACCCTCGACGGCTCGACCTGGACCACCGACAAGGACGGCATCATCCTCGACCTGCTCGCCTCCGAGATCCAGGCCGTGACCGGCCGCTCCCCCTCGGAGCACTACCGCGACCTGGAGAACAAGTACGGCGTCTCGTACTACGCCCGCGTCGATGCCCCAGCCAACCGAGAGCAGAAGGCCAAGCTGGGCAAGCTCTCCCCCGAGGACGTCACCGCCACCGAGCTGGCGGGCGAGGCCATCACGGCGAAGCTCACCCGAGCCCCAGGCAACGACGCGGCGATCGGCGGTCTGAAGGTCACCACCGAGCACGCCTGGTTCGCCGCCCGCCCTTCGGGCACCGAAGACGTCTACAAGATCTACGCCGAGTCGCTGGTCAGCGCCGAGCACCTGGCGCAGGTTCAGGCAGAGGCACGTGAGGTGGTCGGCGCAGTCTTGGGACAGTGATGCCGATCAGGTACCGTCGTCGCCCTCGTCGTCGTCATCGGGGCGTTTCACGCTGGCGCGGATACCGGCTTGCTGGATCACTCGCTGGATGGTCAGGTCGCGGCGGTTCGGGTCGCCCACGAACCGGATGTCGCGCAGTCCCTGGTCCTGGGCTGCTGACTCGAAGACGAAGTGGCCGTAGTCGAAGATCGTGCCGAAGAACGGCTGGTAGACGGAAATGTCGAGGATCCGGGCGAGCGGCATGGTCGCGACGTGGCGCTGGAGGATGCCATGCACGCGGAAGACCCGCATCGACGTGATCACGAACCGGTCCATGTGGAGCTGATGCGCCTTCCAGAGCCCCGTGACGGCCACCCCTAGGCCGACGACCAGCGGAGCCCACCAGAGCTCCCCGGCCAAGGGCATCGTGAACAGGATCAGCACCCCCACCACGGTCAGGATCGTGGGCCAGATGTAGGTGATCCAGTGCTTGTGCACCTCGTCAATGACCCGCTCACCCTCCGACTCCAGCAGATGCCGGGTAACGTCGGGATCGGTGAAGCTCGGTCGCCGACCGTGCTGCGGCGCCCGTCGTACGGTCGGACTAGCGGGCCGCGAGCTCTGTGAAGAACGTGGCGATGGCACCGAACGCTCCGAAGAAGGTCTTCACGGCCAACGCCGCGTCCTCAGGACGGGTGAACAGGTAGAACAGCGCGAACGCCACGACCAGCGCGAGCAGGATCTTCTTGACCCATGCTGTCATGCTCGAACCTCCTCGTGCGCGCGAACCAGAGGGGAAGAGGCCCCGCGCGACCACCATCCTGCCGGACGCGCACCACCGACCCCGCCCGACGCGCCGAAAGTGGGGTGTGAAAGGCTTGCCGCATGGTGAATTCCGATCTGTTCCTGTGTGTCGACCACGTCGGCTACGCCGTCCCGAACCTCGACGAGGCCATCACGTTCCATTGCGACGTGCTCGGCTGGCGCGTGCTGCACCGCGAGCGCAACGAGGAGCAGGGCGTCGAGGAGGCCATGCTCGGTACGGGCACCCAGGGCGCCGAGAACGCCCAGATCCAGTTGCTCGCCCCGCTGGGCCCCGACACCACCATCGGCAAGTACCTGGCCAAGAACGGTGCTGGCATCCAGCAGGTCGCCTACCGGGTCGCCGACATCGACGCTGTTTCCGAGGCGCTGCGCGCCAGCGGCGTACGGCTGCTCTACCCCGAGCCGAAGATCGGTACAGGTGGGTCGCGCATCCAGTTCGCCCATCCGAAGGACACCGGCGGCATCCTGCTCGAGATCGTGGAGCCAGCAGCCGGGCACTGACACCCGTTGGTGCCTGACTGACCACCGCCGGACAGGTTCAGACCTCGCAACAGTCTTCATCCGCACCCTGATTGGGTAGCCTCGCTGATGGAGCGGGCGGAGGTCGCCCGACCTCGAGGGAGAAGCCGATGGTTGACGACGATGGCGAGCTCGTAGGCCTCAGCCTGATCCGTGACAAGGCGACGCGCGCGGGCAGCTTCCCGCATGCCGTGCTCGGCTACGAGAAGCAGACCGTCGACAGCTACGTCCGCGAGCTCGAGCGTGACCGCGACAACCTGCGCCGTGACGTCAAAGATCTCGAGCGCAAGCTGCGCAAGGCTCCGAAGGACGACAAGAAGTCCGACCTCAGCCAGCTGACCGGCCACGCCAACGTGCTGCTGAACGCAGCGGAGGCGAAGTCCGACGAGCTGACCACCCAGGCCACGCTGGACGCTGAGCGGCTTCGCGACGAGGGTCGGCGGGCAGCCGACGAGATGCGTGCGGGCGGCCAGCAGGAGGCCGACGACCTGCGTGCCACCACCATGGCCAACCTCCGAGCGCTGCGCGAGCGGCAGAGCGCCGAGCTCTCGGCGTTGAGCGAGCAGGCCCGGGCTGAAGCTGCCAGTGCGGTGGAGGCAGCGAAGCGTCACGCCGAGTCAGTCGCGCTGCAGGCCGAGCACCTGGCGACCGCTGTACGGACCAACGCCGCCCAAGAGGCAGCCGGCATCATCACGGCCGCCGAGCGGTACGCCGCCGAGACCAGAGCAGCAGCGCTGGCTGAGCGGGAGCGGATCCTGACGGAGGCGACATCAGCCTTGAGCGAGGTCCAGGCCACGTGCGAGTCCCTGCTGGCCGACGCGACGAAGCAGCACGCCGAGTCGTCCCAGCGACTGGTCGAGGAGGCAGCGGCGGCGGCGCAGATCCGGGCGCACGCGTCGGTGGAGGCGGAGCAGATCCGTACGGCCGCCTATCGCGAGTCGGAGCAGCACTTCGCTGCTACCCACCGACAGGCCGCCGATCTGCGCACCCGGCTCGAAGCCGAGGCCGACCGTCGGAAGAACCGACTGGCGGCCGAGGTCGAAGCCCTGGTTCAGCGCAAGCAGGCGATCGTGGCCCAGCTCGGGTCGATCGGGGCGATGGGCAGCGGTGCGGCGAACGACTTCCCGGACTTGTCCGACGACTGGCCCGCGACGATCCTGGCGCCAGCCAGGGACCTCGGCGCCCCACAGCCAGGCTCAGATGCGACCCTGGTGCTGCCAGTTCAGTCGCCGGCGACTCCCGTACCGCCGCCTGTTTCTGAACCCGCGCCGACCAGCGCCAACGATGACGATCACCCGCCCGAGGATCCTGACCGAACTGTCATCCGCCCGCCCGGGTCGACATCGTGACTGAGCCGGTCGACCCCACTCCGGCCACCGCCGACGAGTCCGAGCTCCACGAGGATGAGGCCGATCCCTCCGAGCCGTCCGCGCCGTCCGCGCGGCCGACGCGGAGACAGCGGCTGTGGGCCTTCCTGAAGACGCCGCCCGCCCGACTCCCCATCGGCATGGGCGAGGACAAGGCGGCAGACGCAGTTCAGCGCGACCGAGACCCTGCCCCGCTGCTGCGCCGCTCCCCGTTCTCGATTGGCTTCCTGGGCGCACTCGGCGCCATGGTCGCCGTGGGACTCGCAACGGCGGTGTTCCAGCTGTCGGGCATCCTGCTGCTGGTCGTCGTCGCGCTGTTCCTGGCCCTCGGCCTCAACCCGCTGGTCGAAGAGCTGGTCACGCGCGGGGTCAAGCGCGGTCTGGCTGTGGGGCTGGTGACCCTGGGTGGACTGCTGATCGTGGTGCTCGGCAGTACAGCGCTCGTACCGGTCGTCACGCGTCAGGTCGATCTGCTGATCAGGAACACACCCGGCTACCTCCAGCAGCTCCGGTCCAACGAGGCGGTGGCCCGTCTCGACGCCGAGTACCACCTGATCACCAAAGCGACGGAGTTCCTGACCTCGGGCCAGCTGCTCAACAACGCCTTCGGCGGCCTGCTGGGCGCGGGCATGTACCTGGCCAACGCGCTCTTCTCGGTCTTCGTCACGCTGGTCCTGACCGTCTACTTCCTCGCCACCCTCGAGTCCATCAAGAATGCGATCTACCAGCTCTCGCCGGCATCACGCCGCGAGCGGACACGGCACATCGCTGGCATCGTCTTCACGCGCATCGGTGGGTACCTGACCGGAATGTTCATCCTGGTCACCCTCGCCTCATCTGCCGCGTTTGTGATGCTGCTGGTGGTCGGGCTCGGTGAGTACGCACTGGCCCTGGCCTTCGTCGTGGCCGTCTGCTGGTTCGTACCGCTTATCGGTGCCAGTACGGCGGCGGCGATTGTGTCGCTGATCGGGTTCACGGTCTCGCCGACGATCGGTGTGATCTGCCTGATCTACTTCGTCGTCTACATCCAGTTCGACACCTACATCGTGCAGCCGCGGGTGATGGCGCGTCAGGTCAATGTCCCGGCTGCGCTCATCGTGGTGGGCGCGCTGGCAGGTGGCACCTTGCTCGGCATCGTGGGAGCGCTGCTTGCCGTCCCGACGATCGCGGTGTTGCTGGTGCTGTACCGGGAGATTGCACTCCCCCATCTCGAGTCCAGCTGACCAGTCGGCAGGTCCAGGTCAGAACAGCCGATCGGTTGGGTCGTCCATCCCCCGCAGCGCGTCGTAGTCGACGGTCACGCAGGTGATTCCGCGGTCCTCTGCGAGCGTACGGGCCTGCGGCTTGATCTGCTGGGCGGCGAAGATGCCACTCACCGGACCCATCACGTCATCCCGGTTCATCAGCTCGAGGTAGCGGGTCAGCTGCTCGACTCCGTCGATCTCGCCGCGCCGCTTCACCTCCACCGCCACGAGCCGGCCCGTCGCGTCGCGGCACAGCAGGTCCACCGGGCCGATCGCGGTGTAGTACTCGCGTTGGACGAGGCGTAGCCCACTGCCGAGCGTGTCTGGGTTCTCCGCCAGCAGGGCCTGGAGGTGCTTCTCCACACCGTCCTTGCGCAGCCCCGGGTCGACGCCCAGCTCATGGCTCGAGTCGTGCAGGATCTCGGCGATCGCGATCTGAAGGGTGTCGCCGTCGTTGTTCCGTACCTCCCAGACTTCAGCCAAGCTGGCATCGAGGTCCGCAGTCGTGGCGTCCAGGTCGTCTGGCGCAGGCCGTACGGTGAGCGTGCAGGGTGCCGTCATCCAGTTCAACGGCTTGTACGCCTTGTCGTCGGCATGGATCGACACCGAGCCGTCCGCCTTGACGATGATCAGCCTCGGCGCCATCGGTAGGTGGGCGGTGAGCTTGCCCGCATAGTCAACCTGGCATCGAGCAATCAGAAGTCGCACCCGTGAAACCTATCCGTGGCCGCCGAACGCTGCCAGTATGGAAGCGGCGGGCCTGTCCCATGACGCAACGGCGTTTCGAACCACACCTGACTTCCCCCACGTTCTGTCTCGCTACTGCGAGGAGGTGGCGTTCGGACGGGCCTCCGTCGACAACGCGGCCCAGAAGTTCATGGACGAGGTCAAGTCGAAGCTCAAGGGATAGGCCAGCGGGGGCCGGTCGTACCGGCTCGCCTGACGTGAAGGGATCACTGGTGCAACGCATCGTTCTGGTCGGTCTGTCGAACCGTGGCATCAGCCACTACGCCCTGCCCATCCTTGGCCTGGACACGTCGGGAGCGGCGGCAGCGGAGTCGTACGGGGATGTGGTGGAGCTCGTGGGTGTCGTCGAGCCGGACCTAGCACGCGCGGAGGCCTTCAACTCGTGGCTCGTCGACCATGGCCGGCAGCCGCTGCCACGGTACGCCTCGGTCGACGACGCTCTCGAGCACGACCCGGCCGTGACCGGCGTCATCGTCGCCTCCATCGACAGCACTCATGCCGAGCACATCGACGCGGCGCTGCGTCATGACCTCGAGGTGATCACCGAGAAGCCGATGGTGACGACCACCGCCGACGCCCAGCGCATCATTGACGCTGAGCGACGCAGCTCTGGCCGGGTCACGGTCGGGCACAACTTCCGATACCTGCCCGGTCACGTCCAGCTCAAGCAGATGATCAACGAGGGCAAGGTCGGGCGCGTGGTCCAGGTGCTCCCCGAGTACCACGTCGACACGGTCCACGGGTCCAGCTACTACGTACGGTGGCATCGGCACCGGGAACTCTCCGGCGGGCTGACGCTGACGAAGTCGACACACCACCTCGACCTGATCGGCTGGCTGGTCGGCGACGAGCCGATCTGGGTCGCTGCCTCGGGTGGGCTCCACTTCTACGGTGGCCAGAGTCCGCACCGGCCGACGGCTGATCAGGGCGACCCTATGACCAGAGCCGAGATGCATGCCCGCGATCCCTATCGA
>DAOOHL010000099.1:0-9556 GCA_035416185.1 Propionibacteriaceae bacterium | reverse complement strand
CCGCCACCCGGCCGGGTTCCGCTTCATTGAGCCGCCGGCCGGGCTGCTCGACGTCGTGGACGAGGACCCCCTGCTGGCCGCGCAGCGAGAGCTTGCCGAGGAGGCTGAGCTGGCCGCCACGGACTGGCGAGTCCTGGTGGATGTGTTCACCTCGCCCGGCTGCAACCAGGAGTCGATCCGCGTCTTCCTGGCCCGCGGCCTGACCCGGACCGGACGACCGGACGGGTTCGAGCTCGCGGGGGAGGAGGCGCACATGGAGCTGCGCTGGGCCCCGCTTGCCGAGCTGGTGGCTGCCATCTACGCCGGTACGGTGCAGAACCCCACGATGGTGATCGGCACGCTGGCCCTCCATGCGGCGCGGCTCGAGGGTCGACTGGACGCGCTCCGTACGCCCGATGTTCCTTGGCCTGCCCGGACGGTGAAAGCTCAGCTGGACGCGGCGCGCCAGTGACCGAGGTGTTCAAGGCGCTGGCGCCGGAGATCCGGCTCGACGCCGGTGAAGGCCCCTTGATGGTCATGTCGATGAGCCCGGCCAGGACGCACTGGGGAGCGACGCGGTGGCCACCCTCGATCTGGCTCGGCAGCACGCCGACCAGGTGATCTCCCCGTACACCACCGCCAGAGTCCCAATACAGCCCGACGAACCGTCTTCGAGGGTCTGGACGGCACGGCCCGCGTCCAGCTGCAGAACCCGCGGGGCGCAAGCAGCTGGTTCAGCGTCAGCATCCACCGGGTCCGACGCGACGACGGGCAGCGCTGACGGTCACCCCGTCCGCGAAGGACGACTCCGCGCACCGGCGCAGCTCAGCCACGACTGGGGGGAGGACGGCGACGTACGGGTCGGCCACTCAGGCTAGGTACGGCCGCAGTGAGTCCAGCTTGCGGCGACTGAACTCCACCATGCCGGGGTTGCTGCTCCCTCGGTCGGCTGCATGGAACATGCCAGGCACCTCGTAGAGGTCACAGTCGACGCCGGCTTGCCGCAGGCGCTTCGCGTACGCAACGTCCTCGGCGTGGAACAGGTCGACCGTACCGACGCCGATCCAGGCGGGCGGGAGACCGGAGAGGTCCTCGCGGCGGGCGGGGACGGCGTACGGCCGATCCTCGGCACCACCAGGGTCGCGGCCAAGGTAGGACGTCCAGCCGTACCGGTTCGATGGCGGGGACCAGATCAGCGTCCACTCGCCCCGGGCGTCGGCGCGGGGCACCGTCCGGTCATCGAGCATCGGGTACACCAGCAGCTGGAAGCACATCGGCAGGCCATCGTCATGGGCCCGCTGAACGAGTGCAGCGGCCAGCCCGCCGCCGGCGCTCTCGCCGCCGACGGCGATCCGGTCCTGATCCACGCCCAGCGTCCGTGAGAGCTCGACGAGCCACGACAGTGCTGCGTGGCAGTCGTCCAGCCCAGCGGGGAAGGGGTGCTCCGGTGCCAGCCGGTACTCGACGCTGACGACCAGCACGTTGAGCTCGCGGGCGACCTTGGCGCACCAGTCGTCGTCCATCGTCGTGTCGCCCAGCACGTACCCACCACCGTGGATCCAGAGCAAGGCGCCGGACGGTCTGGGCCGGTCGGGGCGCTCGTACGTCACCACAGACACGGGCGGTCGGCCAGAAGTAGCGGGCAGGGTCAGCCGTTCGCCGGTGATTCCAGCCGGGAACACGTTCTCCGGAAGCGGCCGGTTCCTCGCCGCCGGGGCAACCAGCTTGATGGGCAGGGGCGCCCAGGCCAGCGGGGTCAGGAGCGCGCGGTCGGCAGCCCGCAGCGCCCGGACCTGCTTGGCCACCGTCGGGAAGACCGCCGCCGCGGCGGCAGCAAGACCGGCCGCGGCCAGCGCGCGAACCGTACGACCCATCAGAAGCCCAGCTCCTGGAGCCACTGCAGCTTCTTCCATGAGGAGTGGTCCGAGCCGCCCTCGTGGCCGTTCCACCGGTACACGTCAATGTCCTTGTTCGCCGCTCCCCACGCGTTGTACGCCGCAAACACCGTCGACGGGGGACAGACCGGGTCCATCAGCGCCACACTGAAGAGGCTGGCCGCCTGGGCGTAGGCCGCGAGGTTGACCCCGTCGAAGTACGAGAGGGTGTCGAAGACCTGCTCCTCCCGACCGGGCCAGGCGTTGAGCAGGTCGGCGATCTCCTTGTACGGGTAGCTGTCGGTCAGTCCGACGGCCCGCTCGAAGTGGCACAAGAACGCCACATCCGGCATCGCTGCCGCCACAGGGATCCCGGCCATGCCCGCGAGGCCCGCAACCGCGATGGCGAGCCCGCCACCTTGGCTGCCACCGGCCACGGCCACCCGACTGCCATCCACGCGCTCGTCGGCGACCGCCAGCTCGAGCAGGCGAAGGGCGTCGACGTAGAGCCGCCGGTAGTAGTACGTCTGGGGGCGGGTGATGCCGCTGGTCATCATGCCGGGCCAGTGCATGTCGCCGGCCGCCGGGTCAAGGTCCGGGGTGGGCTCAGTCAGCGACGGTGTCTTCCAGCCCTGGCCGCGGGCTTCGATCAGGAAGTGGGCGTAGCCGGCGTTGGCGTACAGCATCTCCAGGTGCGGATAGCCACGGCCACCGGTGTAGCCCCGGTACTGGACGACGGCTGCCACCTGACCGTCGCGGTGGGCGGGCAGCCGCAGCCAGCCTTGGATGCGCTGGCCGCCGTACCCGGTCCACGACACGTCATAGACGTCCACGGTCCGTAGCGGCGTGTCGATCTGCACCACGCTGGGATCCAGGGGGCGAGCGAGCTCCGTCTCAAGCGTGCCCCGCCAGAAGTCCTCGAAGTCCGCCTGTCGCCGCACGTCCGGCCGGTAGTCACGGAGCCGGTCAATCGGCATGTCGAAGAACGCCATGTCATCCTCTCGATGTGCACAGGGGCCGCTTGGCCGCTGGTTTGACCCTACGGGGATGACAAGTCCCACGGCCACCTTCTCGCGGTTCTTGGCAGGCGCTACAGTTCTTTTGTCGTCTCGTTGAACGAAATCTGGAGGCACTCATGGCCGCGCTGTGGCACAACCCGACCCTGTCCGCCGAGGAGCGCGCCGACGCGTTGCTCGCTGCGATGACGCTCGAGGAGAAGGTCGGCCAGCTCGGCTCATACTGGCCCCGCCAGGAGCCCGAGACCAAGCCGGAGACCGACGAGACCGTCGGCGGCGAGGTCGCTCCGATGGAGAACGCGTTCTCAGGTCGGCCCGGGTTCGAGGTCACCGCGAAGGAGGGACTGGGTCAGCTGACCCGCGTCTTCGGCAGCGCTCCGATCGAGCCAGCCGACGGCGTCCAGAAGCTCGCCGAACTGCAACAGCAGGTGATCGACCTCAACCGCCACGGCATCCCTGCGGTCGCCCATGAGGAGAGCCTGACCGGGTTCACGGCCTACCGAGCGACCGTCTATCCGGCGGCGATCGCTTGGGGCGCCACGTTCGACCCTGACCTGATCGAGCGGATGGCTCGGCGGATCGGCGAGGACATGCGCGCTCTCGGCATCCACCAGGCGCTCTCGCCGCTGCTTGACGTCGTGCGGGACTACCGCTGGGGCCGAGTCGAGGAGACGATGGGCGAGGACCCGTACGTCGTCGGCACCCTCGGGACGGCGTACGTGAAGGGCCTCCAGTCCGCCGGCATCATGGCCACGCTCAAGCACTTCGTGGGCTACCCCGCTGGTCGTGCCGGACGCAACCACGCTCCGGTCTCGATGGGGAAGCGCGAGCTCGAGGACGTGATGCTGCCGCCGTTCGAGATGGCGGTCCGAGAGGGCGAGGTCGCGTCGGTAATGAACTCGTACTCCGACATCGACGGGGTGCCACCCGCGGCGTCGGTCGAGCTGCTCACCACGCTGCTTCGCGACCGCTGGGGGTTCACCGGCACCGTCGTTTCCGACTACTGGGCGGTGGCCTTCCTGCATCTGATGCACAAGGTGGCCGACTCGATGGCCGAGGCAGGCGCGTTGGCACTGACCGCCGGGATGGACGTCGAGCTGCCTGAGACCGGTGGCTTCTACTCGCTCGCTGAGTCGGTTCGGACCGGCCGGATCGATGAGTCGCTCGTAGACCGGGCCGCGCGCCGGGTGCTGATCCAGAAGGCGCGGCTCGGGCTGCTGGACGAGGGCTGGGACCCAGCCGCCCAGGGCACCGCTGTCGATCTCGACTCGGCGCAGAACCGGAAGCTCGCTCGCGAGGTGGCAGAGGCGACCGTGGTGTTGCTCGACAACACCGGCGGCGTCCTGCCGCTGAGCGAGACCAGCCGCCGCATCGCCGTGATCGGCCCGTGCGCTGACGACCCGCTCACCTTCATGGGCTGCTACGCGTTCCCGAACCATGTGCTGGCCCGCTACGGCGACCTGGGTACTGGGGTCGAGGTCCCGACGCTCATCGACGCGGTCAGGTCAGAGTTCGCCGACGCCGAGGTGACCTACGAGGCTGGGGTGCCGGTCCTCGAGCTCGACCCGTCGGGCATCGCCGCCGCAGTGTCGGCGGCGGAGTCGGCCGACGTCGTCGTGCTCGCCGTCGGCGACCGGGCTGGCATGTTCGGTACCGGCACCTCAGGTGAAGGCTGTGACGCCGTCGACCTCTCCCTTCCGGGCGCACAGCGGGATCTGGTCGAGGCCGTGCTGCAGACAGGGACGCCGGTGGTGCTGGTGGTCGTCTCCGGACGGCCGTACTCGTTGGGTGCCTTCGCGTCGCGCTGCGCCGCGGTCGTGCAGGCCTTCATGCCGGGCGAAGAGGGTGGCTCGGCCATCGCGGGCGTCCTCAGCGGCCGGCTGAACCCGTCGGGCAAGCTTCCCGTCGGGGTCCCGAACCACCCTGGCGGCCAGCCCGGCACGTACCTGGTGGCGCCCCTGTCATGGTTCTCCGAAGGCATCTCCAACCTCGACCCACGACCGCTGTACCCGTTCGGGCACGGGCTGTCGTACACGTCGTTCGAGGTCTCTGGCCTCGAGGTGAGTGCAACCGAGGTGCCGGTGGACGGGTCGGTCGCGATCTCAGCCACCGTGGCGAACACCGGCGACCGAGCCGGTGCCGAGGTCGTCCAGCTGTACGTGCATGACGCGTATGCCTCGATCGTCCGGCCGGTCAAGCAGCTCGTCGGCTACGCGAAGGTGCACCTTGAGCCTGGCGAACAGCGGCGCGTCACGTTCGACCTGCACGCTGACCGGGTGTCGTTCACGGGCATCGACTACCAGCGGATCGTCGAACCTGGCGTGATCGAGGTCTCGGTCGGGACCTCGTCGGAGGACCGTCCGCTGACCGCCGAGGTCACGTTCGTCGGCGAGACCCGCGTGGTGGGCGAGGGGCGGGTGCTCCTCACTCCGGTGACCATGGCGTGACCTGGTTCGAGCCCGTTCTTGGCACGGTGCTGCAGACCTCGTACGAGCCGGCGAGCGAGACCGACCGCTACGACGAGGTCTGCCTCGAGACCATCAGCGGGCTGGATCTGATCTTCTCCCGGTACCGGGACGACTCGGAGCTGATGCGGTTCAACGCGGGTGCTCTGGAGCGCGACGGTCTGTCGATCGAGCTGCGGTACGTGCTGGCGATGGCCGAACGCTTCCGCGATCTCTCGGGCGGGGCGTTGGACGCTGGGCTCCCGCCAGACCTCGACCTGGACGCCATCGCGAAGGGCTACATCGTCGACCGAGCGGCCGTGGCGGTGGCGACAGCTGGTGCCTGGAGCGTGCTGGTCAACATCGGGGGAGACCTGGTCCATCAGGGTCCCGTACCGGTCGAGGTGGGGATCGAGGATCCTCGGACGCCGTACGACAACGCGCCACCGCTGACGACCGTGAAGCTCGCTGGCCGGGCGCTGGCCACCTCAGGCATCGCCCGTCGCGGTCAGCACATTCGCGACCCGCGGACGGGGCAGCCGAGTACCGCGACGCTGTCGGTCACGGTGATCGCCGACAGCGCGCTCGTGGCCGATGCGCTGGCGACAGTGACCGGGGTCCTCGGGCTCGCTGCTGCGCAACCTATCTTGACCAGCCATGCAGCCGAGGCACTCGTCGTGACCGCTGAGGGCGTGGCGGCGACCCCGGGTTGGGCGGCGTACGAAGGCTGACGCCAGCCTCAGTGCCAGCTCAGCGTCAGCAAGGTCACGCCGATGATGACGCCCGCCCCCAGCAGGATCAGCGCCGTCGTCCGGCGCCGTTCGATCAGCAGCTGCAGCACCAGCCCGGTCACTGCCACCAGCGTCAGGACGATCGCAGCGATGTCGATGACCACATTCCACGCGATGTTCGTGTGCCGGCCCTTGTGCAGGTCGTTCATCACGCCCACCAGCCCGTACGAGGTCGTCGTCAGCGTGTAGGTCCCCGTACCGGTGTCGAAGAAGACGCTCGCTTCATAGCCCGGACCCTGATACGCGAGCCGGCCCTGGTTGCCGTCGATCCCGTGGTCGGTGATCGAACCAGTGACCCCGTTGGCGTTCCGGACGAACTCGCTCACGACGAGGAGGTCCCAGGTTCCGTTGACGTTGGCAGTGGCGGGCAGGGCGCCTTTGACCGTATCGGCCCGCGGCGCGCCGACCCAGGCGGGGTGGTTGGCGGTGAGGCCGGTCACCGCGAAGAAGAGCACCAGCAACATGCTCACCATCGACGCCCAGGAGTGGAGGTTGCGCGACCACTTGTGAGCGGTGGCCTTCGGGGACGGCTTACGGCTGCGGGATACAGGCCGCCGCGTGGTTGCGGGCGCGCTCATCAGCCGGCGACCGTGACAGTGATGCCGGAGAGCTCGCCGGCATCGGCGAGCTTCGTGGCGCCAGGCCTCGCCAGGTCCACCTGCTCGCGGGCCAACGAGTACGGACCATGCTCGCGGGAGGCCTCGACGCAGACGTACAGCCGCCCTGGGCTCACCCGAGCGCCGCTTAGGTTGGTCAGGTCCCACGCCACCTGGTACGAACCGGCCGCCCGCGTGGCTGAGGAGCCGGTGTCCTTGCCACCGGACACCTGGTACCACCGGCGCAGCTCGTTGAGCCAATTGTCGCGGCCCTGGAGGTGCCACAGCGAGATGGTGCGGACCAGGGTGCCTGCGGCGTCCTCGACCCAGACGGCGATGTACGGGTTGCGCGCTGGCCCGCCGCCCTTGCCGCCACCGGACTGCCCGGTTGCTGCGTACGTGAACGCGACCGTCACCGCAGCCGTGGCAGCCGGGGAGGTGCTGCCCGCCGATCCGGTGCTCGCCGGCCCAGCGGTCGCCGAGCCTGCCCCCCTGCTTTGCTGGGACTGGGCGGTCGCTGGCGATGAACCGGTCGCCAGCGCCGAGCGATCATCGGTGCAGGCGGCCAGCCCCAGCACGGCTGCAGCGGTCGCACCACCGACGAACGCTCGTCGCGTCACTGCAGAGAAGCGGGACTCAGCAGACATCGGTACGGGGCTCCTTCTCGCAGATGGCGAGTAGAAACCTAGGGAGGTCGGCTGTGAGCGCGCTGTGAACAGGATCGATCGTTCCTGTGCACCGACCTAGCCGCAGAGCCTCGCCGGATCGCCGGAGATCGCCAGCACCATCGGCGTGCCCGAGCAGATCACCGCGGTGGCCTTGGCTGGCTGTCCTCCGATCGGGACCGCGGCAGGCGCCTGCCCGGACACCCGCTGCTCGGCGCCGAGCAGGGCGTCCAGGAACGACGGCGCCTCCTTGGCCTCGATCCGCGTCTGGGCAGGGTCAAGCCCATTGAGCTCGGCCGCCTTGCGGAACGCCGCATCCCGGCCCATGACATCGTCGATCAGCTTTTTCTCCTTGGCGGTGGCCGGGTCGTAGATGTAGGCACCCAGCTCGTTACGGATGGTCGCGGCAGGGATCTTGCGACCGGCCGCGACGTGGTCGACGAACGCGGCGTATTCGCGGGCCATTCCGTCGGTGAAGACCTTCCGCTCCTCAGCGTTCATGTCGCGGTACGGGTTGCCGAAGTCCTTCCCCTTGCCCTGGGAGAGGTACTCACTGGTGATCGACCCAGCCTGGACACCGCTGCCGAGCAGGCCGCCGTCAACTCCGGTCACATCCTTGTACCGCTCGAACGGCCCGGCGATGACGCCGATGCTGCCCACCAGCGTGCCGTAGTCGCTGATGATGTGGTCGGCGCCAGCCATCGCGTACATCCCTCCGGAGGCTGACATCGCCTCCACGTAGGCGACCACCTTGTGGCCGGTCCGTTCCTTGTAGCGCGCGACCGCGTCGGCGATGGCCTTCGAGCCGTAGATGGTCCCGCCGGGGGTGTTCATGATCATGACGAGACCCTTGGCGTCGTCCTTGCCCAGCTTGTCGATCATGTCGGCGACCTCGTACCCGTAGGTGCCACCGGTGAGCGCGGCGCCGTCCGATGCAGACCCCAGGATCGTTCCGGAGATCGACACCGCACGCATCACGTTCTTGGCATCGGCCGGTCCCCAGATGGTCTTGTAACCAGCGGCTGCAGGGGTAGCGGCCTGAGACGAGCCCACAGCGGACAAGCCGATCATGCCCACCAGGCTGACGAGCGTCAGCGCCACCAACACAGCCCCGGCGCCCAGTGCCACCCCGAACCCCGTGCCGAAGCCGCGCCTGAAGGGGCCGTCCGCGGGGACTGGCCGGGCGGCCGCGTTCGGCGCACGCTGGGGCAGCCTGGCCGGAGCCGGGCCGCTCACTCGTTGCGCTGCGACAGGGGGCGGCATGGGCGCAGAGGCAGGCGGCTGGGTCGGGCGAGAAGGCTGGCCGGACGGGTCCGTTGGCAAAGACATGGGGGCTCCCTGGGTTCGGTCTGGTGAGAACGACCGTAACTGGCTCGGGCAAGCCAGGGGGCGGTCAGGAGCGAACCAGTGCGGCATGCTGGGGCCATGACTGTGACCAGCCGCCCAGACGACCCCTGGGCGCGCCGGCTGGCCACCTACCTCAACCATCTCCGGGTCGAACGTGGACTGTCGGCGCACACCGTGGCTGCGTACCGGCGCGACCTGACCAGGTACATCGCCACGCTTGCCAGTTCTGGGCTCGGCAGCCCGGACCAGGTCACGCCTGGTCATGTCCAGACGTTCGCGTCCTCGCTGAGGGCTGGCGACGCCGACCACGCGCCGCTTGCCGCGGCGAGCGCTGCCCGTACGGTCGTTGCTGTCCGGGGCCTCCACAAGTTCTGGCTGGCTGAGGGCTTGGCTGCGACAGATCCCTCCGTCGAGGTCTCACCACCCCAGCCTGGTCGCCGCCTCCCCAAGGCACTCACCGTCGACCAAGTGACAGCTCTCGTCGCTGCCGCGGCGGGTCCGGAGCCAACCCCGGCCGACCTCTGTGACGCGGCGCTCGTTGAGTTGCTGTACGGCACCGGCGCCCGCATCTCCGAGGTCATCGACCTCGACGTCGACGACCTGACCCGCGCCATGGCCGACACTGACAGCGGGCTGCGGCTGGTCGGCAAGGGAGACAAGGAACGCCTCGTACCGCTCGGGTCCTATGCGAGGAAGGCCGTCGATGCCTGGCTGGTGCGGGGGAGACCAGCGCTCGCGGGCAAGGCAGCCAGGGCAACCCCTGCGCTGCTGCTGAACTCACGAGGCACCCGGCTGAGCCGCCAGAGCGCGTTCAACAGGATCCAGGCCCTCGCCAGCAAGGCGG
>DAOOHL010000098.1:0-9577 GCA_035416185.1 Propionibacteriaceae bacterium | reverse complement strand
CTGCTCGAGACCGGCGGGTTCAGACCCCGTCTACACCCTCGACTGGGATGAGCCCGTAAAGGTCGCCTTGGCGACCGGTCCGGGACGCAGATCCGGGTCCGTGGGCCGCCCTTCGACAGGCTCAGGGACCGGGCCGTGCGGTCCTACGCGCGCGTGAACGTCAGCGTGACGATGGGCCGGCAGTGCGGGACTACGCCCGCTTGACCCTCAGCGTGACGATCTGGAACGGCTTCAGCGCGAGCTTGACGCCGCCGTCGACCGGGTCCGCGTGGGCCAGGGTCTCGGTCATGCAGTCCTGCCGCTCGAGCAGGTTCACCACCGAGGTCTCGCCCGCCTCAAACCCGTACGTGACCGTCGTGGCCGCACGGCCGCCGAGTGACTCGTACAGACGCACGATGACATCTCCCGAGCGGTCCTCGGCCAGCTTGACCGCTGAGATGACCACGGCCGGGTTGCTCGTTGCCACCACGGGCTCCCAGGTCGAGGTGACGTGCCGCACCGGGAGCGCCGCCGCGTAGCCCGCCTCGGTCGCCGCCGGGATGTCCGCCCCGGCGAGCAGCGAGACGGTGAACGAGTGTTCGCCCTCGTCAGCGCGCGGATCGGGGTAGAGCGGGCCGCGGACGAGCGAGAGCCGTACGGTCGTCGGCTCCGACCCGCGGCCGTCCTGGCCGGTGGGTCGGGAGATGTCGTGGCCGTACGTGCCCCGGTTGACGACCGCGACGCCGTATCCCGGCTCGCCGACGTGGACCCAGCGCTGGGCGGCGGTCTCGAACATCGCCGCCTCCCAGGAGGTGTTGGCGTGGGCGGGCCGGGTGACGTGGCCGTACTGGATCTCTGAGGTGTACGTCGCGCTGTGGATGTCGAGAGGGAAGGCGAGCTTGAGCAGCCGCTCGCGCTCGTGCCAGTCGACATCGACGGTCACGTCGAGCCTGGCCTGGTCGGGGGCGAGGCTGATCCGGGTGACCGCGGCCGAGTCGTCGAAGTGCCGCTTGACGACCACCGCGTCGCCGTCGACGTCGAGGGAGTCCACGTCGGTCAGGTCGACCGTGACGTTGCGGTAGAACGACTCGATGTCCCACGCCTCGTACTGGTTCGGATGGTCCGGGTGCAGCTGCAGCAGCGCCCCTCGGGAGCCCTCGGGCAGGATCTCGCGGTCGTGAGTGAGGTCGACCAGCGAGCGGACAGTCCCGTCTGCTGCGACCGTCGCCCGCAGCAGACCGTTGTCGAGCACCACCTCGTCGCCGCTCCGGTCCACGCTCACGTTGCCTGTCACCCCGGTGCCGGCGGCGGCGCCGAACGCGGCGACTCCGTACTGCGGGAACGGTGACGCGTTGGCGACCCCCCGCTCGCCCACCAGTTGCTTCCCCGGGTGGGACCCCAGGGCGTCGAGCGCACCAGCGATGACCGCCTCGAGCCGCACCCGCAGTTCCTCGAACTTCTCGTGTGCCTCGCGGTGCACCCAGCGGATCGACGAGCCGGGCAGGATGTCGTGGAACTGAAGCAGCAGCGCCTCACGCCACACGTCGTCGATCTCGTCGTACGGGTAGTCGTACCCGACCTGCAGCGCCGCGGTGGCGCACCAGAGCTCGGCCTCGAAGAGCAGATGCTCCGTACGGCGGTTGCCCTGCTTGGTCTTCACATGCGTGGTGTAGGTGCCGCGGTGGAACTCGAGGTACATCTCGCCGACCCAGACCGGAGCGTTCGGGTACTCCTCGATCGCCTTGGTGAAGAACGCGTTCGGCGTCTCAACGACGACCTTCGGCGAGCCTTCGAGGTCGGCCAGGCGGCGTGCCTTCTCGAGCATCTCGCGGGTGGGGCCGCCGCCGCCGTCGCCGTACCCGAACGCCATCATCGTGTGGTTGGCCGGGCCGGAGTCCTTGAAGGTATTGCGCGAGCGATGTACCTCGTCGGCGCGCATCTCGGCGTTGTAGGTGTCGGATGGCGGGAAGTGGGTGAAGATCCGGGTGCCATCGATGCCCTCCCACCAGAAGGTGTGGTGCGGGAAGACGTTGGTCTTGTTCCACGACATCTTCTGGCTCATGAAGTAGCTCGCCTCCGCCAGCCGGCAGATCTGCGGCAGCGCGGCGGAGTAGCCGAAGGTGTCCGGCAGCCAGACCTCGTCGACGGTGGTGCCGAAGTCGTCCTCGACCAGCTTCTTGCCGTACAGGAACTGCCTTGCGAACGCCTCACCGCCGGGCAGGTTGCCGTCGGGTTCGACCCACATGCCCGAGATCGGCGCCCAGGTGCCGTTCTTGGCCGCCTGCTTGATCCGGTCGTAGACGGCCGGGTACTTGTCGCGCATCCACGCGTACTGCACCTGCTGCGAGCAGCCGAAGACCGTCTCGGGGTAGTCGGTGGCGAGGTGGGTGATGTTCGAGAACGTCCGGGCACACTTCCGCACGGTCTCGCGGATCGGCCACAGCCAGGCGGAGTCGATATGGGCGTGACCGACAGCCGAGACGGTGTGCTCGGAGGCGCTGGCCGGGGCCGCGAGCAGCGGGGCAAGCACCTCGCGCGCGGCGGCTGCGGTGGCGGGGATGTCGCGCAGGTCGAGGGTGTCGAGGGCCTGCTCGAGGCCGGTCATGATCTGCTGCTTGCGGTGATGCCCAGCGGGCAGCTCGCCCTGGAGTTCGTTCAGGACGGAGATGTCGAGGTCGAGGCCGAAGACGTGGTCGTCGAGCACGCCCAGGTCGGCGTACTGGAACCAGTAGAGGGGCTTGTCCGGGGTGGTGTCGAGGTCGGAGAAGATCTCCAGACCCCGGCCGGAGTGGACGGCGGGGTTGGAGGCAGCTTCGAGGAGAACGGTCCACTCGTCACCGGGTTGGAGGTTCTTGGGGACCGGCACGTACTGGTTGCGCGGGTGGATCCCCTTGATCGGGGTGCCGTCGAGCTCGTACACCAGCCCCTCGCACTGGAACCCGGGACCCTCGCCGGAGTAGCCCGGGTTGATCACGAGCTCGCGCTTGCCGGCGGGGAGGCCATCGGGGATGGTCGCGGTGATCCGGAACCACGACGTCGACCAGCCCCGGCCCCAGGGGGAGTCGACGTGGAACTCCTCGAAGTCGGCATCCTTGATGTCCGCGAACGGTCGCGGCTCCCCCGGTAGATGGTGCGCCTCGAGGCGGCACGGCGTGCGGTGTGACCAGATGTGGTCCTTGATCCGGCGATGCGCTCGGTCGATCCGCGCTGGCAGATTGGCGAGGTCGCGATGCATATGTGTCCCCTTCGGCACAGGTGGAGGGTGTCGCATCCGATCCAACCACGGTCGCCGTACGAAGGCAGTGCTCTCAGGTGGTGAATTCCCCCGACTGCCGAATGCGACCCGCGGTCCGGGACCTCCCCGTACGCTCCCCTCATGCCGACCCTCGCCCAGCTCCGCCGGTACGCCGTGGGCCGCTCCCTCTTCCGGCCCACCACGCTGATCGGCGCGATCGAGCGGCTCGGGTTCGTGCAGGCCGACCCGATCCGGGCGCCAGCCCGTGCCCAGGACCTGATCCTGCGCCACCGGGTGAAGGGCTACCGGGCGGGCGACCTCGAGTCGCGCTACCCCAAGCTGCCCGTCGAGGAGGACGCGTTCGTCAACTATGGCTACCTCCCCCGCGCCACCGCGGCGCTCATGCATCCCCGGACGGCCCGCCATGCGTGGAAGGTCGGCGATCAGGCTCGAGCGGCCGAGGTGCTCGCGTACATCCGTGAGCGCGGCACCGTCCATCCAGCCGAGGTCGACGCGCACTTCCAGCACGGCACGGCGACGAACTGGTTCGGCGGCTCGTCTCGGGTCTCGACTCAGCTGCTCGACGGGATGCACTACCGAGGGCTGGTACGGGTCGCAGGTCGCCAGGGCGGTACTCGTACGTATGCCGTAGCCACCCACGCCACCGGCCCGGATACCGATCCCGAAGCTGGCTACGACCAGCTCGTCGACGTGGTGATGAACCTGTACGCCCCGCTGGCCACCCGACCGCTGCGGCAGCTGATCGGGATGCTTCGGTACGGCGTCCCGCAGTGGCGGGATGACCGGGTGGGGGCGATCGCCAGGGCGCTCAAGCGGTACGAGTCGGCGATCGTCGACGGGGTCACCTATCACTGGCCGGTCGGTGAGGACCCGACCTCGCGCCGCTGGGCGAACAAGCCAGAGGTACGACTGCTCGCCCCCTTCGACCCGGTCGTCTGGGACCGCGAGCGGTTCGAGCACCTCTGGGGCTGGGAGTACCGGTTCGAGGCCTACACCCCGGCGCCGAAGCGGATCCGCGGCTACTACTCGCTGCCGCTGCTGTGGCGCGACGACGTGATCGGCTGGGCCAACCTGTCCGTGGTGGGCGGCCGGTTGGTGCCCGAGATCGGATACATCACCGCTGCGCCGAACGACCCGTCGTACGGAGCAGCCCTCGAGACCGAGTTGACCCGCATGTCGGAGTTCCTGGGTCTGGCGACCCCGCGGGAATAGGAACGCAGCCCACGGTCTTGCACAGGATGCAGCGACGGCGCCGCGGCTGAGCCCCAGGAGGACCCGATGACGACCTTGTACGACTTCACCCCTCGCACGCTGAAGGGCGCCGAGCAGCCCCTGGCCGACTATCGCGGCAAGGTCGTTCTCGTGGTCAACACCGCGTCGAAGTGTGGGCTGACACCGCAGTTCGCCGGGCTCGAAGGGCTGTACGGGGAGTTCGGCCCCGACGACTTCGCGGTGCTCGGCTTCCCCTGCGACCAGTTCGCCCATCAGGAGTTCGACGACGCCGACAAGATCGGCTCGTTCTGCACGCAGAACTACGGCGTCACGTTCCCGATGTTCGCCAAGGTCGACGTGAACGGTGACGATGCTGACCCGCTCTTCGCCTGGCTGCGCAGTGAGAAGGGCGGGATTCTTGGCGATGCGATCAAGTGGAACTTCACCAAGTTCCTCGTGGGTCGCGACGGCCAGGTGATCCGCCGGTACGCCCCGACGACCGAGCCCGAGAAGCTGCGCGACGACATCCGCCGCGCGCTCAACACCGAGTAGGCGCGCACACCGGCGACTGGCTGGCGGACGAGCGCTGGGACCTCCCGTCAACCGGTTGGCCAGTCTGTGGTGCGGCAACTGGTGCGAGTCTGTTCGCACGCTCACCGCAGCATCCGCCCATACCCGGATTCGCACCACTGACCTCGACCACGCTGCGGTCGACCAGGTCCTCGGTGGTATTCGAAGGCGTGGTCTCCCCGTACGTGGCACAGTGACCCCATGAGTGACGACAAGGCCGACGCCCCGCTGGATCCCAAGGAGGCCATGAAGCGGGCCCTGGCGGCGAAGCAGGCCAAGCAGACCGACGGCGAGCAGCAGTCGCGCGACTCGAAGGTCAGCGGCGGCCCCCACAAGGCCGCCACCGGCAAGCGGCAGTTCCGGCGCAAGTCCGGCGGCTAAGCCCCGCATCACCGACCACCCGACGGGTCACGCGCCACGCGCGGCCCGGCATCCGCTCATGCCCATGGATGCTGCTCATGCTGGGGCTGTACCTGATTGAGTCCACGTGGCATCGCTGCAGATGTCGGGCGAGGCCGAGCTGACCACGCTGGGCGTGGTGGCGTCGATCGCGATCCCGTTGGCGCTGGTGATGCTGATGACGTTCCTGCTCGTCCAGTAGTTCATTCCGAGCAGTCGACTCCTCCACGTGTCGCTCGGCATCGGCAACGTGGTGGTCATCGTTCTCGCGCTGGTACTCGCGTGGCTGAACGCGCCGCTGTGGGCCTGCCTGGCCGTCCTCATCCTTGCGCCATGGTCCTGGGTGCTCGGCTACGAACTGCTTGGTCACCGCCATGTGCAGGAGGGCTTGGACGAGATGTCCGCGGCTCGCTGAGCCCTGCAAGGATGGTGTCGTACGGAACCTCGACGAGGAGACTCTCATGAAGCACCAGGTGGCACTCGGCATCGACATCGGCGGCAGCGGCATCAAGGGCGCCCCGGTCGACCTCGTCGAGGGGAAGTTCTTGCAGGATCGGCTCAAGATCGAGACCCCCTCGCCCTCGACGCCTCAGGCGGTCGCCGCCATCGTCGACCAGATCGCCGACGCGTTCGTCGACGACCTACCGAAGGACGCCCCGATCGGCGTCACCATCCCCGGCGTGGTGCAGCACGGCGTCGTGCGGACGGCCGCGAACATCGACAAGGCCTGGGTCGACTGCGACGCCCAAGCGCTGTTCTCCAAGGCCCTCGGCCGACACTGCCTGCTGGTCAATGACGCCGACGCGGCGGGTGTCGGCGAGCTCCGGTACGGGGCCGCGAAGGGCCGCGACGGGCTGGTCATCCTGACCACGCTGGGCACCGGGATCGGCATCGCCCTGATGTACAACGGCGTGCTGATCCCCAACGCCGAGCTCGGCCACATCGAGCTCAACGGCCACGACGCGGAGACCCAGGCAGCGGCGAGCGCCCGCAAGCGCGACGACCTGTCGTACGAGGAGTGGGCGACCGAGCGGCTCCAGCCGTACTACTCCCACATCGAGTTCCTCCTCTCCCCCGACCTGTTCGTCGTCGGGGGCGGGGTCAGCCGCAAGGCGGACAAGTTCCTGCCACTGCTCAAGCTCCAGACGCCGATCATCCCGGCCACCCTGGAGAACGCAGCGGGCATCATCGGCGCCGCCGCACTGGCGGCGGACGAGCAGAATCTGTAGGTCGCTGGGCTGGTGCGAACCCCCGGTTCCTGAGGCTGCCGAAGGGCCAGCCTGGCGCGTCGAGCGCGTGCCACCCCTTCGGTTCCTGAGGCCCGCAAAGGACGGGGACGGGAGTGGGGGTGCACGGCGCAAACCTCGGGTTGTGAGCCGGTCGAGGGACCAGCCTGGCACGTCGAGCGCGTGCCCCTTCGGTTCCTGAGCTTGTCGAAGGACCTTGGCGCAGGTGCCGGACCTGCCGGACCCGTACGATCCGGCCATGACGCTGAGATGGTTGGTCCGGGCTGTGGTTGCTGCGCTCGTGGCAGTGGGGTTGGTGGCCCTCCCGCAGCCGGCGAGCGCGTGCGCCTGTGGGGCGATGGTGACCACCTCCAACACCAGCGTGTCGGGCGAGACGGCGCTGGTCGTCTGGGACGGGACGCGCGAGACCATCTCGATGGCGATGGAGCTGAACGGCAGCGCGGAGCACGCAGCCTGGGTGATGCCCGTACCCCCAAACACCGACGTCACCCTCGGCGACCGGACGGTGTTTCCCACGCTGGTCGATGCGACGAAGCCAGTTGAGCGCACCACCTACGACTGGAACCCGCTGTCGCCGTTCATGATGGGCAGCGCCGGTGGCGCTCCGGGCGGGGCTCCCCCGGTGGACGTGGAGAAGGTGGCCGCGATCGGCCCGTTCCAGGTGACGTGGCTGACCGGATCTGACGCCAGCGCGGTGAACACGTGGCTGTCGTCGCAGGGGTACCCGACGAAGCCAGCCCTGACCCCCACCTTCCAGACCTACCTGGCCAAGGGGTGGCGGATCCTCGCGGTGAAGCTGCTCCCCTCCTCGGGCTCCCTCAGCGGGACCCTTGATCCGCTGGCCATGTCGTTCTCGACCACCGAGCCGGTCTACCCGATCCTGCTGTCGAAGCACGCGAACCACGTGCAGGGCATCAATCTGTACGTCGCCGCCGCGCACCGGATGGACATCGCCCAGCAGGCCGCGCCGAACGGGGCGCTCCGGGTACGGTTCGCGGGCCGGGTGCCAGCCTCGGTCGCCGGGCTGACCACCGGACTCGGCACCCAGACCGGGTCGTCCCAGACCGTGTTCCTCACGGCGTACAGCGGTTATCTCCAGCCGCAGCAGATCTCCGGCGACTACCTGTTCAAGCAGGCGGCGACGGACGACCCGTACGTCTCGACTGTCACGAGGACCGTCTGGCTGGGTTGGGTCATCTGGCTCGCCATCCCGGTGCTGTTCGTCGTGGGGGTGGTGGTGGCGGTGGTGGGCATCGTCCGTTCCCGGCGGCCAGCGGTAGAGGGTCCCGCAGCTCGGTCATGACCATGTGGGAGGGCCTCCTCCAGGGGAGAGGCGACCGCATGGTGAGCACTTGGCTACGGATCAGCGCGAGGATCGGTTCCCCGCGGCAATCCTGGCGAGGTCGAGGTGCTCGTCGTACGCCTTCTCGTCCACACCGGCCGCCAGGGCGACCTCGCGGAGGGGGCGCCCTGAGGTGGCGGCTTCCTTGACCAGCTCGGCGACCTTGTCGTAGCCGAGCAGGGGGTTCAGCGCAGTGGCTGCGGCGAGGGTGCCCTCGGCTGACTGTCGGGCGCCGTCCTCGTCGACCTCTATTCCTGCAATGCACTTCTCGGCGAACGCTGCCGAGGCGTTCGTCAGCAGCGTGATGGACGAGAGCAGGTTGCGAGCGATCACCGGTACGCGGGTGTTCAGCTCGAGCTGTCCCTGCATCGCGGCGACCGTGATGGTGGTGTCGTTGCCGATCACCTGAGCGCAGACCTGCAGCACGACCTCCGGGATCACCGGGTTCACCTTGCCCGGCATGATCGACGACCCCTTCTGCAACTCAGGCAGCTGGATCTCCCGGAAACCCGTCCGGGGTCCCGACGACATCAGCACGATGTCTTGAGCAATCTTGGTCAGCGAGACCGCGACCGCCTTCAAGGCCCCGGAGAGCTCCACCAGCGCATCCCGGCTGGCTTGGGCCTCGAAGCGATCAGCCGGCACAGCGATGGTCAGCCCGGACTCCTCGGCGAGCAGTTCCCGTACCCCAGCGGCGAAGTCAGGATGAGTGTTCAGGCCGGTCCCCGTCGCCGTACCGCCAAGGGGGATCTGGCCGACCCGATCGAGCGTGGCGGTGACGCGGTCGATCCCGAGACGCACCTGGGAGGCGTACCCGCCGAACTCATCGCCCAGGGTTACCGGGACGGCGTCCATCAGGTGCGTACGGCCCGCCTTCACCACGCCGGCGAACTCGCTCGCCTTGGCCGCCAGGGCCGTGGTCAGCTGGTCGAGCGCGGGGAGCAGTTCCCGTACGACAAGGTCCAACGCAGCCAGATGGACCGCCGACGGCATGACGTCGTTGGAGGACTGGCCGTGGTTGACGTCATCGTTGGGGTGGGCGCCGGCGAGGGTGCCGATCACCTCGTTGGCGTTCATGTTGGTCGAGGTGCCGGAGCCGGTCTGGAAGACGTCGATCGGGAACTGGTCGTCGAACTCTCCCTCGGCCACCCGCTGAGCGGCAGCGGCAATCCGGTCGGCCACCGCCGGGTCAAGCTCACCGAGGCGGCCGTTGACGGTCGCCGCTGCAGCCTTGATCCTCGCCAGCCACCTGACCACGGCGGTCGGCATCGGTTCGCCGGAGAGGTGGAAGTTGTCGATCGCCTTGCGGGTCTCGGCTCCGTACAGCGGGTCCTTGTCGCCGCGGGCAGCGGTCACCCCGCGTCCTCCTCCTCGGCCCGCTGGTCGGCGAGCGTACGGGTGGCGACCGGGTCGTCGTCGATCGGTACGGGTCCGCCCTCGGAGATCTGCCGCTTGATCCACCGCTGCTCGTCGGGGGTGGCGTCGTCGGGGATCTCGGGCGGGAACTCGCGGTGGGTGTCACTCATGGTCGGCTCCTTCCATCGCTGGTCCTTCCACCGTACGTGAGCGCCG
>DAOOHL010000097.1:0-9654 GCA_035416185.1 Propionibacteriaceae bacterium | reverse complement strand
GTCCGGGCGCCGTCGTCGAGCACCAACCAGCAGGGCACCTCGGCGCCGCCCCGGGTGCGGTTCCACCGGGGCAGGGACTGTTCGAGCAGGGTCCGCTCCAGCCAGGCTGCCTCATGTACCGACGCACACTCGAGCGCCTCCACCGAGGTGATCTGCGGCACCATCCGGCTCAGGTGGCGACGATCACGGAGGTCGCCCGCGTAGGACCGGACCCGGGACCGAAGATCGGTGGCGCGTCCGACGTACAGCACCCTGCCGCCAGCTTTGAACCGGTAGACACCCGGGGCGCGAGGCAGCACCGTGGCTGCGCTCACCAGGACCATCGCGCCAGGTTATGCCAGGGCGGCGCTGGGTAGGCTGAGCCCGTGCCGTACGACGCGAACGACCCGCTCTCCGCCGCCTTCCGGGCC
Source organism: Propionibacteriaceae bacterium (assembly GCA_035416185.1). Classification (GTDB taxonomy): domain Bacteria; phylum Actinomycetota; class Actinomycetes; order Propionibacteriales; family Propionibacteriaceae; genus JBHAES01. The sequence goes on along the minus strand of DAOOHL010000097.1, from coordinate 9,244 downwards.
GACGTCTCCCGCGTCATCGCGGCGTTCCTGGAGCAGCGGCGGGCAGAGGTGCGGGAGATCGGCGAGGAGATCACGCCCTTGGTCGACGCGGCCGAGCTGCTGGTCAGCGGTGGGAAGCGGTTCCGTCCGGGCTTCTGCTGGTGGGGGTTCGCAGCCGCCAGTGGCCAGCCTGTCGACAGCCTCCCGGTGTTGGCTGCGGCCGCCAGCTTCGACCTGCTGCACGCGTCTGCCCTCGCCCACGACGACGTGATGGACGCCTCTGACACTCGGCGTGGCAAGCCAGCCGCGCACGTTGCCTTTGCTGCGAACCATCGCCGGCAGGGCTGGCGGGGTGACTCTGACTCGTACGGTCGGGCCGGGGCGATCCTGCTGGGCGACCTGCTGCTGATGTGGTCAGTGGCGATGGTGGAGACATCGAGTCTGGATCGGCTGGCGGCTGCCCGTCCGCTGCTGGACGCAGTACGGACAGAGGTCACCTGTGGGCAGTTCCTCGACATCCGGGCGCAGTCGGAACGAGCCGACCCGGAGCGCGCCGTCGACTTGTCCCGTCGGGTGACCGAGTACAAGTCAGCCCGCTACACCGTCACCCGGCCCCTGCAGGCCGGCGCGGTGCTGGGCGGTGCCTCGGCCGAGGTGGTCGCCGCACTGGGGGCGTACGGGTCGCCGCTCGGCCGCGCGTTCCAGCTGCGTGACGATCTGCTCGGGGTGTACGGGGACGAGGCCCTGACCGGGAAACCAGCTGGCGATGACCTGCGCGAAGGCAAGCAGACCCTGCTCGTGGGGCTCGCCCGACAGCGATCGGCGGACGCGGCCAGGTCGCGGCTGGAGGCGCTCGTCGGTGACCCGGCGCTGGATGCCGCAGGGGTGGACGAGGCACGCGGAATCATCGACGCATCGGGCGCTGTGGCCCTGGTCGAGGCCGAGATCCAGCAGGGGTACGAGACAGCGGTGGGCGCGCTGGACTCCGTCCAGCTGCACGATGACGGCGAGACGGCGCTGCTGGCGCTGGCGAACCTGGCCGTACGCCGCGTGTACTAGCGCTGGAGGCGCCACAGCTCCTTGACGATCGAGCGCGTGGCGGCCGACCGGTTCAGCGTGAAGAAGTGCAGTCCGGGCGCACCGCCGTCGAGCAGCCTGCGGCAGAGCTCGACCCCGATCGTGCGACCGACCTCGCGCACCTGGTCCGGGTCGTCGGAGACGGCCTCGAGGCGCGCCACGACCGAGGCGGGCAGGGCGGCGCCGCTGAACTCGGCGAACCGCTGCACCTGGGAGAAGATCGTGATCGGCTGGATGCCCGGGATGATCGGCAGGTCGCAGCCCAGCGCGCGCACCCGGTCGACCAGCCGGAAGTAGGCATCGGCGTCGAAGAACAGCTGGGTGATCGCGAACTCCGCGCCGGCCTCGGCCTTCTCGACCAGCAGACGGGCGTCGAGGTCGGCATTGCGGGCCTGCGGATGCACGTCAGGGAACGCGGCGACGCCAACGCAGAAGTCGCCGACCTCCTTCACCAGCCGGACCAGCTCGGTGGCGTTCGCCAGACCGTCGGGGTGTCGGACCCAGGGCTGGGTCGGGCCGCCCGGCATGTCGCCGCGGACGGCCAGGATGTGGCGCAGCCCGGAGTCGCGGTAGCTCTCGATGGTGCTGACCAGGTCGTCACGCGACTGCGAGGCGCAGGTGAGGTGGCCCATCGTGCGCACGTCCGGGTCGAGAGCCAACCGTCGGGTGAGGTGGATCGTCCGGTCCCGGCTAGACCCGTTTGCGCCGTACGTCACCGAGACGAAGTCCGGCTTCAACGGCGACAGCTTGTGGATCGACTGCCACAGCCGCTCCGACTCCTCCTCGGTCTTCGGTGGGAAGAACTCGAAGGAGGCCAGTGGCCGGTCGGCGGTCGCCAACAGCTCGGCGATGGTCGGGTGGGACACGGCGTTCACCCTAGCGGCGCTGGTCGCCACGCTCCCGGGGCATCCAGATCCATGACCACCATGCGGTGGGTGGCGCGGGTCAGCGCCACGTACAGCACCCGAATCCCGCCTGCCGACTCGGCGACGATCCCGTCGGCGTCGACGACCAGCACACCGTCGTGCTCGAGGCCCTTGACCTCGAGCGGGGTCAGCACGGCGATGCGCTCGTCGGCCATCTGGGCCACCACGTCGGACACCAGGGCGTGGTGGCGCTGCGGCACGATCACGCCCACGGTGCCTTGCACCTGGCTGAGCAATGTCGTGACCGCTGACCGGATCTGGTCGGCCAGGTCGGCTGAGGGAATGACCAGCAGCAGGGGGTCGCTCCCCGTGCTCCGGACCGCCACCGGCAGGTCGGCGTCAGGGAAGTCGCGGACGATCACGCGGGCGGCGAGATCGAACACCTCAGCCGGGGAGCGGTAATTGGTGGAGAGCCGGAACGTGCGGCTGGGGGCGCTGCCGATCAGGTCGGTGAGCGCGCGCTGAGTCTCGGCCACATCCGGCCAGGACGACTGGGCGGGGTCGCCAACCACGGTCCACGAGGCCTGTGCGCCCCGGCGGCGCAGCATCCGCCACTGCATCGGCGTCACGTCCTGGGCCTCATCGATCAGCACGTGGGCGTAGGTCGAGTGCGGGTCCTCGGAGTCGAGGTCCCGGTCGTCGCGCAGCCGGTCGGCGGTGGTGACGATCTCGTTGTACTCGACGTCGCCGCCGAACAGGTCCGGGCCCTCCTCGCTGCGGGGCTCCGGGCCCAGCTGGGCGACCAGCTCGTCGAGCAGGGCAACGTCGGCAATCGACCAGTCGGCCTGCTGGTACGACTCGGCCAGGGCGGCCTGGTCGGCACGGGACAGCTCGCTGCCTGCCACGCTGGCCACCACCGCCGGGTCGGCGAGGCGACGCAGGGCGTCGGGGGCACTCAGCGGTGCCCACCACTGCGCGACGAAGCGTTCGAACGCGGACGAGTCGCGGATCAGCTTCTCGAAGTGGTCGAAGTCGTCGACGTCGAGGTCGTCCGGGGCTTTGCGCCACAGCGCGGAGATCAGCGCTGTCTCGGCGTCACCACGCGACCGGTTGAGCTGATGGGTGGCCAGCACGTTCTGCCGGATCCGGTTCAGCTCCTCGCTGCGCAGCAGCAGGGCCTCACCCTTCACCGAGACAGCCAGCAGGTCGACGTCGTCGCGTGGCAGCGCGACCAGCCTGCGCAGCACCGGCACCATCCGCAGCGAGCCCTTCACGACGGCCGCGTCGGCCTCGTCGGTCCGGCTGATCGGCGGCAGCACGAGGACGTCAGACGGGATCTGGCCCAGCGACCGCAGGGTGACCGAGTCCTCGCCGAGCGATGGCAGCACCCGCTCGATGTACGTCATGAACACTGGGGAGGGGCCTACCACGAGCACGCCGCCGTTCTCGAACCGGCGTCGGTTGGAGTAGAGCAGGTACGCCGTACGGTGCAGGCCGACCACGGTCTTGCCCGTACCAGGACCGCCAGCGATCACCGTGACCCCGGCGTACGGAGCCCTGATCGCCTCGTCCTGCTCAGCCTGGATAGTTGCGACGATGTCGCGCATCTGGTGCCCACGAGCCCTGGTCAGCGCGGCCATCAGAGCGCCCTCGCCGATCACGACCATGTCTGGCGGGGCGGCGTCGGCGTCGAGCAGGTCGTCCTCGATACCGATCACGAGGTCGTCGCGGCACCGCAGGACGCGGCGCCGTACCACGCCCATCGGCGACGTGGGCGTGGCCCGGTAGAACGGTTCGGCCGCAGGCGCACGCCAGTCGATGACCAGCGGCTCGAAGTCTGGGTCGCGCACGCCGATCCGGCCGATGTAGCGCACATCCTCGGCGACGCTGTCGAGCTTGCCGAAGACGAGCCCCTCATGCTCAGCGTCGAGGATCGCCAGCCGCCTGGCCGCCTGGAAGGCAAAGGCGTCGCGCTCGAAGAGGGCGGTGCCGTCCTCCTCGCGGACGTACGACTCACGATCTGACTGGTAACGCGAGGCACCGTCTGCGGCGACCTGACGAGCCGAGGCCGTGGCCGCGATCAGGTTCGAGTAGACGAGGTCCACGTGGGTCTGCTCGAGCGCAAGCTCACGTTCGAGCGGCGTGGCGTTGGTCACAGATGAAGCTCCCTGTGGAAGACGTGATCACCCAGCCTACGCCGAACCCGCCACTCGTGCAGCGCGGCTACGGTGGCCGGACTTGTTGGCCGGACGGACGTCCTCGCCGGTCAGCCACTCATGCACCTCGTACGTCGCCAGTGCCCCCACCAGCAGGCGAGCCCAGGGCAGGTCGCCGGCCACGGTGCCCGACCCGGCGTACGCCACGCGAGGGACTGGCCCGGCGACTGGCTCGAGTGCCCGCCACGTGTCGGGCTCCTCCCAGGTCGGGGTCTGGGTGTCGGTCGCTGTGAGCGGCCGAGAGGGCAGGGGTACGGGGCCGAGCCGGCGTGAGAGGGCAGGTGCCGGCTGGCCGGTCAGTCGGCGGTGCTGCCACAGGTCGACCCCGCTGACCACGGCGGCGGCCGGTTCCGTCGACCCGTCAGAGAGCCGGACCGCGACACTTTGGTGGCCGAGGAGCTGGATGGCGGTCACGATGCCCGTACGGCGTTCGACGCCACGCCGGTCGGCGCGAGCCAGCAGGAGGTCGGCCAGCCGGCTGCCCGGCTGGGGAGTGCCGGCGGCGTCGACGAGCTGCCAGGTAGAGAAGGTCCGCCGTACACACAGTTCCGTCACCCACCAGGCTGGTGCATGGGCTGGATCGACGTGACGATCCTGGGCCACGTGCTCCACCACGTGGCGGAGGGCCGGGGGAGCGATTCGCTCAGCCAGGTCGGCGACGGTGGTGTGACGGGCGAGCAGGCGGGCGACGGCCGGGTCGGTGAGGTCGTGGGTCTCCAGGCCAGCCCGGCGGACCACTTGCCAGGCGTCATCGGCCTCGTCGAGCAGGTCGCGCCACGACTCAGCTACCGAGGTCCCGTACGCGGCGGTGAGGGCGGCGAACTGCTCGCCTCGGTCCGTCGGCAGCCGTACACCGTCCGCCAGCACCCGTGGCGGCGCGGGGACCAGGTCAAGGTGCTCTTCGGCGAGGGCCGCGTCAAGGATGCGACCCGACTTGCGGAACAGGTCGCGCCACGCGGCTGGCAGCTCGATCAGATCCGGTAGTGAGGGTGTCGGGTCGGCCGCGCCGTCGACCAGGGTCACCTGGTGACCGAGTTTCGCCAACCGGACAGCTGCCGCCAGCCCACCGAGCGAGGCGCCGACGACCACGACCGGCAGGTCGGGTCCGCTCATGCGGTGCGGGTGGGTTCGGCGGTCGTGCGTCGGAACCAGCGGCGGAAGGCACGCCAGCCGCGCCGGATCCGGGACACTGCGAACCACAGCACGATGAAGCCGGCGACCATCACGACGGCGACGATCCCCGCGGCGAGCATGGGCGCGACGGTCGCGAGCGTCGTGATCCCCACCACCCCGACGTCACCGATCAACGAGGCGCCGATGTTGCTGACCGGCTCGGGGGAGGTGTTCACCGCCAGCCTGATCCCTGCCTTGGTGAGGTGGGAGAGCAGAGCGGTGACGCCACCGACCGCCGCGAGCGAGATGGTGAGCAGGTCCCCGCTCGCACCCGCGATCAGGGCGCCGATCAGTGCGCCCGCGATCGGGCGGACGACCGTGGAGATGGTGTCCCAGGCGGAGTCGACGTAAGGGATCTTGTCGGCTACGAACTCCACCAGCGTGAGGATCGCCATGACGATGAGCACGTCGGTGCGCTGGAACCCCTCAGGGATGCCGCCGGTGTGGGCGAAGCGACCGAGCAAGCCGAGGACCAGCACGGTCGCATAGGCGTTCACGCCGCTGGCCCATCCGCTGGCGAAGGTGAGGGGCAGAAGCTCCATGGACCACAGCGTACGGCTGACGTCGAGATTCCCTCTCCGTTCACCTTTGTGGGCGAGGATGACCCTGTGTCGTCCCTGCTCCGCGCCCACCTCGCGCCACCGCCGCGGACGCTGGTCGACATCATCCAGACCACGGTCGCCGAGTACGGGGACTCGCATGCGCTCGACAACGGTGCGGAAGTGCTCTCCTATGAGGAGTTGGCCAACGCGGCCATCGAGGTGGCCGAGGACCTGGCGGCACACGGGATTGATCGTGGCGACCGGGTGGGGATCCGGATCTCGTCGGGCACGCCGTCGCTCTATGTGGGGATCCTGGGGATCCTGCTCGCTGGTTGCGCCTATGTTCCGGTGGATGCGGATGACCCAGACGAGCGAGCCCGGTTGGTCTTCGACGAGGCTGGCGTCGCGGCGGTGCTCGGCGACGAGCTGGCCCTGACCATACGGGGTGCTGCCCGTTCCCCGGTGGAGCCGTTGCCGACGGTCGAGCTCGACGACGACGCCTGGGTGATCTTCACCTCCGGGTCGACCGGTAAGCCGAAGGGCGTCGCGGTCCAGCACCGGTCCGCGGCGGCCTTCGTGGATGCGGAGGCGCGGCTGTTCCTGCCTGAGGCGCCGATCAGTGACGCCGACCGGGTGATGGCCGGGCTGTCGGTGGCGTTCGACGCGTCGTGCGAGGAGATGTGGTTGGCATGGCGGCACGGGGCCTGCCTCGTACCGGCGCCGCGGTCGCTGGTGAAGAGTGGCATGGACCTTGGACCGTGGCTGGTGGCGAACCGGGTCACGGTGGTCTCGACGGTGCCGACGCTGGTGCTGCTGTGGCCGAGCGAATCGCTGAAGCGGGTACGGCTGCTGATCCTCGGTGGCGAGGCGTGCCCACCGGAGATCGGGAACCGCTACGCGACGGACACGCGGGAGGTCTGGAACACGTACGGTCCGACTGAGGCGACGGTCGTGGCCTGCGCTGCGCAGGTTCATCCGGGCGAGGAGGTACGGATCGGGCTGCCGCTGGACGGCTGGGACCTCGCGGTCGTAGGCCTCGACGGAGCGCCTGTGGCTGAGGGCGCGAGCGGCGAGCTCGTGATCGGCGGGGTCGGGCTGGCTCGCTACCTGGATCCGGCCAAGGACGCGGAGAAGTACGCCGCGATGCCGTCGCTGGGCTGGGAGCGCGCCTACCGGTCGGGGGATCTGGTCGTGAACGACCAGGCCGGGCTGCTGTTCCTGGGCCGCGCTGATGACCAGGTCAAGGTCGGCGGTCGGCGGATCGAGCTCGGCGAGGTCGATGCGGCGCTCAACGCACTGCCGGGCGTACGGGGGGCGGCCGCCGCCGTGCGGACCACCGCGTCCGGGGCCAAGGTGCTGGTCGGCTACCTCGCGACCGACGCCACGTTCGACCAGGCTGCCGCTGTCGAGAAGCTGCGCGCTGACATGCCCGCGGCGCTCGTCCCGCGGTTGGCCGTCGTCGATCACCTGCCCACCCGCACCTCGGGCAAGATCGACCGGGACGCGCTGCCGTGGCCGCTGCCTGGTGCCGAGCCCGTGTCGGGGACCAGCCATGCGCTCAGCGAGCAGGAGACCTGGCTCGCAGGGCTCTGGGCCGACATCCTTGGCACGACGGTGACAGACCCGGCCGCTGACTTCTTCGACCTGGGCGGCACGTCACTGGGTGTCGCGCACCTCGTCGCCCGGATCCGCGAGCGGCACGCCGAGGCGGGCGTGACCGACGTGTACGACCACCCCACCCTCGCCGGGATGGCTACCCATCTGGCTGAGCTGGACGCCCCCGCGTCTCGGCTCAATCCGAGCGTGTCGCCGGTGCGCCGCCGTACGCAGATCGGTCAGCTCCTGGCCGTCGTCCCCTTGCGCACCATCGGCGGTCTGCGCTGGCTCACCTGGTTGGCGATCGGGGTGAACCTCACCGGCTGGCTTGGGCTGGGTGTAGCGCCGGTGTCGTGGTGGCTGGTCGCGGCGGGGTTCCTGCTGGTGGTCACCCCGGTGGGTCGCATGGTGATGGCCGCGGCCGCCGTCCGCCTGATCCTGCGCCCGGTCGGCCCTGGCCGCTACCCCCGTGGCGGTCGCGCGCACGGTCGGCTCTGGCTGGCCGAGCGGGTGACCGAGGAGCTGATGGCCACGAGCATGTCGGGCGCGGTGCTGATGCGCTGGTACGCCCGCCTGCTCGGCGCGCGGGTCGGGCGCGAGGTCGACCTGCACACGGTGCCGCCGGTGACCGGGCTGCTCGACATTGGCGACGGTGGGTCTGTCGAGCTCGAGTGCGACCTCGCGGGGTATTGGCTGGATGGTGACTGGCTCGAGGTCGGCACCGTACGGATCGGGGAGCAAGCTCGGATCGGGATGCGAACCACCCTCGGCCCCGGTGCGGATGTCGGGGCAGGGGCTGAAGTCGGGCCGGGGTCGTCCGTGCAGGGCCGGGTACCGGAGGGCGAGTACTGGACCGGCTCGCCGGCGCGTCGATCTGGCCGTGAGGCGCGTGGGCCGTGGGGCCTGACGCCGCCCGCCAAGCCGGGGTGGACGGTGGCGTACGGCGTGGTCTCGCTGGTGCTGGCGGTGGTCCCCCTGCTCGGCGTGGCCGCTGGCCTGGCGCTCGTGCTGGTGACCGCGCCGCGTGGCGCCGGGGTCGGCGGAATGCTGCTGCATGCCCTGGTCTGGTTGGCGCCGGCGACGGTGCTCGGGTTCGTGGTCGTCGCGGTGTCGGTTCTTGGTCTCGTGCGGTTCCTGGGGCTGTTCGTCAGGGTCGGCGCCCACCCCGTGCAGAGCGGAGCTGGGTTGGCGGCCTGGGCCACGATCCGGCTGCTCGACGAGGCCCGTACGTGGCTCTACCCGATCTACGCCGGGTGGTTCACGACCATCTGGCTGCGGCTGCTGGGTGCCGAGATCGGCAAGGACGCCGAGGCCTCCACCGTGCTGCTGATCCCGTCCCTGGTCACTGTCGGGGAGGGATCGTTCCTCGCCGACGACACGCTGCTCGGTGGGTACGAGCTGGGCGGCGGCTGGATCCGCGTCGACCACACCCAGGTCGGCAAGCAGGCGTTCCTCGGCAACTCGGGCATGGCTGCGCCAGGTCGGAAAGTGCCGAAGGGCGGCCTCGTGGCGGTGCTGTCGGCGGCGCCCGCCCGTACCCGTGCCAAGAAGGCCACCTCGTGGATCGGCTCACCGCCGGCGAAGCTACGTCGCACGGAGCAGGTCGGCGACGCGGCGCTGACGTACGACCCGCCCACCAGGCTCAGGGTGCAGCGCGGCATCGTCGAGCTGTTCCGGATCGTTGCCGTGATGGTGTCGATGCTGATCGGCGTGCTCGTGGCAGCCGCTCTGCTGTGGTTGGCGTCGGTGTCGTGGTGGTTGGCGGCGGCGCTCGGTGGGGTGGTGCTCGTGGCGG
>DAOOHL010000096.1:0-9687 GCA_035416185.1 Propionibacteriaceae bacterium | reverse complement strand
CAGGTCGAGCACACGGTCACCGAGGAGGTCACCGACGTCGACCTGGTGCAGTCGCAGATCCGGATCGCGTCGGGCCAGACCCTCGACGACCTCGGCCTCGCTCAGGACCGGATCCACGTGAACGGCGCGGCGATGCAGTGCCGGGTGACCACCGAGGACCCCTCCAACGGCTTCCGGCCCGATACCGGCAAGTTGACCACCTACCGCTCACCTGGTGGCGCTGGCGTCCGACTCGACGGCGGCACGGTCTTCACCGGGTCGGAGATCGCGGCCCACTTCGACTCGATGCTGGTGAAGCTGACCACCCGCGGCCGTACGTTCGACCTCGCCGCTCGCCGGATGGCGCGGGCGCTGTCGGAGTTCCGCATCCGTGGCGTGTCGACCAACATCCCGTTCCTCGAGGGCGTCATCGACGACCCCGACTTCCGCGCGGGCCGGGTCACCACCTCCTTCATCGACGAGCGCCCCGAGCTGCTCCAGCACCGCGTCCCGGCCGACCGCGGCACGAAGCTGTTGAAGTACCTGGCTGGCGTCACGGTGAACAAGCCGTACGGGGATCCCCGTACGCCGCTGGTGGCTCGCACGAAGCTGCCTCAGGTCGACCTGTCGGCCGAGCCGCCCGCCGGCTCGCGGCAGCAGCTGCTCGAGCTCGGCCCCGAGGGCTTCGCGAAGGCCCTCCGCGACCGCGACGGGGTTGCCGTCACCGACACGACCTTCCGCGATGCCCATCAGTCGCTGCTGGCGACCCGCGTCCGTACGCGCGACCTGACCAACGTCGCGCCCTATGTGGCTCGGCTGCTTCCGCAGCTGTGGTCGAGCGAGGTCTGGGGCGGAGCCACCTACGACGTCGCGCTGCGCTTCCTCAAGGAGGATCCGTGGAGCCGGCTCGCCCAGCTGCACGAGGCGATGCCCAACATCCCGCTACAGATGCTGCTGCGCGGCAAGAACACGGTGGGCTACACCCCGTACCCGCTCGCGGTGACCCGCAAATTCGTGCACGAGGCGGCGGCGACCGGCGTCGACATCTTCCGCATCTTCGACTCGCTCAACAACGTCGACCAGATCCGGCCTGCGATCGAGGCGGTTCGGGAGACGCCGTACGGTGTGGCCGAGGCGGCCCTGTGCTACACGGGCGACATGATGTCGGCCGGCGAGACGCTCTACACCCTCGACTACTACCTGCACCTGGCCGAGCAGTTGGTCGAGGCTGGCGCGCACATCCTCGCGATCAAGGACATGGCTGGCCTGCTGCGCGCCCCGGCCGCGGCGGTGCTGGTGAAGGCCCTGCGGCAGCGGTTCGACCTGCCGGTCCACCTGCACACCCACGACACCGCTGGCGGTCAGCTCGCCACGTTGCTCGCCGCTATCGCCGCCGATGTCGATGCCGTCGACGTAGCATCGGCTGCCTGGGCGGGCACGACCTCGCAGGTGTCGATGTCGGCGCTGATCGCCTGCACCGACCACACGGAGCGAGCAACCGGACTCTCGCTTGATGCTGCCACGTCTCTGGAGCCGTACTTCGAGACGCTGCGCCTGCTGTACGGGCCCTTCGAGTCGGGTCTGCCTGGCCCCACCGGTCGGGTGTACCACCACGAGATCCCTGGTGGGCAGCTGTCGAACCTGCGCCAGCAGGCCATCTCGCTGGGGCTCGGCCACAAGTTCGAGGCGATCGAGGACATGTACGCCGCGTCCAACCGGATCCTCGGCAACCTGGTCAAGGTGACCCCGTCGTCGAAGGTGGTCGGCGACCTTGCGCTGGCCCTCGTGGGTGCGAGCGCCGACCCGGCTGACTTCGAGGCCAACCCGGCCAAGTACGACATCCCTGACTCGGTGATCGGCTTCCTGAACGGTGACCTCGGTGACCCGCCCGGTGGCTGGCCGGAGCCGTTCCGCTCGAAGGCGCTCGAGGGTCGTACGACCAAGCCGGTCGTCACCGAGCTCTCGGATGCCGACGCCGACGCCCTCGAGAAGGACCCTCGCCGCACCCTGAACCGGCTGCTCTTCCCCGGCCCGACGAAGGACTACGAAGAGGCGGTCGAGGAGTTCAGCGAGCTCGGCGTGCTGACCACCCGGCAGTTCCTGCACGGGCTCGTCGTCGGCCAGGAGCACGAGGTGCCGATCGAGCCCGGCAAGACCCTGCTGATGAGCCTGGTCTCGATCGGTGACCCCGACGAGCACGGCATGCGTCAGGTGGTCTGCCTGATGAACGGCCAGATGCGGATGGTCTCCGTACGCGACAACGCCGTGAAGTCGACCGTGGCCGTCGCCGAGCGCGCCGACACCTCCAAGCCGGGCAACGTCGGCGCCCCGTTTGCCGGCGTCGTCACGGTGACGGTCGCCGAGGGCGACACCGTCGAGGCTGGCCAGCCGGTGGCGACCATCGAGGCGATGAAGATGGAGGCCGCGATCACCTCACCGGTCGGTGGCGTGGTGGAGCGGGTCATCCTCGGTCATCCTTCGGCCGTCGAGGGCGGCGACCTGCTGCTGGTGATCAGGCCGGCCGACTGAGGTCGAGTCCCCACCCGGTGGGGTGGCACCCTGTCGGATCACAACAAACCACTACGTTGTCGGTTGTCTGGAAGCAATGAAGGCGGACGGGGAATCCTGGGTGCTTTCGACACCGTCCGGGCGCACGTCGTAGGTTTGCCTCCATGGCGACCGCGTTGGTGACTGGGGGGACGGCCGGGATCGGGAACGCGTTCGCGCGTGAGCTCGCAAACCGTGGCTACGACCTTGTGCTCGTGGCGCGCGATACCCAACGGCTGTCCGAGGTGGCTGCTGAGCTGCATGACCGGCATGGCGTCGAGGTCGAGACGATCACTGCCGATCTGTCCGTACGGGAAGACATGGACCTGGTCGCCGGCCGCATCGAGGACCCTGATCGGCCCATCGAGATGGTGATCAACAACGCCGGGTTCGGCATCCACGGCTCGCTGCTCGACCCTGACGTCGAGGTGCATGTGAAGGCGCTCGACGTGATGTGCCTGGCTGTGCTGATCCTCTCCGGCGCGGCCGGTCGCGCAATGAAGGCGCGTGGCCACGGGTCGATCATCAACATCGCCAGCTCGGCCGCGATCATCACCACGGGCAACTACTCGGCGGTGAAGGCGTGGGCGCTCAACTACACCGAAGGACTGTCGGTGGAGCTGGCTGGTACGGGCGTCAAGGTGACCGCGGTCATGCCCGGCTGGGTGCACACCGAGTTCCACCAGCGCGCGGGCATCCGGGCCGGGAACCTGCCCGAGTGGGTCTGGCTGAGCGCCGAGGAGGTCGCCAAGGACGCCCTCGACGACAACGAGGCGGGCAACGTCATCTCCATCCCGGCCAAGCGCTGGACCTTCGCGGTCAACGCGGCCCGGCTGATCCCGCGCCGTGCCATCCGCTGGTTCTCCGGCAAGCTGTCGGCGTCGCGCCGGAAGAAGCACTGAGGCGTGATGGCGGAGCTGCCAGGGGCGAGCGATCAGGCCGATCTCGACGACCGGGCTGACAAGACCGATAAGGCCGACAGGGCCGACAAGCCTGACAAGGTGGAGAAGCCGAAGCCGGAGAAAGTCGACCGGCTCGACAAGCCTGACACCTCCGACCGTGAGCGCGAGCGGCACCAGTCCCCGGCGGGCGCGAGCCTCCGGTTCGTCACCCAGCAGTTGATGCTGAAGCCGCTGGTGTGGCGGCTGGTCGACGTCCAGGTGCATGGCAAGCAGCACCTCGACCGGCTCGAGGCGCCCTTCGTCGCCTTCGCGAACCACTCGTCACACCTCGACACCCCGCTCATCATCGGCGCCCTGCCCAGGCGTCTCTCCAAGTACCTGTCGCCCGGCGCTGCCGCTGACTACTTCTACGACGCGTGGTGGAAGCGGGTGCCGACCCAGGCGTTCATCAACACCTACCCGATCGAGCGGCGCGGGCTCCGTAGCCGGAAGGGACTGTCCGGGCAGCTGCTCCAGGACGGCGTCCCGTTGCTGATCTTCCCGGAGGGGACCCGTTCGCGTACCGGCGCGATGGGTCCTTTCACGCCGGGCGTCGCTGCCCTGTGCATCTCCCGCGACGTTCCCGCGCTGCCAGTCGCTCTGGTCGGCGCGTTCGCCGCCTGGCCGTACGGGCAGAACCACCTGCCGCGCGGTCGCCCCACGGTTCACGTCGTCTTCGGGCCGCCACTCCAGCCTGCCCCCGGTGAGATCGCGCACCAGTTCAACGACCGCATGCGTCGTACCGTCCTGCAGCTGCACGACTCGACCGCCCGCGCGTACGGGCTGCCCACCTTGGACGACTACGCTCGGGCTGTGACGTTGCGCCAGGCAGCGGTCGCCTCGGCAGCGTCACCAGACAGCGCACCGGACGCGCCCAACGCGCCGGACCAGAAGAGGGAGTGAACCACGTGAACGACGTCAAGCAGCAGAAGTGGTGGGGCTGGGGCACCGAGGGCAAGGAGTTCTCCTTCGCAGACAAGCCCAAGTTCGCCCCGTTCGTCCTTGAGCGGCTGGGCGTCGACGTCACCAAGGCAGGCGGGGGTGCCCCGTCGTTCGCCTCGCTCGACGTGCCGCCGTCGCAGCTGACCGACGCTCTACGCGACAAGCTGGTGGCCGCGGTCGGCGAGAAGCACATCAAGACCGACGCCGAGGCGCGCGTCGTTCACGGCTTCGGCCGCGGTGTGCGTGACCTGGTCCGGATCCGCCGCAATGACCTGGGTCGGCTGCCCGACGTGGTGGTGTACCCGGGCTCCGAGGAGGACGTGGTCGCGATCGTCGATGCGTGCGTCGAGGCCGAGGCTGTGCTCATCCCGTACGGCGGCGGCTCCAACATCGTCGGCGCTCTCGAGGCGCTGCCGGGCGAGACCCGTCAGGTCGTCTCGATCAACCTGGGCCGGATGAACCGGGTGCTCGAGATCGACGAGGACGCGGGCCTTGCTCGAATTCAGGCCGGTGTGCTCGGGCCCGACATGGAGGTGCAGCTCAACGCCAGGGGCTGGACGCTTGGCCACTTCCCTGACTCCTTCATGTGGTCGACCGTCGGTGGCTGGATCGCGACCCGCTCGTCGGGCATGCAGTCGGACAAGTACGGCGACATCGCCGACATCACCCGCGGCCTGCGCATGGTGATGGCGGGCCAGACCCTCGAGCTGCGGCCACTGCCGTCGTACTCGTCGGGCCCGTCGGTGCGCGAGATGGTGATCGGCTCGGAGGGTCGGCTGGGCATCATCACCGAGGCGTGGATGAACGTGCACCGGCTGCCGGAGGTCCGGGAGATCCAGGCCTACTTCTTCCCCGACTACTACTCCGGTCTCAGGGCGATGGAAGCCCTTGCCGCGTCGGACGCCGCCCCCTCGATCACCCGCGTCATGGACGCCAATGAGACCGCCTTCTCGATGGCCAACGGCAAGAAGTCGAGCCGGGTCGGCCACCTGATGAGCAAGGCGATCCAGAAGGTGATGGAGGGGAAGGGCTGGGACCTGACCCAGATCTGCCTGGCGTTCATCGGCTACGAAGGCACCCCGGTGCACGTGCGCTACGAGAAGGGCCTGGTCGGCAAGTTCATCAGCGCCCATGGCGGCATGGGTGTCGGCAAGGGGCCGGGTGCGCTGTACGACCAGAAGAAGTTCGATGTGCCGTACATCCGTGACTTCCTGCTCGACCGCGGCATCCCGGCGGACGTGTCCGAGACGCCGATGCCCTGGTCGAAGATGGAGGAGATGCACCGCGCCGTCACAGCAGCCGCGCAGAAGGCGTTCGACGACTGTGGCGTGCAGGGCTTCATCATGTGCCACCAGTCGCACTCGTACCATTCGGGCGCCTGCCAGTACTTCACCTTCGCGATCAACGACGCCTCCGAGCACAACATGGAGACGTACGACGCGGTCAAGCAGGCCATTCAGCAGACCTTCATCGAGCATGGCGGCGGCGTCTCCCACCATCACGGTGTCGGCGAGGAGCACAGCCCCTGGATGGAGCGCGACATCTCCCCGGCCGGCGTCTTCATCCAGCGGAAGCTGTTCGAGGGGGTCGACCCCAAGGGCCTGTTCAACCCGGGCAAGATCATCCACGACGGTGTGCCCGGGGTCTCAAGCAACTCGGTCCAGCCGGACTGATTCTCCCGGCTCGCCAGCCGAGCCGTCCAGTACGGGATACCCACGGTGTTGCCAGCACCTTCGGCTGCGTTGCCCACGTCGTCCTCGCCAGCCGAGCCGTACCGTCGCGATACGCACAGCCTCGGGCAGGCCCATATAGACGTTGCCCGGGGCTGTGCGTATCGCGACGGCACGCCACTGAGTTGTCCACAGGGCCAGTGGCGGTCCGGGGTGCGGCTTCGCCAGACTCATGGTGTGCATGGACTGAGCCGTCGACACGACCTTGAGCTGACGAATCGCGAACTGGAGGCCGCCGTTCGCAGCGGGGCGCTGACTCGAGTGACGCGTGGGTGGTATGCGGCGCCCGATGCCGACCCTGAGGTGATGCGTGCCGTGCGCCTGAATGCCCGACTGACCTGTCTCAGCGCCTGCGCAAGCCATGGGTTGTGGGTGCCGCTGGGGTCTGACCGGGAGCTTCACGTCGCTGTGCGGCAAGGTACGCCGCCGATCACGTCCCCCGGCGTCGTGGGCCACCGGCTGCCCTACCCGCACTGGGGGACGGACGAGCCGATCATGCCGCTTGAGGTCTGTCTGGACCACGTGCTGCGCCACCACTCGGTCGAGACGGCACTGATGGTGCTCGAGTCGGCCGTCGATCGCGGCCACATCTCGGAGGTGGAAACCCGGCGGCTGATCGAGCGTCAGTCCGTCGCGAAGCGTTCCCGAGGCTTGCAGTTCTTCGACCCGCGGTCCGGATCCGGCACCGAGACCCGGGTGAGGCTGTGGTTCCAGCGACGCGGCTGGACCGTGGTCAGCCAGCCCACGATCGGAGGGGTTGGCCGAGTTGACCTGCTGGTCGGACGTTCCTTGATCGTCGAGCTCGACAGCCGTGAATGGCACTGGGCAGAGAAGTCATACGAGGACGACCACCGCCGTGACGTCGTGGCCTTCTCCCTCGGCTTCAGCCGAGTCCGGCTGACCTGGAAGCAGGTGTTCCTGACCTGGGACGAGACCTGTCGGTACCTTCGAGCGGGCATGGCGATTGGCCGGCATCGCCTGCAGCCCGCGGAGTCGGCCCGGATCGCGCGTCCGTTCGCCGCGTAGCCCTACTGTCGATCAGTCCAAGCTGGTCGACGTACCTGTCGGCCAGGTCTCGGGCCCGTTCGCCGGCGAGCGACATCGGTGTCGTCGCGATACACACAGCCGCGGGCAGGCCCGTATTCGCGATGCCCGCGGCTGTGAGTATCGCGAAAATACACAGCAGCCCTCCACAACCTCGACCTGGGGCGTCTGTCGCGTCACGGGGGGTTTCCACACTCCAAACCCGGGGAGGTCGGGATCGCACGTCACAGGGTGGCTCTCCACTCCCGACGCGGGACGTAGCTGCCGTGACGTCACAGGGGGCCGTCTCGATGTGTCACCCGGGACGTGGGGATCGTGACCTCGCGGGTGGGCTCCGGTCATCCGCCTCGCGGACGACGTTTGTCGCGAGGTCACAAGGCGGCTATGCGCAAGCGCCACCCGGTAGGTTGGGGCGGTGACCATCACCGTCCGTCCCATCAGCCCCGCTGAGCACCTGGCGTTCATCGAGCAGCGCGGGTCCGCGAGCTTCCTGCAGACCCCCGCGTGGGCTGCGGTGAAGCCCGAGTGGGAGTCCGAACGGCTTGGGTTCTACTCCGGCACCTCGCACACCCTCGTCGGGGTGGGACTCGTGCTCTACCGTGCGCTGCCAGTGCTGAAGCGCACCCTGGCCTACCTGCCAGAAGGCCCGGTCGTCGATTGGACGTCGGCCGAGGTGGGGGAGATCCTCGGCGGCCTTGAGGGGTACGTGAAACGACGCGGCGCCTTTGCCGTACGCATCGGTCCGACTCTGGTCTGGCGACGGTGGGGGGCCGAGACGATCAAGGCAGCGATCGCCAACCCGAGGGTGGACCGCTTGTCGCAGGTGCAGGCCGACGTGGTCGACTCGGCTGCGACGAGGTT
Organism: Propionibacteriaceae bacterium; assembly: GCA_035416185.1. Classification (GTDB taxonomy): domain Bacteria; phylum Actinomycetota; class Actinomycetes; order Propionibacteriales; family Propionibacteriaceae; genus JBHAES01. The sequence goes on along the minus strand of DAOOHL010000096.1, from coordinate 1,643 downwards.
GTACGGGCGGCTGCGCCACCTCGGCTGGCTCCCACCGCGCGACGAGGAGGGGTTTGCCGCCGGCCAGCCGCCGTTCAACTTCCAGCTGCCGCTGGCCGGGAAGACTCCCGACGAGCTGTTGAAGGGGATGAACCAGCTCTGGCGCCGCAACATCAAGAAGGCCGAGAAGGTGGGCGTCGAGGTGACCGTGGGAGGCCGCGAGGACCTGCCCGCGTTCCACGAGCTCTACCTGGTGACCGCCGAGCGCGACGGCTTCACTGGCCGGCCACTGTCGTACTTCCAGACCATGTGGGACGCCCTGAACGCCGAGGACCCCGGCCGCATCCGGGTCTACCTGGCCCGCCACGAGGGTGACCTGGTGGCGGCCACCACGTGGGTACGGGTCGGTACGCACGCCTGGTACTCGTACGGTTCCAGCTCCAACGAGAAGCGTGACGTCCGGGGCTCCAACGCGATCCAGTGGCGCATGATCACCGACTCCCTCGAGGCCGGCGCGACGGTGTACGACCTGCGCGGCATCACCGAGGGCGTCGGTGCCGATGACCCGGAGATCGGGCTGATCCAGTTCAAGGTCGGTACGGGCGGCGAGGCGGTGCAGTACCTAGGCGAGTGGGACAAGCCGATCAACCGAGCCCTGTACGCCGCCTTCTTGGCATACCTCGACCGGGCGCGGTACGTCGGAGCGGCCAAGCGGGTCGCCAAGGCGCCGGTACGGCTGGCCAAGGGACTGCTGGGCGGGAAGTCAGCTGCGCAGGCCCGGCAGCCGGAGGTCGACGCGTGATCACCCTGCGCGTCGACGGCACCGCCTGGCGCGCTCACCAGCGACGCATCCTGGCTGCCACGCCGGGCCTGGTGCCTGTGGCCAAGGGCAATGGGTACGGCTTCGGCCTGACCACCCTCGCGGCGGAGGCGCAAGCGCTCGGGGTGGACACCCTGGCGGTCGGGACTGCGGCTGAGGTGCGTTACGTACGGACGGCGTTCACCGGCGACGTCGTGGTGCTGCAGCCGTGGCGGGACTTCGACCGCGACGCGGTGGCACTGGTTGCTGATTCCGGCGTGATCCACACCGTCTCGCGGGTCAAAGACCTCGCTGCACTGGCGGCGACGGGGGAGCGGCCACGGGTGCTGGTCGAGGTGCTCACGTCGATGCGTCGGTTCGGAGTGCCCGCCGACGATCTGGGGTTGCTCGCGGAGCACCTGGACGAGGTCGACCTGGTGGGGTGGACCTTCCACCTCCCCATGGCCGCGGTGACAGGCGGTAACGCCGCCGAGGCGGAGCGGCTGGCCAAGGCGGCGCTCGCCGTACGGCAGGCCTCCTGCTGGTTCTCGCACGTGACCGCCAGCGACTATGACCGCCTGCGTGCATCCCTGTTCACCGACACCCGCAAGCGCGTCGGCACAGACCTGTGGCTGGGTGGCTCCGCGAAGCGTACGGTGACGGCGACCGTGCTCGACGTCCACCCGGTCGCGCGAGGCGAGCGGATCGGCTACTGGCAACGGGCGATGCCCACCGACGGCCACGTCGTCGTGGTCTCCGGCGGGACGGCGAACGGCATTGCCCTGGAGGCCCCCACGGCGGCCTCGTCGATGCGGCAGCGGCTGCTGTCGGTGGCGACCGGATCCATGGAGGCTGCCGGCCTGGC
>DAOOHL010000095.1:0-9832 GCA_035416185.1 Propionibacteriaceae bacterium | reverse complement strand
AAGGACGCGCTGGGCCCGCTTGGCGGCGCACTCGTGCTGCCCGGGAACTCGTCTGTCGGGTCATCGCTCAGCGTCACCGGTGCCTTCGTGCCCGGCACCAGACCGCGCGGCGTGGCCGAGAACGGGCCGGTGTAGCCGAAGCGAACGTCGTACGTCAGCGTCGTCTTCGCCTGGGCAGCAAGGGCGGATGGGGCTGCCAGGGCCACCGGCTTGACCACGATCGGGCTGCGGGCGGTGTAGCCGTTGCCCGACCAAGTGAGCTGCCCACCCGTGTACGAGCCGAGCGTTGCGGTGGTGCGGGTGATCGTCACCGTGAACGCCTTCGTCTCACCCGGCGCCAGCGTCAACGACGCGATGTTGACCTTGGTGGTGAAGCCGGTCAACCCCGCGACCGTTGGCGTCAGGGTCAGGGTCTTGTCGGACACGTTGGTCAGCTTGCGGGTCACGGTCTGGTTTCCCGCGAGGTCGCCGATCGCGATCGAGGCCACGTTCAGATCACTGGGATCCATCGAGTAGCCCTGGTTCTTCAGCGCGCTGCACGTTGTCGGGTTGACGCCGGTCGTCGCGCCACACAGGAACGCCAGCCAGTCGTTCCAGCCGCTGTCGTACACGACACCCGGGTCGGCAGCGGAGTTAGGCCGGACATGACCGGCACCCTGCCGGAAGATCACCAGCGGGTGGGTGTTCGGCCCGTCGAGCACATCCGTCGCGCTCGTCATCAGCGCTGACTTGATCGCCATCGGCGACCAGGTCGGATGTAGGTCCCGCAGCAGCGCCGCGAGCCCGGCCACGTGCGGCGCAGACATGGACGTGCCGGAGAGCAGGTTGAAGTTCTCCCCACCAGCAGTCATCGGCGAGACGGCAGCGAGGATGTCCTGCCCGGGCGCGATCAGGTCGGGCTTGAGAAGGTCTCCGCCTCCGGCTACCAGTGGTCCACGCGAGGAGAAGGTTGCGGTGTACGGGGCCGGGCTGGTGAACGTGAGCGTGGCCTTGTTGATGGTCGCCTTCGCACCAGCGGTCGTCGCGTAGTCCTTCACCTCCTGTCGGGCCGTGTCAGCCAGGTGGACCGACGGCACTGCGTGGAAGTCCGCATTGAGCGAGTTGGGGGAGGTGTTGACCAGAATCATTCCGACGCCGCCGGCCTCCTTCACTGCAAGGCTCTTGTTCGTACGGGCGGTCACGCCGCGGTCGCAGATGACGATCTTGCCCGCCACCTTGGCGGGGTCAAGAGCGTTGCCGCCGTCGGCTGAGCTGTAGCAGAGGGCCACCTGTTCGGCACTCGCACCGGCCTTGCCCGCGGCCGCTGAGTCGATCAGCGGCGCCGTGATCGGCTGCTGCGCCAGGGACGCCCCGGTGTACGTCTTGCCGTTGCCCAAGGTGACCGAGCCCTCGCTGTCACGGTTGTGGGTGCCCGCAGCCACAGTCGTGATCCACGGTGAGGGATGAGCAACGGTCGACGTGGCCGGCCCGCTGTTGCCCGCCGAGGCCGCAACAAAGACGCCCGCCTCGGCGGCGTACAGGAACGAGATCTCAGCAGGGTCCAGGAAGTTGGTCGTCGTCCCGCTGACCGAGTAGTTGATCACGTCGACGCCGTCCTCGACCGCCTTGTCGATCGCGGCCACCAGATCGGAGCCAGCACCGTTCGCAGTATCGCCGGACTCAGTGGACCACAGTGCCTTGTAGGCCGCGATGCGGGCCCGCGGCGCCATGCCACTGACGGTCTCTCCCAGGGCTGCGGGGGCGCCCGTCACAGGGGTGGCGTAGTTGCCGCCAGCGGTGGCGGCCGTGTGGGTGCCGTGACCGTTGTAGTCCCGCGGCGAGTTGAACTCCCACGGCATCGCGGCGTCGATGCCGGCGTTGCCGCCCTGGCCGGCGTTGAAGAACTGTGCCGTGATCAGCTTCTTGTTGCAGTCGGCCGGTGTCCACCGCTCGCCGGGAGAGCACTTCACCTTCCACGACGGGATCGGCTGGTAGGCGAGCTTGCCCTGCTGCCCAGCCGCCGTAACGCCGTCCTTGTCGACCCGGTCGCTGAAGCTGAGCGACTCGGGCCAGATACCGGAGTCGATCACGCCGATCACGATGTCCTCGCCGGCGCTCTTCGTACCGCCGAGCTGCTCCCAGAGCCCACCCTTCGCGTCCAGGCCGAGGAAGCTCGGGGTCGACGAGGTGTCGACCTTGTACATCTGCTGCTTCTGAACAGTCAGCACTCCGGGGTCCTTGGCCAGCCGCGCCGCCTGGGCGCCGGTCAGATTCGCGGCGAACCCGTTGTAGCTGTACTTGTAGCTGTAGAGCTTGGTGCCGTTGCCGACCTTGCGCAGCGTCGCGTCCTGCTTCCCCGTCAGGTAGGTCGTGTAGGCGACGACCTCGGGGGCGGCCGAGTCGAGCTTCTTGCCCTTGGCTGGCTTCGTCTTCTGGTAGCCGGCCGTGGATCCGTCGTACGCCGCCGCCGGCGCCTCGATCAGCTGCACGATGTAGACACCGTCGCCCTGAGCAGTCGGCTGGGGCGCGGCAGCAGCGGGGATGCCGCCCATCGAAGCCGCCAGCGGTATGGCGATGGCGAGGGCGAGCTTGCGCAGGTCCATGGTTCTCCTGACAACACGTCGACGGATTGGTCGGAGGTGGCCAGAGCGGCCAGCCGGGTTTGACAATAACCGTCAACTTGCCCGGTGGGAATAGTGCGTGCGGAGAAGTCTCGACTCTGCGTCAAACCGGACGGGGCCGCAGAGCCCAGGCCAGGTCAGTCCTCGAGAGACCGGGTCTGGGCCGCAATCGCGGGGCGATCCCCGTACGAACGCACGAAGACGGGACGATCGGGACGCGAGCTGGCCGGGTCGAAGCGATAGCCCGCACTGTCGAACCTCGTCAACGCCGAGGCTGTCCGGACCCGCTCGGTGACAAGCCAGCCCGCCATCTCCCCGCGTGCCCGCTTGGCGAAGAACGACACGACCGTACGACGCCCCTTGGCGTCAGTGTCCTCGAACCGGGGAGAGATGATCTCGGCATCGACCACACGTGGCCGGACGACCTTGGCGTACTCGTCGCTGGCAAGGTTGACGATGACCTTCGCACCCGGCGATGCAGCCACGTCGTCGCGGAGCAGCAGGCTGACGGTGTCGCCCCACCAGTCGTACAGGGACCGCCCGCGCACCGTAGGGACGGCGGTGCCCATCTCGAGCCGGTACGGCTGCATCAGGTCGAGCGGGCGCAGCACCCCGTACAGACCGGAGAGGATCCGGACCGACTTCTGCGCCTCGGTCCAGTCCCGCTCGTCGAACCGGGTACGGGCGGCGAGGCCGAGGTAGACGTCTCCTGCGAACGCGAGAGCAGCCGCACGGGCGTTGCGCATGGTGAAGGGAGTCTGGAAGTCCTGGTAGCGCTGTGCATTGACCGCAGCCAGCTCGTCGGAGATCGACATCATCGAGGCGATGTCGGCCACTGACCTGGTGCGCATGACGTCGATCAACGCCTGGGACTCGTCCAACAGCCGAGGCTCGCTGTGCTTCCGCGTCGGCAGGGGAGACGTGTAGTCAAGAGTCTTGGCGGGGGAGAGCAGAGCGAGCATGCCGCCAGGGTAGTGGCCTTCAGCCGGGTCGGGCGGCGAGTGTCGGCGGAGGGTGGTTGGATGGCACCATGCGCGTCTTCAACTTCTCTGCAGGTCCCGCAGCCATGCCTCTCGAGGTGCTCGAGGAGGCTGGCGCCGAGCTCACCAACTGGCAGGGCTCCGGCATGTCGGTGATGGAGGTCTCCCACCGCGGCAAGCCCTTCGTGGCCTACGCCGCCGAGACTGAGGCCGCCCTTCGGCGGGTCATGGGCATCTCCGACGACTATGACGTGCTGATCATCCAGGGCGGCGCGATGGGCCAGTTCGCAGCGATCCCGATGAACCTCTCCGCTCCCGGCGACGTGGTCGACTTCCTCAACACGGGTCAGTGGACGGCCAAGGCGATCAAGGAGGCCAAGGCCCAAGGGTGCGACGTCAGGGTGCTGACCGACGAGAAGGCATCCAACTACACGACCACCCCGGCCGCAGGTTCGTACACCGTCGACGCTGACGCGAAGTACCTCCACTACACCCCCAACGAGACGATCGGAGGTGTCGAGTTCGGCTATGTCCCTGACGCTGGCGACGTGCCGCTGGTCGCCGACATGAGCTCCACGATCCTGTCGCGGCCGATTGACGTGTCGAAGTTCGGGCTGATCTTCGCCGGCGCCCAGAAGAACATGGGCCCGGCAGGTCTGGCCGTCGTGATCGTACGGAAGGACCTCACCGGCAAGGCGCGGCCCAACACGCCGAGCATCTGGGACTACTCGCAGATGGCGGCCAACGACTCCATGCTCAACACACCGCCGACGTTTGGCATCTATCTTCTCGGAAAGATCCTCGCCTGGGTCGAGCGCAGCGGCGGCCTTGAGGGTATGGGGGAGCGCAACCGAGCCAAGGCGGAGCGGCTGTACGGCTACATCGACGCCTCCGACTTCTACTCCAACCCGGTTGCCCTCGACTCTCGCTCGTGGATGAACGTGCCGTTCCTGGTGGCCAAGCCGGAGCTGGAGAAGCAGTTCGTGGCCGAGGCCGAGGCTGCTGGGCTGACCAACCTCGCTGGCCACCGGTCGGTCGGCGGCATGCGCGCCAGCATCTACAACGCCATGCCGATCGAGGGCGTCGACGCTCTCATCACCTTCATGGACGACTTCGCCAAGGCGAACGCGTGACGTATCGGGTCCAGACGCTCAACGCGATCAGCCGGCTGGGCCTGGATCGGCTGCCCAAGGAGACGTACGACGTCAGCTCAGAGATGGCTGATCCGGACGCGATCCTGGTGAGGTCGGCTGACCTCCATGGCATCCGGATCCCGGCGTCGGTTCAGGCGGTGGCGAGAGCCGGTGCGGGCACGAACAACATCCCGGTCTCGGAGCTATCCTCGCGGGGCGTCGTGGTGTTCAACACCCCCGGCGCCAACGCGAACGCCGTGAAGGAGCTGGTGCTTGCTGGCATGCTGCTCGCCGCCCGCAACATCGTCCCCGCAGCCACCTTCGCCGCCTCAGTCGAGGGGTCCGACGACGAGATCAATGTTGCGGTGGAGAAGGGCAAGAAGGGCTACGTCGGGTTCGAGCTGCCCGGCCGCACGCTCGGGGTGATCGGGTTGGGCGCGATCGGAGTGCAGGTGTCGAACGCCGCCATGGCACTCGGGATGAAGGTGCTGGGCTACGACCCGGCCATCTCGATCCGGCACGCCTGGCTGCTCGGCTCGGCGGCGACCCAGGCGTCGTCGCTGGATGAGCTGTTCGTCGGCAGCGACTTCGTCACCGTGCATGTTCCGCTGCTGGAGGCAACCCGAGGCCTGGTGAACGCCGCGCGGCTGGCGCAGATGAAGCCCGGCGGGGTAGTCCTGAACTTCGCCCGCGGTGGCATCGTCGACGAGGCTGCTGTGCTCGAGGCGCTCGCGTCGGGCCACCTGTACGCCTACGTCTGCGACTTCCCGTCCAATGCGCTGAAGGGGCACCCGCGCGTGGTGGCACTGCCGCACCTCGGCGCCTCGACCGGCGAGGCCGAGGAGAACTGCGCGGTGATGGCGGCCGACCAGCTGCGTCTCTACCTCGAGACCGGCGAGATCATGAACTCGGTCAACTTCCCTGAGGCTCGGCTTCGTCGCGCCGAGGGCACCACCCGGGTCGCGATCACCAACTCCAACGTGCCCAACATGGTCGGCCGGATCTCCACCCTGCTCGCCGAGCATGGGCTCAACATTGCCGACCTGTTGAACTCGTCGCGCGGGGAGTACGCCTACACGCTGATCGACGTCGAGGGCTCGGTGGCCGACGAGCTGGTGGCGGAGATCCGGGCGATCGAGGGAGTGCTCACCGTACGGGTGCTCTGACCTCTCTGGCCGGGCTGCTACTCGCTGATCTCCGGCCCGGTCAGGTGCGGGGTCCAGCCCAGGCGCAGGGCGAGCGTTCCGCCCCAGTCGCGGTCCTCGAACAGCGACAGGGCGGTGTTGTGGATCCGGATCCAGCCGCTCATCTCGTCGATGCCAAGCAGCTCACGGATCAGGAACTGCGTGAAGAAGCCGTGCGTCACAACGGCGACCACATCGTCGTCGCCATGCTCGCCGCGCAGGTGCTCGATCAGCCGGCGGGCGCGGTGTGAGGCCTCGTGCTCCTCCTCGTACGCCCGCTGAAACCAGCCGGCGTCGGTCGCCCAGTCGGGCAGCCGCAGCCGTGCCGAGATCTCCGCGAGGGCCGAGCGGACCGCGCCGGGGTTGGGGCTGCGGTCACCCGTCTCCTCGTCCTCGTCGAACGGCCCGCCGACCTCGTACGCCTCCTCCAGCGGCAGCAGCGGCAGATCGAGCGCGTCGGCGATAGGCCGCGCGGTCTGCACGGCCCGCGTCATCAGGCTGGTGTAGAGGTGGGTGATCTGCCACGGCAGGTCGACTGGATCGGCGGCGAGGTACGCGGCGGTCCGCTGCGCCTGGACGTGCCCCAGGTCGGTCAGCGGCGTGTCGGGGTGTCGGCCGGCTGAGCCGCCCGTCTGTTCGAAGAGCAGGTTGTTCCCGGACTGACCATGACGGATGAGGATGAGTCGCACACGACCACCCTAGAGGGGTTCCCGTGCTCGTCTCAGGCCTCGTCAGCGCCGGGGAACCAGTCCAGCCATGCGCCGTGACCCCCGACGCGCGCCAACGGCACGCCGTCGAGAGTGAGGACGAAGTGTGGCCTGGGCTCGGCTGGGAGCTGCTCGACGAGGTCTCGTACGCCGGGCACGACGCGCGCGCCTTCGTTGGTGATCCAGTGCACGCCTTGGTCGCGAAGTTGCTCCAGTACCCGCATGTGCGCCTCGCACGCCTCGGCGCTGAAGTAGGCCAGGACCGCGGAGTGGATCACGACGACCGTCGTGCCGGCGGGAGCCCGGGCGACCAGACCGGGGAGCGCCTCGGTCGCGTCGCCCTCGACAGCCATGATCGGCACCTCGGCAGCGGTCGCCAGCGCCGATGCCAACCGCCGCTCGCGGGCCTCCTCGCCTGGCCAGACCAGCGCCCGCAGCCATCGCACGCTGTCCGGATCGGCCGGGTCGAGCAGGTTGAGATCGACACCTGCCCGCCAGACGATCTCCGGAACGGCGAGCCGCAGACCGCTACCGGACACGGTGCAACCAAGGGTCACGTCGGATCCGTGGCCCGCATGCTCCACGAGAACCTCGCCAGCGGCGTCGGTCCATCGATACCCGTACCGGTCCAGTGCCAGGCAGGCCCCAGCCGACATGCCGACCTCGATCAGTGCGATCGGTTGGGGGAGCGAGGCGAGCACGGGCGCCAGCACGGCGCAGCGGCCGACCTCGTTGGTCTGCGTTCGACGGCTCACGACCACCTGCTCGATCTCTGCCCAGTGCGCGTCCACGAAGGACGCCAGATCCTCGCCTGGCTCCGTGGTGGCGCCCAGGTACTTGAGCGCCGCCAGGAAGAGATTCGGTTGCCGCTTCGACTCCGGCAGGGTCGCGAGCTGGGCCTGAACAGCGTCGTTCTGTGCGATCCACAGGCAGACCCGCTCCCAGGTGGGCGACGTGGGGGCGGCCTCCGACGCGAACCACGTGTAGAGGTCGGCGAGGGACGCGGTCTCGTAGTACAGGGCCGTCTTCACCCGCTCGAGCCTATGCCGCGCCGTGCCTCGGAGCGGGCTGGCGCGGTGACCCGTACTGCTGCTGGAGTGCGTGGTTTCGTACAACCAAATCTTTGTTGTACTCTCTACCAGGAACCGGGCGCCGCTCGGTCAGTCAGAGGAGGGCTCCCATGCCTGCTCCCACCCCAGTGCCCGCTCAAGACGCGTCGACAGCGCTCACCCGCTCCGAGCGGCTCGACCGACTCCCGTACAACCGAGCCCACTCCAAGCTGCTCGTCGGCTCCGGTGTGGGCTGGGCGCTCGACGCCATGGATGTTGGCCTGATCGGCTTCGTCATGGCCGCCCTCGCCCGGCAGTGGAGTCTCGACTCCGCCACCCTGGGCTGGATCGGCTCGATCGGCTTCGTCGGGATGGCGATCGGTGCTTCGCTCGGCGGCCTGCTCGCTGACCGGATCGGCCGCCGACAGGTCTTCGCGCTGACACTGCTGGTGTACGGGTTGGCGACGGGTGCTGCGGCGCTGTCGACGGGAGTCGCCATGCTCATCGCGCTGCGCTTCGTCGTCGGGATCGGCCTGGGTGCTGAGCTGCCCGTGGCGTCGACGCTCGTCTCAGAGTTCGCGCCGAAGAAGGTACGGGGCCGTGTCGTGGTCGCGCTCGAGGCGTTCTCGGCCGTGGGTTGGATCATGGCAGCGCTGCTCGGCTTCTTCCTCATCCCCGCCTCGCCGGATGGCTGGCGCTGGGCGCTGGCAGCAGGCCTCATCCCTGCGGTCTACGCGCTGGTGGTTCGGTTCAGCCTGCCGGAGTCGGTCCGGTTCCTGGAGAGCAAGAACCGCGACACCGAAGCGGAGGCTGCGGTCAGGAAGTTTGAGGAGGCGTCGGGCATCGCACCGGTCCCGACCCGTGAGGTGGAGCCAGCGCCAGCCCGGACGGAGTCGATCTGGTCGTCGCGGCTCCGGGTCCGTACGGCTGCCCTGTGGGCAGTCTGGTTCGGGATCAACTTCTCCTACTACGGCGCCTTCATCTGGATCCCCACCCTGCTGTCTGCCGGTGACGCCACGTTGACCAAGTCGTTCAGCTGGACCTTGATCATCACCCTTGCCCAACTGCCGGGCTATGCGGCGGCGGCCGTACTGATCGAGACGTGGGGCCGCCGGGAGACGCTCGCGACGTTCCTCGCCGGCTCGGCAGTCTCGGCACTGGTCTTCGGCTGGGCGGTCTCGCAGACCCCACTCAACGCGACGTTCGTGATCGCGGCGGGCTGCGCGCTGAGCTTCTTCAATCTCGGCGCCTGGGGTGCCCTGTACGCGATCGGGCCGGAGGTCTACCCGACCACGATCCGGGGGACCGGGACGGGCGCTGCGGCAGCGTTCGGCCGGATCGCGGCGATGATCGCGCCCCTATCGGTGCCGTACTTGATGGGACTCGGCGGCCGCCAGGTGGTCTTCGGCTTCTTCACGGCAGCCTTCGTCCTCGCCACCGTGGGCGCACTGTTCCTCCCGGACAAGCGCAACCAGAAGCTCGACGAGGTGTGACCGAGGACAGCCGTACGGCGGTGGGAGGATGGCGCCTGTGACGTCCTTGCCTGTCAATCCAGAAGTCCGCGGGCGTCCCTCGTTGATCGGGCTGATCGCGATCGGCCTGGGCGCTGGCTTCCTCTCCGGGCTGTTCGGGGTCGGCGGCGGTCTGGTCATCGTGCCGGCCCTGGTCGCTCTGGCTGCCATGCCCCGCAAACTGGCGTCCGGGACGTCGCTCGTCGCCATCATTTCCACGGCGACGGTGGGGGTGATTGGCTACGCGGCGCTGGGCAACGTCGACGTCCTCGTCGCCCTGATCCTCGCCGGCGGCTCCGTCGTGGGAGCCCAGGCAGGATCCTGGCTGCTGCACCGCCTGCCGGTGAAGGTCGTCCGCTGGGCGTTCATGGGGTTCATGCTGCTCGCGGCGGCCTCACTGTTCATCACCGTGCCGTCGCGTGAGGCCTCGTTCGTCGCAAACCCAGTGTCGATCGCGGGTCTCGTGGTGCTCGGGCTGGTCACCGGGGTGATGTCGGGTCTGCTCGGGGTCGGTGGCGGTCTCGTGGTGGTTCCCGTCCTGATCGTTGTCTTCGGCGTGTCTGACCTGCCCACCAAGGGCTCGTCACTGCTGATGATGATCCCCACCGCGATCTCAGGCACGGTAGGAAACCTCATGCAGGGAATGCGCCTGCCGCTGGCCGGCAGTC
>DAOOHL010000094.1:0-9862 GCA_035416185.1 Propionibacteriaceae bacterium | reverse complement strand
CACCGAGGGAAGCACCCTCATAACAGCCGCGGACCATCCCGAGGCCTTCGCGACTGCCCTGGCGACAGCGGTCCGTGCGTCGGGTTCCTCGATGTCGACGACCGGCTACCCCACCGTCGCCGGAATGGCAGAGCGGTTCAGTCGCGGCGTGCTGACGATGCTGGGGTGACGTCGATGGCCGCCGCGATGGCGGCGAGCGCTACCTCGCCCAGCTCCGTCACTGTGTGCACATGGACCGCAGGGTGGGTGATCGGCCCACGCCAGTCGGCGATGGAGCTGGTGACAGCCTTGCTGAGAGCAGCCGTGGTGACCCCGGTGGGATAGACCCCAGCCATCCCTCGGACGGACGAGGTGACGCCGGCGGTCTCTGCAACGACCACGTGCATACCGGCGGCCAGGGCCTCATTGACGACGAGTCCCCACACCTCCTGGCGAGAAGGGAGCACCAGATGGGCGTGACGGTGCATCACACCCGGGAGGTCACGGTAGGGGACGTAACCCACGAAGTCGACCCGGGCGTCCAAGCCCATCGCTCGGACGCGTTTCCGGAGGTGGGACTCGACGGGCCCGTCACCGACCACCGTGAGTCGCACTCCGGCGGGGAGGTCGACCATGGCCGCCAGCAGGGTGGTGACGTTCTTGCGGTGGATCAGCTGCCCGACGTAGAGGAGCGAACTCGGATCGGGCGGTGGAGTGGTCGCGGGCCTGAGGAATGACGCCATGTCGACGGCGTTGAAACCTGTGAAGATGCGTGCTGCCTCGACCCCGAACGAGGCGACGTGTTCCCGGGCAGCTGCTCCCGGCACGATCGTTGCGTCCAGCGAGCGGAAGAAGGTGGCCCGGAGGGCTGCAATGGGGGGCTTCTTGAATCGAGCGGTAGCTGCGTGCGACTCGTAGAATCCGACGATCGGGATCCCTGCGCGCCCAGCAGCCCACTTCAGCTGCCAGAAGGCAGGCGACTCCCAGCCGGCCAGGACCACAGCGCTCGCCCCGCGCAGCAGCTCGGCCGCCCTGCCGACGATCCCGTACAGACGGACCTCGCCGCGACCGATCGACACCGTGGGCGGGGAGACGAACCTGTACGGCTCACCGCCGGCCACCTGGTGCCAGTCGTGGTCGCGGGCCGATCGTTGCTGGGCCTCTAGCAGCACGACGTCCAGCTCGTGATCCACTGCGATGCGCCGCCACATTCCGAGACGGTACGGCGAGGCCTGGTTGGTGACCCAGACGATGCGGGTCACGATGCATCCCGAGACCCTGACACCTGCTTGGAGCCGCGTCGGCGGAGGCGGCTCAACCAAGCCCCACCATCGCGTCTCAACCCGATGGCGGTGGCGGCTGCACGGTTAAGGGCCGCCGGGATCCCGGTCAGCTGGAAGCGGTCCTTCCGGATGTGTTCCAGCAACCGTACGGTGACCAGTTCGGGGACGTCGGACACGCCCCCACCTTCGAAGTCGACGATCACGACCGGGATCTCGATCGGGCGTCCCAACATCCCCAGGCGCAGGATCAGATCCATATCGCCGGCCGGTCCGTAGTCGAGTCGATAGCCACCCATGGCGTCGAAGACAGACCGGCGGACGAAGGTGGATGGATGGGCATGGGCCTGCAGGCCCAGTGCGTGGCGCCACCACACGTGAGGGATGTTCTCGACGATGATGGGGTCGCCACGTCCGCCGCGGAGGTGCCTGGTCTGCGCCACTGCCCACAAGGCCGATGGCGCTGCACTGTCGAGCGCTGCGAGAACGGGTCCGAGATCTACGGGTTGACTGAGAGTGTCGCCGGCGTTCAGGAACTGCAGCCACTGCCCTCTTGCGAGCTCGGCACCCCGGTTCATGGCGTCGTAGATGCCGGCATCCGGTTCCGACACGATCGTGTCGAAGCTGCCTGACTCCTGTGCCACGAGGATGGTTTCGTCAGTGGAGGCGCCGTCAACCAGGATCCACTCCATGCGCGAGCGCTGTTCCGCCGGCAAGGCTGCGGCCGATTCAAGGGTTCGGCGCAATCCCCCTGCAGCGTTGTAGGTGACAGTGATCACAGACAGGGAGAGCACCTCCCCATCCTGTCACCTTCGACCGCGGGCGATGTGGACGAGCTCTGGCGAGAGCTGGCAGACAGCCACCCCGATGACCGATGCGATGACCGGTCCGGTTGTGCCGAGGACGGGGGTGACAACCCACATCAGACCGAAGGCAAGACCTGTCATGGCCACCACGCAGCGAGCCTGGAAACGCAGACCGGCTGGAGTGGTGAGGTACATGCCGGGTACGTATTGGATCCCTTGGACGAACAGCAAGGTACCCATGGCGACCCAGAGCCATGGGCTGAGCCGTTGGCCAGACCAGAGCTCCGAGACAACGGGGGCCGCGACGGCAAAGCCGACCGCAAACAGGAGGTTCGCCGGCACTGACAGTCTCAGTAGCTTCCAGAATGCTTGCTGCGTCGCGTCTGGATCGTCAGTTGCGATGCGTGTGAAGTGCGACCAGAGGTTCATGCCGACCTGGTTGAGCAGGCCCACAGCCGGGGCATAGAGAACCATCGCGACCGCGTAGGGGGTGAGGCCGTCGGGAGCGAGATGCGACAGGACGAGGCGGTGCGACTGGAACGTGAGGGGCAGACAGATACTGATCAGCAGCATGGGCGCCGCTGAGGCCCACAGCAGCCGTCGGTCGACCGCCTGCCCGCGAGTGGGGATCACCAAGTCGGTTGCGCGGATCCCGACGGCTCTCGTCGCCACCACGAGGATGCAGATCGCCACCATCAGTTGCGCCAGCACGTTGGTGAGCAGGTACACCTCGAACTGCCCTGTGAGGTGGCCCACCCCGACAACGGCGAGGTTGATCGGTGCGAAGAGTCCTTGAAGCCACGTGACCAGCGTCACCCTGCCCAGCCCGACCAGGATTCGTTGTCCCAGCCCGATGGGCACGGCGATCAGGAACATCGCTGCGTACAGCAGCAGCATGACTGGCGGATAGAACGACACGTCCACGCCCAGCACCGCTGACCACCCGACGCTGACGTGTACCACGACCACGACCAAGAGCAGCACTGCGGCCACCATGCAGAGCATGAACCACGCGGTGATGGTCTGGCGAACGGCCGTAGGTCGGTCCGGTCCGGCGTAGGCGTTGACCAGACCCGTACCCAGACCGAGGTCCAGGAACGGCAACAGTTGAGGGATCGTGATCAGGAGTGACAGCACGCCGTACTGGGCTTCGCCGAGGTCTCGGATCAGGACAGCGTGCATCACCAGGGCCACCACCGTCGAAACAGGCAGCACGGCAAGTCGTGCACCACCCGTGGTCAGCAGCCGACGTCCCAGGCTGGGGGACGGGTTCATGCATAGTCCGGCGACTGGGGCGACCCCACGGCAGCAGACGTGGTCATCATCACCGTCGCGGCGACGCTCCACAGCAGCCAGGTCGGCTGGTTCGGAATCCAGGTGCTCTCGAGGATTCCGACCGCCAATGGCGGGACCAGGGTGAAGGCGACAGCGGCACCACGTCGGACGAGGCAGATCACCAATGTGGCCATCAGTCCGAGGGCCACCAGGCCCCCCGTGTAGAGCATCTGCAGCCAGAAGTTGTGCACTCCGTACGTAGCCTCGTAACCGATGAGCCCTTGATCGGCCAAGGTGGCCCAGCGTTGGTCTCCGACACCGACAAGGACGTGGGCGCCGAGATCGTCGATGGCCCGGGCCCAGACGTTTGCCCGCCGTGCGAAGGCCTCCCCCTCGGGCCGCGCCACGAGGAATGGCAGGACCAGCCCCACCAGTGAGATAGCGCCGACGATCACAGCGAGGACCGCATCAGCGTGGAGCCGCAGTCGGCCGATGAGCGCCGTCAACCAGGCAGGAACCCGCGGGACTCGTGCGCCGGCCTGGAGTGCCTGGCGCCACGGCCGGATGAGCATCGCCAGGGCGATGACGGGCACCGCAACAGCGAGCGATGTGCGTGAACCAGTGGCGAGCAGGCATGCGACCAGGAGTGCCGTGCCGCTGATCCGGACCAGCCGGTCCGGCAGCAGCAGCACGAAAGGAAGCGACAGGACCAGGGCGATCGCCATCGCGTTCTCGTTGCCGTACACGCCGGTGACCAAGGAGTCGCTGATCCCGCACTTCGCCAAGGTGCATTGACGGGTCGCCAATGCCGGCGCGATCATCAAGGCTGCCACGGACAGCGCTGCCCCCAGCAGTCCCACCAACGCTCCGCCGATGATCGCGCCACGCCGGCGGCCCAGCAGGGCGACCGCCACCATGACCGCCCCGGCGGCCAGCCTCAGCCCACTGATGACGTCGCCACCCTGGGTGAGGGTGACGAGGGCGATCCAGCCCCAGATGGCGAGGGGGATCACGGCGGCTGGCGAGGCACGGAGACTCGTCAGCCGGTCGCGGTAGAGGGTCCACGCCACCGCGCCGCTGGCCACGAGGATGATGACGGGTCGACCGGCGCGCGTGACCAGTTCAGCCAGGGGGCCTACCGAGATCACGTCGAGCTTTCGAATGGTGTCCCGCGTGAGCTGATAGTCACCTGTGATGAGAGCGGCCAGTGGTGCCGCTGATGCCAGCAGGCCGGTCACGACGACGACCCACGTGGACCTATCGATCAGGGTGAGCAGCTGTCGCCTGGCGCGCACGAGCGCGACGGCTGCGGCCATGACCAAGACCATGAGGAGTACCGTGACAGCGGTTGCCATGCGAGCCAATCCTCTTTCACCTTGGTCGGGGCTTCGAACTCGGCCATGCTACTTGTCGGACGTGGGGCTCGACCGCAGTCGGCCGGGGCTTGGCACGCGACGACCCCGGTGGGAGGTGAGGCACATGGACGGCAGTGCAGTGGACAGGAGTTGGCCTGTGGGACCGGCCGAGATTCTGGTGGTGACCACGTCGACGGGTCGTCGTGACCTCACCTTGCTCGCAGCGGCGGCCATCGATCTGGCCATTGACTGGGTGGTCATGGGACCAGCGGACGTCACTGTGCCGCCAGGGCTCCGGCACGTGGTCGCGAACACGAGGGGCTACGCCACCAGTCGAAACGCCGCGTTGGGTTTGGCCATCTCGGAGGGTCGTCGTCGTGTGCTGTTCTTCGATGACGACCAGGTGCCCGTGGCCGGTTGGTGGGCTGCCCACCGTGCGTATGAAGCTGCTCATCCAGACGTCACGGTCCTGCTGGGCAGAGTTCTGGCCGTCGCTCTGGAAGCCACCGACGTGCCAGCCGAGGAGATCAGGCCGGTGTTGACGCTCCGAGCCGGTGAGTTCAGCGGCCACGTCTACTCCGGGAACACCATGATCGATGTGGACTTCGTGCAGAGGCATGGGCTCCGCTTCGACATCGCCCTGGACGATCTGGGTGGCGAGGACACCGCCTTCTTCGCGGCTGTGCGCCGCGCTGGTGGGACCGTCCATGTCGTCCCGGGTGCGCTCGCCGTGGAGATTGAACCGGCAGATCGGCTGACGCTCTCTGCCCGCTTCCGGTCGGGAAGGGAGATGGCCCGGCGGCGTCGGGCGCTCGGCCTGCCGTACTGGCGTGGCCCGCTCACCCGGACGAAGGCCACGCTGAAGGCCATGGCGTTCGGCGTACGAGGAGTCGTGGCTGCAGACGCGCGGCTGCTCTCGCGCGCAGCCTTTCATGCTGGACTCGCGACCGGGTGACCCGGCAGATTTGGCATGAAGATTCCAGGCAAGGCATAATCATGCTTCGTGACGTACACAGTGGCAGTGGCCGGGGGAACCGGGTACGCCGGGAGTGAGGCCCTGCGGCTGCTCCTCGCGCACCCCGACGTGGAGATCGGCGCGGTGACGGCCAAGGCCAGCGCCGGGTCGCGACTGGGGGAGCACCTCCCGCATCTGCCGGCGCTCGCAGATCGGGTGGTGGCTGATACCACGATCGAGAACCTGTCTGGCCATGATGTGGTGTTCCTGGCGCTGCCACATGGGGCGTCGGCCGAGGTCGCCGCGCAGCTTCCTGACGACGTGCTCGTGCTCGATGCGGGGGCTGACTTCCGGCTGCAGTCGGCAGGAGATTGGGAGCAGTTCTACGGCACGCCGCACGCGGGCACCTGGCCGTACGGACTCCCTGAACTGCCCGACCAACGTGCCGTGCTGAGCACGAGCCTTCGGATCGCCGTGCCCGGCTGCTATCCGACCACCGTAACTCTCGGGCTCGCCCCTGCGATCTCGTCGGGCCTGATCTCGGGCCAGGACGTGGTGGTCGTCGCCGCTTCGGGCACCTCCGGTGCTGGCAAGTCGCTCAAGGCCAACCTGCTGGGTTCAGAGGTGATGGGGTCGATGGCGGCGTATGGGGTCGGCGGCGGCCACCGGCACGTCCCAGAGATGCTGCAGAACTTCCGTACCCTCGGCGCGACCGCGCCCACGATGTCGTTCACGCCGACGCTGGCCCCGATGCCGCGGGGGATTCTCGCGACCTGTACCGCCCCGTACACCGGAAGTCTCGACACGGTGCGCGATGCGTACGAGGCCTTCTACGCCGACGAGCCTTTCGTCACGGTGCTGCCCGCCGGGCAGTGGCCGCAGACCAAGTCGGTGGTGGCCTCCAACGCCGTCCAGGTGCAGGTCGCCGTCGACAAGGCCGCAGGCCGGTTAGTCGCGGTGGCCGTGCTCGACAACCTCACCAAGGGCACTGCCGGTGGCGCCGTGCAGTGCATGAACCTCGCGCTCGGCCTGCCCGAGACGACTGGCCTCACCACGAACGGAGTCGCACCATGAGCCCAGCCCAGCCAGGTCGGACGGGCGTCACCGCCGCCGCCGGCTTCGAAGCCGCGGGAGTCAAGGGAGGACTCCGGTCCGACGGCCGCGAGGATGTCGCCCTGGTGCGCAACCTCGGGCCCGAGTTCAGCGCGGCGGGAGTGTTCACGTCGAACCGGGTCTTCGCGGCCCCGGTCGGCTGGTCGCGGGCCGCCGTGGCTGATGGACGCCTCGTGGCTGTGATCCTCAACTCGGGCGGCGCCAACGCCTGCACGGGGGACCCCGGCCGCCAGGACACCGCCGACACCGCCGCTGCCGTGGCCAGCACCCTCGACTGCGGGACCACCGACGTGGCCGTCTGCTCCACCGGACTGATCGGAGTCCGGCTACCGATGGACAAGCTCTTGGGCGCGGTTCCGAGTGCGGTTGAGGCCCTGTCGAACGAAGGCGGCGCGGCCGCAGCCGGCGCGATCATGACCACCGACACCGTGTCGAAGCAGGCCTCGGTCACCACCGACGCTGGCTGGACGGTCGGCGGCATGGCCAAGGGTGCCGGCATGCTCGCACCCGCCCTCGCCACCATGCTCGTGGTGATCACGACCGACGCCGCCGTCGACCCAGTGGAACTGCACTCGGCGCTGAAGCAGGCGACCCACGTCAGCTTCGACCGCGCCGACTCCGACGGCTGCATGTCGACCAACGACACCGTGCTCCTGCTCGCCAACGGCGCTTCGGGCATCACTCCGTCGCAGGCCGACTTCACCGCCGCACTGACCGAGGTCTGCCGCAGCCTCGCCGTTCAGCTGATCGCCGACGCCGAGGGCGCCGAGCACGAGGTCGCGATCGAGGTGACCAGCGCTGCCACCGAGGACGACGCCGTCGAGGTCGCCCGCGCTGTAGCCCGGTCAAACCTGTTCAAGTGCGCCATCGCGGGCAACGACCCCAACTGGGGCCGCGTCCTGGCTGCGGTCGGCACGACCCAGGCCGCCTTCGAGCCCGAGCGTCTCGACGTCTCATTCAACGGCGTCCCGGTGTATGTCCAGGGCGGCCTTGGGGCCGATCGGTCCGAGGTCGACCTGAAGCCCCGCCAGGTCCATGTTCAGATCGCCCTCAATGCTGGCGACCAGTCGGCGACCGTCTGGACCAACGACCTCACCCACGGCTACGTCTCAGAGAACGCGGACTACCCCACATGAGCGACACAGCAGCAGGCCTGGCGGCCTACGCCGGCAAGACCGTCGTGGTCAAGTACGGCGGCAATGCGATGGTGCACGACGACTTGAAGCGCGCCTTCGCCGAAGACGTCGTCACGCTGCGCCGGGCGGGCGTGAACGTCGTCGTCGTCCACGGCGGGGGCCCGCAGATCTCCTCGATGCTGAAGCGGCTTGGGATTGCCAGCGAGTTCCGCGGTGGCCTGCGGGTCACCACCCCGGAGGCGGCTGAGGTCGTTCGGATGGTGTTGGTGGGCCAGGTCGGCCGCGAGCTCGTCGCCCTGATGAACCGGATCGCCCCTCTGGCGGTCGGCATGTCAGGGGAGGACGCTGGTCTGTTCACAGCGGTCACCAAGGGGATCGAGATCGACGGTGAGCCGGTTGACCTGGGCAGTGTCGGAGACGTCGCCGAGGTCAGCCCTCAGCTGGTGCTCGACCACCTCGCGGCTGGTCGGATCCCGGTCGTGGCGACTGTCGCGCCCAACGTCGAGGGCGTGCTGCACAACGTGAACGCCGACACCGCCGCTGCGGCGCTGGCGGCCGCGCTACAGGCCCAGTCGTTGGTCGTGCTCACCGACGTCCCCGGGCTCTACCGGAGCTGGCCCGATCCCAACAGCCTCGTCAGCAGCATCACGACGACGGAGCTCGACCAGTTGCTACCCAGCCTGGAGGCTGGCATGCGCCCCAAGATGGAGGGCTGCCTGGCCGCCGTACGGGGTGGCGTACCAACCGCCCAGGTCGTCGACGGCAGGATCCCGCACGTCCTGCTCGGCGACCTCGACCAAGGCACCACCGTCATCCCCGACCAAGGAGCACCCGCATGACCTGGCAGGACCGCTACCAACACTCGCTGATGAACACCTTCGGCACGCCCAAGCGCGAGTTCGTCCGCGGTGAGGGCGTCTACGTGTACGACGACCAGGGGCAGCGCTACCTCGACCTGCTCGGCGGCATCGCGGTGAACTGCCTCGGCCACGCCCACCCGCAGTTCCTGTCCGCGCTCGCTGACCAGCTCGGCACCGTGACCCATGTGTCGAACTTCTTCGCGACCCCGACCCAGATCGAGCTGGCGGAGCGGCTGACTGGTCTCGTCGGGCACGACTCGCGCGTCTTCCTGACCAACTCGGGCACGGAGGCGAATGAGGCCGCGTTCAAGCTCACCCGTCGGACCGGGCGGACCCGTCTGGTGGCCGCAGAAGGGGCCTTCCACGGCCGTACGGTCGGCGCCCTGACGATCACGCACAACCCGACCTACCGAGCGCCCTTCGAGCCGCTGGCTGGCGAGGTGACCTTCGTCCCGTACGGCGACGAGGCTGCTCTCGCAGCAGCCGTCGACGACACTGTGGCGGCGGTCGTGCTGGAGCCGATCCAGGGTGAGAACGGCATCATCGTGCCGCCCGACGGCTACCTCGCCGCCGCACGGCGGATCACTGCCGACGCGGGAGCACTGCTGTGGCTCGACGAGATCCAGACCGGCATGGGTCGTACGGGGGACTGGTTCGCCCACACCCGTGAAGGGATCGTGCCCGACATCATCACCCTCGCCAAGAGCCTCGGCAACGGATTCCCGATCGGAGCGTGCATCGCGGTGGGTGACGCTGCCACGCTCCTGGGGCCGGGTTCGCATGGCTCCACGTTTGGCGGGAACCCGTTAGCGGCCCGCGCAGCGCTGACGGTGCTGGACCTCGTCGAGCCGCTGCTGCCGCAGGTCGCCGAGACCGGCGAGTGGCTGGCCGCGGAGCTGAGCCGGGTGCCGGGTGTCGACCATGTCAGAGGTCGCGGTCTGCTCCGGGGAGTGGTTCTCGACGAGCCCATCGGCCCGGCTGTGTTCGCGGCCGCGCTCGACGCTGGTTTCGTCGTCAACTCACCCCGCCCTCACGTCATCCGGCTGGCGCCCCCGCTGGTGATCACCCGCGACGAGCTACGCCCGTTCGTGGGTGCGCTGGGC
>DAOOHL010000093.1:2931-9895 GCA_035416185.1 Propionibacteriaceae bacterium | reverse complement strand
GGATCTCCCCCATCTGGCACGGCACCCAGCTCGCGCGACTGGTGTCGTACGGCGCCGCCATCCCACCCTGGCTGGTCGCCATCCACCTCGCCTACCTGACCCTCCTGACGGTCGTCGGCCTGGTGGTCGCGCGAAGGGTGTACGAAAGGCGGCTCGACTCATGACCGAGGCACCCACCACCCAGATCGTGCGCCGACTCTCATCGAGCGCCCGCCCGCTCCCCAGCCTCTATTCCGGCAACGTCACCGCGGTCCTCGAGCGGGGGCTGATCGCGATCCGCCGACAGAACTGGGGAATCCTGGTCTCCGGCTTCTTCGAGCCAGTCTTCTACCTGCTCAGCATGGGCATCGGCATGGGCGGCCTGGTCGGCACGGTCGCGGTCATCGGCGGGCAGGAGGTCTCGTACGCCGCCTACATCGCGCCCGCCCTGCTCGCGACGTCGGCGATGAACGGCGCCATCTACGACTCGACCTGGAACGTGTTCTTCAAGATGCATTTCGCGAGGCTCTACCAGGGGATGCTGTCCACCTCGCTCGGCCCGCTCGATGTGGCTCTCGGCGAGATCCTGCTGGCCCTGATGCGGGGCTTCCTCTACGCCATCGGCTTCATGGCTGTGCTGGCCGTGATGGGGCTGGTGACCTCGCCGTGGGCGCTGCTGATGATCCCGATGGCGGTGCTGGTCGCGTTCGGGTTCGCCTCGTTCGGCATGGGAGCGACGAGCTGGATGAAGACCTTCCAGCACATGGACCTGATCAACTTCGTGATGCTGCCGATGTTCCTGTTCTCGGCGACCTTGTTCCCGATCGACGTCTACCCAGCGCCGATCCAGTGGTTCGTGATGGCGATGCCGCTGTGGCACGGCGTCGAGGTGATGCGCCAACTGTCGGTCGGCGCGATCTCCTGGACCACACTCGGCCACGTCTCGTACTTCCTCGTGATGACTGCGATCGGCCTCTGGGTGACGACGGTCCGGCTACGGGCACTGTTCCTGCGCTGAGACCCCGGGTCACACGAGCAACGTCCCGTCGTCCTGGGGTCCCTGCTGGCCGTGGGTGTCGCCACCTGGGCCGCAGTCGGCCTCTCGTACGCTCTCCGGTGTTGGTCGACGCATCGCTGGGTGATCATGCTGATCTGCATCGGGCTGGTCGCCGGACTCGCCGCCTCATCGGGCTTCTCCGCCGAGATCGCGTGGGTGAACGACTACCTCGAGTGAGCCGGCCACCGACGCGTGCGCGGACTGTCACACCTCCCCAGTAGCCTGTCGGCTGGAACGCTCACATTTCCACCGGAAGGGCATTCGTGACCATCACCAATCCGCTCACCCAGCCGTCGACGCTGCCGTACGGGCTGCAGGACTTCGCCACCATCACCGACGACCACTACCGCGACGCCGCCATTGCTGGCATGGCTGACCACCTCGTCGAGATCGACGCGATCGCCACGAACACCGAGCCGCCGAGCGTTGAGAACGTGCTCGACGCGTGGGAGTCGGCCGGGCAGACCCTCCGCCGCACGCTGAGCGCCTTCTTCACCCACCAGGCTGCCGACACCAACGACACGAAGGACGCGATCGAGGAGGAGCTCGCACCGAAGCTGTCGGCGCACTTCGACGCGATCATGCTGAACAGCGCGTTGTACGGGCGGTGCGTCGAACTCCAGCGACGTGCGGACGCCGGCGAGGTCACCCTCGACCCGCAGGCCGCCTGGCTGCTGCACGAGAACCTGAAGGAGTTCCGCCAGCGCGGTGTCGGCCTCGACGAGGACGGTCAGACCCGGCTCAAGGCGCTCAACTCTGAGATCGCGACCCTGCAGACCGAGTTCTCCCAGGTCGTCATTGCTGGCCGCAACGCTGCCGCGGTCCACGTCACCGACGAGGCTGAGCTCGACGGTCTGTCCGAGGCGGAGCTGGCCGCCTGCCGTGAGGCCGCCGAGCGCCGCAACGTCGACGGCTGGGTGCTTGAGCTGATCAACACGACCGGGCAGCCGATGCTCGCCTCGCTGAAGAACCGCGCGCTGCGGCAGCGCCTGTTCGAGGCATCCGTACGGCGGGGGCTCGGCGATGCGGCCACTGGCCCCTCGACCGGCTCAGAGACCGAGAGTGCGCCGAAGAGCACCGATACCCGGGGCCTCATCGTGAAGCTGGCCCGGCTCCGGGCCGAGCGCGCCACCCTGCTCGGCTACGACCACCACTCCGCTTACGTCGCAGACCAGGGCTGCGCCAAGACCACTGACGCTGTCAACGAGATCCTTCACCGGGTCGGCCCTGCCGCCGTCGCCAACGCCCGCCGCGAGGCGGACGCACTGCAGGCTCAGCTCGACCAGATCGAGCCCGGCGCAACCCTGGAGCCGTGGGACTGGCAGCACCTCGCCGAGCTGGAGCGGGTGCGCCGGTTCTCGCTCGACGACAACCTCCTGCGGCCCTACCTGGCCTTCGAGAAGGTGCTGGTCGACGGCGTGTTCGCGTCGGCGACGGACCTGTACGGGATCACCTTCACTCGTCGCGACGACCTCGTCGG
This sequence comes from Propionibacteriaceae bacterium, assembly GCA_035416185.1. GTDB lineage: Bacteria > Actinomycetota > Actinomycetes > Propionibacteriales > Propionibacteriaceae > JBHAES01. The sequence goes on along the minus strand of DAOOHL010000093.1, from coordinate 7,379 downwards.
CTACACGAGCGAGTGCGTGTCGTACGAGGTGCATGACGCCGACGGAACGCCGATGGCACTCGTCGTGATCGACCCGTACGCGCGGCCGACCAAGCAGGGCGGCGCCTGGATGACCAACCTGGTCGACCAGAACCACCTGCTCGGCGAGCTTCCGGTCGTCACCAACAACTGCAACCTCACCCGGCCGTCGGGCGGCAAGCCTGCGCTGATGAGCTGGGACAACGTGATCACGCTGTTCCACGAGTTCGGCCACGACCTGCATGGGCTGCTGTCGGACGTCCGGTACGTCTCCCGCTCCGGCACCGAGACGCCGCGCGACTTCGTCGAGTTCCCGAGCCAGGTGAACGAGATGTGGGCGTGGGACCCCGAGGTGATCGCCCGGTACGCCGTGCACTACGAGACCGGTGAGCCCATCCCGGCGGAGTGGATCCAGACCAAGCTCGACGCCCGACACTTCGACGAGGGGTACGAGGCGACGGAGACCTTCGCCGCCATGCTGCTCGACCAGGCGTGGCACCAGACTCCGCTCGCCGAGCTGCCGACCGAGCCGGAGCAGGTTGAGCCTTTCGAGGCGGCCGCCCTTGCCGCCGCGGGGATGGACTACCCCTTGGTGCCGCCTCGCTACCGTACGGCGTACTTCTCCCACATCTGGGGCGGTGGCTACTCGGCGGCCTACTACTCCTATCTGTGGAGCGAGGTGATGGACGCCGACACGGTGGCGTGGTTCACCGAGCGGGGCGGCCGTACTCGGGAGAACGGCGAGATCTTCCGCAGGGAGCTGCTCGCCAAGGGCGGCTCGGTCGACGTGATGGAGTCGTACCGCACGTTCCGCGGCGCCGATCCTGACGTGAGGCACGTCCTTGAGCGCCGGGGTCTGAGCTGATGTCCGCGACACCCACGTCCAGGGCCACCCTCCAGGCACCCGATCACGCTCTGAAGCTGTGGCTCACCACGGTCGGCCCCGACCATGCGCCGGCCGCGGTCTGGGCGATGCCCGAGGGTCAGATCCTGCTGGCGTCGTACGACACTGGCGGGGCCATCTCCCGTACGACAACCACCTCGTCAACCGGCCTCCAGACGCTCGACCTGGTGCAGCCCCTGCCAGACGGCCGATGGCTGCTGGTCGACAGCCGGGCACCGTTCTCGATCATCGACGGCACGGCCCGCAACGGAGTGCTGGTGGCCTGGACCGGCGACCACCTCGCCGACGAGTGCCTCGGCGACGCGATCGACCACGTCTTCGCCTCGGCTGGCGGCTCGATCTGGACCGGCTACTGGGACGAGGCAACCACGGGCGAGACGCCCGCCAAGATGATCGGCGCTTCCGGCCTGGTGCGCTGGTCGGGGCAGCTCGAGGGTGAATGGTCGTACGACGCGCCCTCCGACGGCAGCTGGATCGTGAACTGCGACGCCCTCACCCTCGACGGCGAACGAGCAGTGGCGTGCGTGGAGGCCTACTTGCCTGCCTCTGATGAGCAGGCCTCGCGGGTGATCGTGGTGGACGGCGACACCTTCACCGACTACGCCGGGGGGGTGCTCGAGGCATGGGGCGTGTTGGCGTCCGGTGACGAGATCGCCATCCTCGGGAGCGCTGACGACGACGTGCTCGTCACGCTGGGGCGGCTCGGTGATAGCGAGGTGGTCGTGAGCGGCACGACCCGACTGGATGTCGACCCCGACACCCTGACCGCGAGGGTCTGCCGCGGCGACACCCTTCATCTGTTCGAAGGGGACCGCTGGTCGACGCTCACGCTGGCTGACCTGCAGGCCGACCGCACCGCTGTCGCCGGCTGATGACCAGTCCACCCGACGACAGCACGCCCTCGACGGGCACTGACGGTCGGGTGGGCTCGTGGCTGGACCAGCCGCAGCTGGTCCCTCTGCGGGAACGGGTGGCATTCGCCGCCGGTGACGTGTTCACCGGCGGCGCCTCGTCGCTGATCAGCGTCTGCTACCTGTTCTTCCTGACCAACATCGTCGGGCTCGCCCCGGGCCTGGCGGGGACGGCCGTCTTCGTCGCGAAGCTGTGGGACTCGGTCAACGATCCGCTGATGGGAGCGATCAGCGACCGTACGTCGACTCGCCTCGGCCGGCGCCGTCCGTACCTGCTGGCAGGTTCCCTGCTGGTGATGGCGGCGATGGCGGTGCTGTGGCTGCCCACGCCGCCGCTGTCGTCGCAGGTCGGGCTGATGCTGTGGGCGATGGGGTCGTTCATCGTCTACAACTCGATCCAGACGATGATCGCCGTACCCTACGCATCGCTGTCCACCGAGCTCTCCGCCCTACCGGGCGAGCGCGACAAGGCCAACGTGCTTCGGCTGCTTTTCTCCACGCTCGCCAGCGCGATCATCACTCTGGTCGCAACCGCCCTGGTGTCGGCGAACCGTACCGGCACCCTGTCGGCGACGGGCTTGTACGGGGCTCTCGTGCTCGGCTTCGGCAGTCTGTTCACCCTTGTCGTGCTGGGGGTCGCCCTCGCCACGCACGAACGCGTCGCCCCGGCGCCCGTCGACCGCTTCACCGTGGGTACCTTCATCGCCCCGCTCAGCCACCGTCCCTTCCGGGTGCTCCTGGCCATGTACCTCTGCCACTCCATCGCGATGGATGTCGTGGCGGCGAGCGTGCTGTACTACGCCGCCTACGTGATCGGAGTCTCCCCGACGGTCTTCCTGGGCGTGTTCATCGTGGTGAACGTCGTCGCCTTCATCGTCGCCAACCGTCTCGTGAAGCGGATTTCCAAGCACGTCATCTACCGCACGCTGCTGCCGCTGGCACTGGTGAGCATCTGGGTCGTCGCTCTGTACCCACCCGGTTGGCCGATCGTCGGGGTGTACGTGGCTGCCGCCGGGCTCGCCGCCGGCATGGCAGGTGCGCAGCTGATGCCCTGGGTCATGCTGCCCGACGTCCTCGATGCTGCCGAGGTCGACTCGGGCCGCCGCAGCGCTGGCTCCTTCTCCGGTCTGATGACCTTCACCCGCGGCGTGGCAAGCTCGTTCGCCATCTTCTGCCTGGCCTGGGCGCTGCAGTTGTCGGGCTACGTGGCAGCGTCGCCAGCCCAACCTCCGTCGGCGGTGACTGCGATCCGGGTGATTCTGCTCGCTGCAGTGTTCACGCTGCTGAGCCTGGGTTGGTTCGTGTCCGGCCGCTACCCGCTCACCAAGGCTGTGACCGTACGAAACGCTGCCTTGCTGTCCGATCGGCGGTGATAGCCGTCGATCCGTCAGTTCCGCTTCTCGATCCCGTTGCTGGGCCCTGGAGGCGGTCGATGCGACAACAAGAAGCGGATCTCGACGCGTCCCGCGCGATTGAGCGACGGACCCCACAAGTGTCAGGCAGTATCGCGCTACGTTGGCCTGCATGACCGAGCCTCCCGTGTGCTGCGGCGCGTCCCCGGTTGACCGTGCTGCTTCCCCAACGGTCCAGCTGACCCCCTCGCCGACCCAGGTCAGCCACGACGAGGTCGAGATCGCGGGTGCCGTCTTTGCGATGGGGAACCACTTCCCGGACGGCTTCTGGGGGGACGGCGAGGGACCGGTGCACGAGGTGGAGCTCTCCCCGTACGCCATCGATGTCACCGCGGTCACCGTCGCCCAGTACGGGGCTTTCGTTGACGCGACCGGCTACCAGACCGAGGCTGAAGGCTTTGGCGACTCGATGGTCTTCCACCTCCTCGTCCAGGCTGGCGAGGACGATCTGATCGGCTACGCCGGTGGGGCGCCATGGTGGCGGTTCGTCCGCGGCGCGAGCTGGCGTCACCCGTACGGCCCTGAGTCGACCGCGGTGCCTGACCACCCCGTCACCCACGTCTCCCACAACGATGCCCTCGCCTACTGCACCTGGGCCGGGCGGTCGCTGCCGACCGAGGCGGAGTGGGAGTACGCGGCCCGAGGCGGCCATGCCGGGCGCCGGTTCCCCTGGGGCGACGCCTTGGAGCAGGACGGGAAGCACTGGGCCAACGTCTGGCAGGGCGACTTCCCCGTGCAGAACTCCGAGGCGGACGGCTTCGTTGGTACGGCACCGGTGCGGTCGTACGAACCCAACGACTTTGGCCTGTTCCAGATGGTCGGCAACGTGTGGGAATGGTGCGCTGACTGGTTCTCGCCCGAGACCTACCGCCGCGACCAGGCGAGGGGCCGCGTGACCGACCCGACCGGCGCCGACCAGGGCGACCGACGAGTCATCAGGGGCGGCTCCTACCTCTGCCACCACTCGTACTGCACCCGCTACCGAGTCGCCGCCCGCTCCGCCAACTCGCCCGAGTCCGCGACCGGCAACACAGGGTTCCGTACGGTGCGCCGCGCCTGACCTGCGCGCGTACGCCTGGCCCCTGAGCCTGCTCCCTCTTCGGCCCCTGAGCTTGTCGAAGGGCCTGCCGATCCGGTCCCTGAGCCTGCTCCGCCCCACTCGGTCCTTGAGCCTGGTCGAACGGCTCCGCCCGCTCTCCTGAG
>DAOOHL010000093.1:0-2831 GCA_035416185.1 Propionibacteriaceae bacterium | reverse complement strand
CTCCGCCCCACTCGGTCCTTGAGCCTGGTCGAACGGCTCCGCCCGCTCTCCTGAGCCTCCGCCCGCTTCGGTCCCTGAGCTTGTGGAAGGGTCCCGGATCCCACCCTTGAGTACCGTCTCCTCCATGACCTTGGCGACATTCGCGATGAACGCAACCGACAAGACCGGCGCGATCGAGTGGCAGGCCGGCTACCGCTTCGAGTTCTACTGCGAGCTGTGCAAGACCGCATGGCAGCCCGGCTACCAGGTCGACGGCGTCCAGGAGGCCGCCAGCTGGGCCAGACTCGCGGCGATCAACTCCGACTCCACCTTCTCGTCGGTCGCCGCCAACGCGATGCTGACGGTGTCGATCAGCGGTGCAGCCGAGCGGCGCGAGCAAGCGTTCCAGTCGGCGTTGGCGCAGTGCGAGCGACACTTCCGCGAGTGCCCGTCGTGCCTGTCGATCGTCTGCCCGTCCTGCTTCATCGCCCCCGGGATGTGCCGCTGGTGCGTCGACCATGGCCGGGCGGTTCCCCGTACGGGCCAAGAGGCCCAGCCCCTCTACCGGGTCGGGCCGCAGCAGCCACAGCCCTACCCACAGCCCGTCCAGTCCCTCGAGCATCCCCCCTGCCGTCGCTGCCGAGCCCCGTACGGCGGCACCCGGTTCTGCGGCCACTGCGGCCTCGAGCACATCCTTCGATAGCCGCCAGACGCTCGGTTGTGTCGACCCCGGCGAAGTGCGGTACAGTGGGTCCCCGGTTCAACCGATGCACTCGTGGCTCAATGGATAGAGCAGCTGACTACGGATCAGCAGGTTGGGGGTTCGAGTCCCTCCGAGTGCGCTGTATCAATGGCTTCCTCGCTGACGCTCGGTGCGCTGGCGCCGCTCGCACCCCTCACATGGCTCAATCGTTGCGCTGGTGACGAGAGCTCCACACCCGCTCGTTGCGCAGCCGCTCGCTCTAGGTTGACAAGACCCACTGCACGGCGATCGCACCGACCCCGTACTGTGGTCGCACAACCGTTCATCGCCGATCGGAGGATCCATGAGTGTCAACGTCGACACCATCCCGACCAATGCGCCTGCCGAGGCGCCCGAAGACTTGGTCGCCTGGGTCGAGGAGATCGCAGCCCTGACCAAGCCAGCATCGATCTACTGGTGCGACGGGTCGGTCGAGGAGCGCGACCGGTTGTACGGGGAGATGGTCGCCGCAGGAACGCTGATCCCGCTGAACCCCGAGCTGCGCCCCGGTTCGTACCTCGCCCGCTCCAAGCCGTCGGACGTGGCGCGGGTCGAGTCCCGTACGTTCATCTGCTCCGAGCGTGAGATCGATGCCGGCCCGACCAACAACTGGCGCGCGCCCGACGAGATGCGCGCCACCCTCAACGAGGTCTTCGACGGCTCGATGCGGGGCCGCACGATGTACGTCATCCCGTTCTCGATGGGCCCCCTCGGCGGCACCATCTCCCGGTTGGGCGTCGAGGTGAGCGACTCCCCGTACGTCGTCGTCAACATGCGCATCATGACGCGGATCGGCACGCCCGCCCTCGAGCTGATCGCCGAGACCGGCGACTGGGTGCCGGCGGTGCACTCGGTCGGCTACCCGCTCGTCGACGCCGACGGTAACGAGCGCCCCGACACGACGTGGCCGCGCAACGACGACAAGTACATCTGCCACTTCCCCGAGACGCGCGAGATCTGGTCGTACGGCTCCGGCTACGGCGGCAACGCCCTGCTCGGCAAGAAGTGCTACGCCCTGAGGATCGCCTCAGTGCTCGCACGCGACGAGGGCTGGCTGGCCGAGCACATGTTGATCCTCAAGATCACCCGGCCCTCCGGACGGGTCTACCACGTGACCGCGGCGTTCCCATCGGCCTGCGGCAAGACCAACCTCGCGATGCTCCGCCCGACCGTTCCCGGTATGAAGGTAGAGACCATCGGCGACGACATCGCCTGGATGCGACCTGGGCCTGACGGGCGGTTGTACGCGATCAACCCCGAGGCCGGCTTCTTCGGCGTCGCCCCGGGCACGTCGCTCAAGACAAACCCGACCGCGCTTCAGTCGCTCGACCACGACACGATCTTCACCAACGTGGCGCTCACCCCCGACGGCGACATCTGGTGGGAGGGCATGACCGACGAGAAGCCTGCCCACCTGGTCGACTGGCAGGGCAACGACTGGACCCCGGCCTCGACCACCCCGGCAGCCCACCCGAACTCACGGTTCACCGTACGGGCCGACCAGGCATCCTCGATCGCCGACAACTGGGACGATCCCGCGGGTGTACCGATCGATGTGATCCTCTTCGGTGGGCGTCGCGCGACGAACATCCCGCTGATCAGTGAGGCGTACGACTGGGAGCATGGCGTCTTCGTCGGCGCAACCGTGGCGTCCGAGCAGACCGCGGCGGCCGAGGGCGCTGTCGGATCGCTGCGCCGCGACCCCTTTGCCATGCTGCCGTTCTGCGGCTACAACATGGCCGACTACTGGTCCCACTGGCTCGAGGTGGGCAAGGCGCTTGGCGACAAGGCGCCGAAGATCTTCCAGGTCAACTGGTTCCGCAAGGACGACGACGGCCGCTTCCTCTGGCCCGGCTTCGGCGACAACTCACGGCCGATCGAGTGGGCGCTACGTCGGGTGTACGGCGAGGTTGAGGCCCGCGACGGGATCTCGGGTCGCATCCCGATCCTCGACGACCTCGACACCGACGGGCTCGACATCGACGAGGCGACGCTGGTGAAGCTGTTCTCCTACGACACCGAGGCCTGGTCGGCCGAGGCTGACGTCACCGAGGACTACTTCCGCCAGTTCGGCGAGCAGGCGCCCATTGAGCTGTTCGGCCAGCTCGAC
>DAOOHL010000092.1:0-9920 GCA_035416185.1 Propionibacteriaceae bacterium | reverse complement strand
CCGAAGACCTGCGGGCTGGCGACCGGGAGGTCGGCGTACCAGTCGTAGAAGCTGAGCATGCAGCCGCCGATCAGGCTGGTGAAGCGAGCGCCCGAGGCGTGCGACACCATCGACATGGCGGGGATCGGGGAGAAGCCCGCAATCCGATCCGGACCCCAACGCTTGATCGTGTAGACCTGCGAGGCGGCGACGATCTCGGTCGCCTCGGCCCAGGTGGCGCGGACCAGTCCGCCCTTGCCGCGCGCAGACTTGTAGCGCTTCGACTTCTCCGGGTCGTGCATGATGCTCGCCCAGGCCAGCACCGGGTCGCCGCCGTTGGCCTGCTTGGCATCGCGGAACATGTCCAGCAGCACGCCGCGGACATACGGGTAGCGCACCCGCGTGGGGGAGTAGGTGTACCAGGAGAACGCCGCACCGCGCGGGCAGCCGCGCGGCTCGTACTCGGGGCGGTCGTCACCGGTCGACGGGTAGTCGGTCTGCTGCGCCTCCCAGGTGATGATGCCGTCCTTGACGTACACCTTCCAGGAGCACGACCCGGTGCAGTTCACGCCGTGCGTGGAGCGCACCACCTTGTCGTGCGACCAGCGGTCTCGGTAGAAGGAGTCACCCTCGCGGCCACCCTTCAGCGTCATGGTGCGCTTGTCGGGCGACACCTCCGAGAAGAAGCGGCGGGTGCTGACGAGTGCGTCAGAGAGCGGACCGTCCAGCCCCGGGGCTGGCTTGATCGTCGTCATGACTCCTCCTTGTGCTTGTCACTGCGGGAAGGCCGGTCTGGACGTTCCGCCCACGGCCTGTCATGGGTCAGTCTCGCAAGGCAGCGGTCGGGTGTCAGGAAAACATCCAGACTCACCTTGACAGAAGGTTCACCGGCGGCGGCGAGGGCGCCCCGAATGAGGCCACGATGCACGGCGCAGACCACCTCGGGTTTGGCCTCGGCGAGTTCGCGGAACGGGCATTCGTTGAGCCCGATGTCGACCTGCTGGCCACCGGAGGACACGCCAATGTCGGCGCCGTACCCCCACTCGTCGAGCATGTCGACGACAACGCCGACCTTGCCGAGCCAGGTGCCGACGGAGTCTGCCGGGAGCGGGGTAGTCGTGCCGCGTGACGTCTCGGTCAGGGCCCACCGAAAGCCGGCCTCCTCCGGGCTGGCCTCTGTGTCAACCGCTGAGGTGAGCACCTCGGCGAGGAGTTGGTACGGGGTCGGACCGGCGCTCGGCTCGATCGCGACGTAGCGCTTGGTCGGACGACCTGCCGTGCCGCCGCGCTCGTTGAACGCCGAGACCAAGCCCGCCTGGATGAGTCGGTCGATGTGGAAGCGGGTCGTGGTGATGTGCTGCTCGAGCAGAGCTGCGAGCTGTGCCGCTGAAGCTCCCTCAGGATGTGCCACCAGGTGGTCGTAGATGGCTCGGCGAACCGGAGAGTCGAGGGCACCTGACTGCTGGACGGCGGTCATCGCGACTCCTTTCAATCCGGTCAATTGAGTGACCCGTTTCCGTTCAACCTTGTCCCTCAGGCGTGAAACTGTCAAGTTTGGCGCGCCTACCCTCCTGTCAATCGGTCGGGTGGGTCCGTGTTACTGTGCTCGGCGTGAATAACATGGAACGTTCCGAAACGACGGGATCAGGTCGTGTCCTGACCATGTCGACGCTCGCCTTCACGGTGATGTTCGCCGTGTGGCTGATGTTCGGCATCCTGGGCAAGCCGATCTCCACCGAGCTCAAGCTCACCGACGTGCAACTCTCCTGGATTCTGGCCGCCGCCACCCTCAACGGGTCGATGTGGCGCCTCCCGGCGGGCATCCTGGCCGACCGGATCGGTGGCCGCAAGGTCATGTCGGCGATGCTGCTGCTGACGGCGGTGCCGACCTACCTCGTCACCTTGGTGCACAGCTATGAGATGCTGCTGCTGCTCGCCTTCCTCGTCGGTTTCGCCGGCAACTCCTTCACGGTCGGTACGGCGTGGAACTCCGCCTGGTTCCCGCGCAACCGCCAGGGCTTCGCGCTCGGGGTGTTCGGCGCGGGCAACGTCGGCGCCTCGGTGACCAAGCTGATCGGCCCGGGCATCATCGCCGCGACCGCGGGTGCGTCCTACGTGGCGGGCGTCCAGGGCGGCTGGCGCTTGATCCCGGTGATCTACGCGGTCTTCCTGGTGATCCTCGCCGTGGCGACGTGGTTCATCACGCCGGCCAACGACCGTACGCCGGGGTCCTCGAAGCCCATCAGCGAGATGCTGGCGCCGCTCAAGCACGTTCGCGTGTGGCGCTTCTCGCTGTACTACGTCGCCGTCTTCGGGGCGTATGTGGCGCTGTCAGGTTGGCTGCCGACGTACTACATGAACAACTTCCAGGTGTCGCTGCAGACAGCAGCGCTGCTCACCGCCACCTTCATCTTCCCAGCGTCGCTGTTGCGACCCCTGGGCGGCTGGATGTCCGACAAGTTCGGGGCTCGGCGGATCATGTACCTGACCTTCACGGTGATGCTGGTCACCTCGGGCATCCTGATGATGCCGAACGGGCACATTGTGATCGTGCACCCGAACGGCTCGATGACCGAGCACCTCCCGTACGCCATCTCCGTGTGGCCGTTCGCGGTGCTGGTGTTCCTGCTCGGGTGCGCGATGGGCGTCGGCAAGGCTGCCGTCTACAAGCACATCCCTGAGTACTTCCCGGACAACGTTGGTTCCGTCGGTGGTCTCGTCGGCATGCTGGGTGGCCTGGGCGGCTTCATCCTGCCGCCGCTGTTCGCCTACACCCAGGCGTTCTCCGGGTTCCCGTCGTCGACGTTCTTCGTCATGTTCTGGCTCGTCGCCATCTGCTTCGCCTGGATGCATTGGACGATCCACCGCATGCTCCACGCCCAGGCGCCGGAGCTGTCCCGCCAGCTGGAGGATCCGGCTGACAACGCCGCCGCGTCGGGGCATGCTCGTCCTGACGCTGAGCCCGTACCCGTCTCCTGACCAACCCCCTTACGAGAAGAGAACGTCACATGAGCAACGCAGCACAGCCCACCAGCGACGCCCGCAAGGGCGGCGAGTGGCTGGAGTCCTGGGACCCGGAGAACGAGGCCACCTGGGACAAGGGCCTGGCGTGGAAGACCCTGGGCATCACGACCTTCTCGCTGACCATGTGTTTCGTCGCATGGTTCCTGCCGAGCGCGATCATCCCGAAGCTGAACCTGATCGGCTACAAGTTCACGGCGTCGCAGCTGTACTGGATGGCGGCCATGCCCGGCCTTGCCGCCGGCATCATGCGCATCTTCTGGATGATCCTGCCGCCGATCATGGGCACCAGGAAGATGGTCGCCGCGACCTCGATCCTGCTGATCGCTCCGACGCTCGGGTGGGGCGTACGGGTGATCGAGCCGACCGCCCCGTACTGGGAGCTGATGGTGCTGGCCCTGCTCGCCGGTATCGGCGGCGGCGCGTTCTCGGGCTTCATGCCGTCGACGTCGTACTTCTTCCCGAAGCGGATGGCCGGTACGGCGCTGGGCCTGCAGGCGGGCATCGGCAACTTCGGCGTCTCACTCGTGCAGCTGCTCACGCCGTGGCTGATCGGGTTCAGCATGTTCGGCTGGCTGGGCTACCTCGGCAAGAGCCAGCAGATGACGTTCCCCGGCAAGGCTGCTGTCACGGTCTTCTACCAGAACGCCGCGTTCGTCTGGATCCCGCTCTGCCTGGCCATCGGCATCGCGGCGTGGTTCATGCTGAAGTCTGTGCCGATCAAGGCGAACATTCGCCAGCAGTTCGACATCTTCAACAACCTCGACACCCACCTGATGACGCTGCTGTACATCATGACCTTCGGCACGTTCTCCGGCCTGTCGGCCCAGTTCGGCCTGCTGATGGCGAACCTGTACGGCCTCGGCAACCCCGCGATCGTGCAGAACGGAGCGCCAGTCATCTCCGGTTACGTGGTGCCTGACATCGTGAACTATGTCTTCCTCGGGCCACTCATCGGCGCTGGTGCGCGTGTCGTGTTCTCACCGTTGACCGACCGGATGGGCGGCGCGATCTGGACCCTGATCTCGGGGATTGGCCTGATCGGGTCGATCACCTTCACCATCTTCCAGCTCACACCCGACACGTCCTCGGCGGCGGCACTGCAGGGTGGGTTCAACCGCTTCCTGTGGGGCATGCTGGCGATCTTCTTCTTCGCCGGGATCGGCAACGCGTCGACCTTCAAGCAGATGCCGATGATCTTCGAGCGTCGCCAGGCCGGTGGCGTGATCGGTTGGACCGCCGCCATCGCGGCCTTCGGACCGTTCCTGTTCGGTGTCGGACTGAACCTGCTCGGTGCGGTCGCCTTCTACTGGATCGGCGTGTTCTGGGCAGTGATGTGCGTCGGCATCACGTGGTGGCGGTACGCCCGGCCGGGAGCGCCCAAGCCGAGCTGAACGGTGCGAGTCGGGTGCGTCGGAGTCACGTCCGAATCCGGTGACATGGCAGGCTCAGACCATGACTCTGATCGGCAGTCCACAGCCCGCCACCGACTCGCTCGTCCCGCGGTTCGTCGCAGCGGGGGTCGCCATCGTGCTGATGCTGGGTGCGACCCTGCTGTTCCTCGCTGGCCTGGTGGTGGGTACGGGCGGAGACCCGCGCGCGGGGCTGACGTACCAGATGGGCCTGTACTGGTCGCTGTTCGCCACCATCGGTGCCGTCGCGGGAGCAGTGCTGTGGACGAAGAAGTGGGAGTCGCGGTACGGGGCCTGGAAAGCAGCCGCGTACGCCACACTCGCCGCAGTCGGGCTCGGCCTCCTGGGTGACCTGGTCGCCGCCGGGGTGCTGCTGGCGATCCACAAGGCAACCGGAGCCTGACGGCTTCAGATGCCGCGGCCTTGACGCACGTCGCTGCCGATGGGTCACGCATCCCTCGTCCGCAGAGATCTCTGACGACCGGGCTGGGTCCCACCAAGTAGGCTGGGCCGGCCATGGACCCAGACCTCTCGGTCAACCCCGACCTTCCCATCGCCGCGGCGGTCCCTGAGATCGCGGCGGCGCTCTTGGCGTCCCAGGTTGTCGTAGTGGCGGGGGAGACGGGGTCCGGCAAGACGACCCAGCTGCCCAAGATCTGCCTGTTGGCTGGCCGTGAGCGGATCGGTCACACCCAGCCGCGAAGGATCGCCGCCCGAACGCTCGCAGAGCGCATCGCGGAGGAGACCCGTACCGACGTCGGCGAGCTGGTCGGCTACCAGGTGCGGTTCACCCGCAAGACGGGCCGCCAGACGCAGGTCAAGGTGATGACCGATGGCATCCTGCTGGCCGAGATCGCCCATGACCGACTGCTGAAGAAGTACGACACGATCATCGTCGACGAGGCGCACGAGCGGTCGCTGAACATTGACTTCCTCCTGGGCTACCTCAAGCAGCTGTTGCCGAAGCGGCCAGACCTGAAGGTGATCGTCACCTCGGCGACCATCGACACGGCACGCTTCTCGGAGCACTTCGACAACGCTCCCATCGTCACCGTCGAGGGGCGGACCTACCCGGTCGAGGTCCGGTACCGACCGCTCCGGGACGACGGCGCCGCAGCCTCAGATGACGAGAATGGCGACCTCGACCCTTCAGCAGGCGCACCGACCGGACCGGGCCGATCAGGGTCAGGGAGCCGTCCGGACCGAGCGGGGGTGAAGCTGGCGGTCGAGAAGGATCTCAACGAGGCCATCTGCGAGGCGGTGGTGGAGCTCCAGGCCGAGGGCGACGGCGACATCCTCGTCTTCCTCTCCGGAGAGCGGGAGATCCGCGACGCCGCCGACGCGATCAACGCGCTCGACCTGCGGTTCACCGAGGTGCTGCCCCTGTATGCCCGGCTGTCGGCCGCCGACCAGCATCGCGTCTTCGCCGCCCACACCGGACGCCGGATCGTCCTAGCTACCAACGTTGCTGAGACCTCGCTCACGGTTCCGGGCATCCGGTACGTCATCGACCCAGGTACGGCCCGCATCTCTCGCTACTCCAAGCGAACCAAGGTGCAGCGTCTGCCGATCGAGCCCGTCTCTCAGGCATCAGCCAACCAGCGCGCCGGACGTTGCGGACGCGTGGCACCTGGCATCTGCATCCGGCTCTACTCCGAGGGTGACTACGAGTCCCGGCCCGCGTTCACCGAGCCCGAGATCCTCCGCACCAACCTGGCGTCTGTCATCCTCCAGATGGCAGAAGCAGACCTGGGCGAGATCTCCACGTTCCCCTTCGTCGAGCCGCCGGACGAGTCCCAGGTCACCGATGGCCTCCGGCTGCTGGAGGAGCTGGGGGCGCTGGAGCAGGGCAGCCGACAGCGGCCCACGCTGACCCCGGTCGGCCACAGCCTTGCCCGCCTCCCGGTGGACCCACGGCTGGGCCGGATGCTCGTCGAGGCCGACCGGCTGGGCTGCCTGCGTGAGGCGCTGGTGATCGTGTCGGCGCTTGCCATCCCCGATGTACGGGAGCGCCCGGCCGAGCATCGCGAGAAGGCCGACCTGCTGCACCGCAGGTTCTGGACAGCCACGACGACAGCACCCGACCCGTCGACAGGCTCAGGGACAGGAAGCGGGGTGTCCGGTCGGGCCGCGCCGACGGGTCCACGCTCGGTCCCTGAGCCTGTCGAAGGGCCGCCGGGGTCTGACTTCGACGCCATCGTGAACCTCTGGGACTACCTTCGCGAGCAGCGCAAGCAGCTCTCCGGCAATGCCTTCCGTCGGTTGTGCCGCGACGAGTTCCTGTCCTTCCTCCGCGTTCGGGAGTGGCAGGACCTGCATGCCCAGCTCCGGGAGATCTGCGATGAGCTCGATCTGTCCCGCAATACTGACCACGCACCGCGGGACCGAGTCCACACCGCGGTGCTGGCCGGACTGCTTTCGCATGTGGGCCTGCTGGATGTGAGGGATGAGCGCAAGGATCTCCCGCCTCGCAAACGGGCGAGGCTGGGACCCCGCGAGTACCTCGGTGCCCGAGGCGCTCGCTGGGCGATCAACCCCGGCTCGGCGCTGGGCCGGACGCCGCCGCCCCTGGCGATGGCCTACGAGCTCGTCGAGACCACGCGCCTGTGGGCCCGCACCGTCGCCTCGATCACCGCCGAGCAGGTCGAGGAGGTCGGCTCTCACCTGCTCAAGCGGAACTACTCCGAACCGCATTGGGCTGAGTCGACGGGCTCGGTCGTCGCGTTCGAGTCCGTCTCGCTGTACGGAGTCCCGATCGTGTCCGGCCGTCCCGTCTCGTACGCCCGAGTCGACCCCGCCGAGGCGCGCCGGATCTTCATCCAGGCGGCCCTGGTTGAGGGCAGATGGCGCACCCGGCACCACTTCTTCGCCCGGAACGAGGCCACCCGTAAGGCAGCCGAGGAGCTCGAGGAACGAGCCAGGCGTCGCGACATCGTCGTGGATGACCAGTCCATCGTCGACTTCTACGACGCTCGGTTGCCCGCCGATATCGTCTCCACGCAGCACTTCGACGCATGGTGGCGCAGACAGCGGCAGTCACACGACAGCTTCCTCGACCTCTCCCTCGACGACCTCGTGCATCCCGAGGCCGACGACATCGATGCCCAGGGCTTTCCCGACCACTGGGTCGTGGCTGGTCACGACCTGCCGATCTCGTACGTCTTCGATCCTGGTTCGCAGCATGACGGCGTCACGGTCGAGATCCCTCTCCAGGTGCTCAACCAGCTGCCGCCGGCCGCCTTCAGCTGGCAGGTGCCCGGTCTGCGTCACGAGCTCGCAACTGGTCTGATCCGGTCACTGCCCAAGCAGGTCCGTACGTCGTACGTTCCCGCCCCCAACCATGCTGCGGCGGCGCTTGCCTGGCTTGCCGAGCGTCCGGACGTCGCCTCGGCCCCGTCCGGTGACCTGGCGCCCGACACGATCAGCTTCCCGGACGCGCTCTCTCGCGCGCTCCTCACGCTCACCGGACGTGACACCGGAGACCAATGGGGGAGCATCCCGGAGCATCTCTCTGTCACCCTCGTCGTGGTCGACAAGGCCGGCGGTCGCGAGCTGGCGCGCGGACTCGACCTCGCCGAGTTGCAGCGGCGGCTCGCCCCGAAGCTCACCCAGACCCTCACCCAGGCGAGTCGCGATGTGGCCGTCACGGGGGCGACGAGCTGGACCTTTCCGCCGTTGGAGCCGCGTCGGGTCATCCGCCGCAGCGGCAGCGAGGTGGTCGGCTTTCCTGCCCTGGTCGACGAGACCAAGGCTGTCGGTGTGGCCGTCCTCGACACCGAGGCCCGGGCACGGGCCTCGCACGCCAAGGGGCTCCGTCGCCTGCTGGTCCTGACCGGGCCTGACCCCACCAAGTGGGTGGTCTCCCACATGTCGAACGCGACCAAGCTCACCCTCGGCGCCAGCCCGTACGCCACCGTCGGCGATCTGTTGGCCGACGTGCGGCTGAAGGCGACCGATGCCGCCCTCGCCGATCTCAAGGTCGACCCGTGGGACATTCGGTCGGCTGCCCGCTTCGACGAGGTCAGCATCGGCGTACGGGAGCGCGTCCCCGACCTGATGCAGACATTCCTGTCGCGCACCGGCGAGTCGTTGGGACGGTTCCAGGAGGTCGAGCGCCGCCTGGCGATGATGCCAGCCTCGGATGTGAAGGCCGACGTCTCTGAGCAGGTGCGCAACCTCGTGTTCCGAGGTTTCGTCGCGGCCACACCAGAACCGTGGTTCTCTCGCCTGCCGAAGTACCTGCGAGCCGTGGAGCTGAGGCTCGATGCGTACGCCCAGAACCCGACCCGATGGCGGGAACCAGCCACGACGATCGCCGATCTCGAGGATGACTACGCCGACCTGTGCGCCAAGCAACCAGCCGGCCCGCTGCCTGCGAAGGTCGCAACGATCGGCTGGCTGCTGGAGGAGCTTCGGGTCAGCCTGTTCGCCCAGTCACTGGGCACCGCCGAGCCCGTCTCGGCCAAGCGGGTCCGACAGGCGATCGCTGCGGCTCGGTAGAGTGGTCGCGTGGCGCGTCCCCGAGTCTTCACCGACCTGAACCTCAACGGTCAGGCGCCAGCGCGCGCGCAGCCGAAGATCGGCGAGTGGGGCCCGGTCGGCGTCCCGACGACACGGTCCAAGAAGTGGTTCCGACTCTGGTCGTCGCTGGTGTTCGTCGCCGCGACCGCCGCCCTGTTCGGGCTTGGCTGGTACGTCTGGACCTTGATCCACTGACGTCGCCACCCTGGCAACGCCGTCAGCCGGCCAGCGCCGCCATGTGACGCAAGCGGGCAAGCTCCGACCGCAGGTACGGTGGCCCGCCCTGACGGCCAAGCACGATGGCCCGGCCGCGTGACAAGGGAGCGACGGCGATGACGGTCGTGCCCCAGCCAGGCTGCCAGCCAGCTTCAAGCTCGTCAGTACGGAGCACATCGAGACTTCCGAGACGAACGACACCATCATGATCCAGCTCTGGCGCCAGGGGTGTGGCGTGTACGACGGCCCCCTTCGCCGAAACGAGCAGCGCCCATGAGCAGTGGAACCCCACGGGGGCGTCCTCGACGAGGATCTCGCCAGCGGCCTTGGGGTCCTCGGCCATCCGGTTGACCGTCTCGATGTCGGACTCGATGCCCCAGTGGGCCGCGTAGCGAGACAGCCAGACCACCTCGACGCCCTCCACCGCTGCGCAATGGCTGACCAGCGTGTCAGGCATCACGGAGCCCGGCATGGTCAGGATGAAGTCGTCGATGGCGTAGCCATCGCCGCGTTCGACAATCTCGACGGCATGGATGTCGGCCTGCGCGTGGCCGATGGCCGTCGCCACGGCACCCAGGGTGCCCGGCCGGTCAGGCAGCCTCACGCGAAGAAGGATCACGGAACCCATCCTCCCTCATCCGACGAGCCGGGCGATGCGGCGGTTCGTACGGTGGTCGCCCGGTGCCCGGTTGGAACACGCGGGTCGATCGTGGGCCGGCAAGGGGCACGTCCGCCCCGGCCATCGTCCGAAACCCACCGTGGCGTCGCCAT
>DAOOHL010000091.1:0-10046 GCA_035416185.1 Propionibacteriaceae bacterium | reverse complement strand
TGCAGCCATGCCCACCAAGGGACCTGCTGCGCCAGGCGAAGGTCCACCTGACCGGAGGCCGAGCCCAGGTCGTAAGCAGCGCGCCAGTCTGGCCCGGTGACCGGTGCCAGGGTGGTGCCACCGACAACGACCGTACGACGCGGGTCCGGCGGTTCGGCGAGGACCAGGATCCGGCCAGCCGAGCCGGTCGGTACGGCGGTCGTCACGTGGCTGACGGTCGCGCCATCGACGATCTGAGTACGGGACGGCTTACCGAGCACGAGCCAGACGGTGCCGGTCGGGTCGTCGGTGCCTCGTTGGAGTCCGGGTGTGGAGCCAAGCGCGGCCGAGACGTCGGAGCCAGCTCCGCTGACCCGGACGTGGCTGATGCCGAGGTTGGCCAGACCAGCAGCGAGCCCGTCGACCTGCTTGCCCGACGCGATCTGCGCCACGATCGTACGAGCAGCCGCCACCGCGTCAGGCGAGCCACCCAGCACCAGTCCGGCCTCACCATCACCCCACCGAGGGTGACCGGGCTCGTCGACCAGCCAGCCGACCGAGTCAGGTCGCAAGGAGACCAGCAGAGCACGAGACTGTTGGGCCACCTCGGCGTCACGAATGTAGACCGGTACGGAAGAGGCGTCGGTGCGCGTCAGGGGCGCTCCCACACCACCCCACATCCACCAGCCAGTCGCCAGCACCAGCGCCACGACGCCCACGACAGATGACACCAGGACGAGGCTCTGACCGAGCCCGAAGTCGGCTTCTGCCAGATCAGCCCGGGCCCGGTCGACGGCAGTCGCGGACCCGACCAGCAGCAACCCGAAGCCAGCCACCAACCACATGGTCACCTCGGGCCGCGCAAGACCCCCATTCACCGCCACCAGCAACCGGGAGAGCACGGCGGCCAGCATCAGGCAGCCAACCGCACCCGCCCAGACACCCCAGGCCGCCGGTCGCAGGTACAAGGCGACAGCAGCACCCAGCCACAGCAGGCCGAAGACCGTGACGCTGAGCCACAGCGGCGGCAGGCCAGGACCCGCCGATCGGGCGAGGAACGCGCCCCAGGCCGAGCTCGCCTCCACGGTGCCCAGCAGAGGTTCCGGGCCGGTCAGTAGCCGTCCTGGATGACGAAGGAGTGCTGGCGCCCAGGGGAGCAGGAGCACGGCCGACGCCGCGACGGCGAGCAAGGCGCGGGGCACGCCAGCCCGGCGTCGCACAGCGACCCCGACGAGGCAGGCACCGCCCACGACCAGAGCGAGGGGCGCAATCGAGGCCAGGACCGCGAGCACCAGTGCGGCGCCGGCTGGCGCTCGCCACCCGTCCAGTCCGCGACCGACCCCCCACGCTCGCAGGCACACGCCCAGGAGCGGAAGCGCGACGGCCCACACGACGAGCCAGACCTGACCACGCGAGTAGCCACCGACCAGCACGGGCAGCAGTCCGTACAACACCGCGGTCAGCCAGCGCGCGCGGACACTGGCGACGTACGGCTCCAGGTACCAGCCGCATGCCACCGCCGCCGCAGGGACGCCGAGTAGCAGGGCTGCCACCGCCGACCAGCCGGGCACTACAAAGGGAACCGAGGCGAGTGCGGCCAGCCCAAGCCAGGCGGGATGCTCGCCGGCGAGCCCCGGTGGCGGCGACAGGTAGCTGGCGAACCCGGCTCCCAGCGACGACGGCGCCGGGAGCAGGCCCGACGAGAGGAGCTGGCCCAACCCGAGGATCCGACGCCCAGCCACCAGACCGATGACGAGAACTCCGACTGCGCCGAGGATCGGCAGCAGTGCTCCCTGCGAACGCTGGGAGCGGTCGGCGAAGTCGTCACCGGTCAGCTCATCGAGGGTGACCGAGTCGCCAGCCGTCGTGAAGGCCCGGAACCGGTCAGAGGCCGCCCTGGCCACCGTCTCGGCTGCCACCGACCAGCTCGACCACGCATGTGGTCGCAGACGCGACACGCCTCGCCGACCGTCTGCCGTCGGGCTGATCGCGCGTACCCTGCGCCGCAGCGACCGGACGGCTCGTCCGCTCCGGAGGAAGTCACTCGCCGCACCGATCTCCTGGCGGGCCAGGTCGACCCGCTTGCCAAGCAGGTAGCCCAGCGCGCGCAGCACAGAGCCCACCAGCAGCCGCAACGAGACGAGCAGGGCAGCTGGTCCAGCACTGTGCGCGGCGACGGTCCGCATCGCCATCGTACGGTCGTACGCTGCCGGGGTTCGCCCTGCGGCTGCAGCGAGAGTGCCGGCTCTCCGACCTGACCGACCGGCTTCTCGATGCGTGATCCGGGCAGCTGGACAGGTGACCACGCGGTGGCCAGCCAGCCGTGCACGCCAGCCGAGCTCGACGCCGTCCCGAAACAGCGGTACGGCGTCGTCGAAGCCGCCGATCTCGTCGAACGTGCTGCGGCGGATGAGCATGCCGCAGGTTGAGACTCCGAGGGAGTCGGCCGACTCGTGCTGCCCTTGGGCGACCTCACCAGGATCGATCGTCGAGTCCCGGCGGCCGGTGTGGGAGATCGAGATTCCCAGCTCAGCGATCCGGGCAGCCTGGCTGCGGCGGGTGGGACGAAGCAGCATGGGGCCGACGATGTCGGCGTCGGGGGTCCGGGCGGTCTGCTCCAGCAGCTTGCCGAGGGCATCACGCTTGACGACCACATCGTCGTGCAGGAGCCACAGCCATTCAGCGGGAGCTACCGTGTCCAGCCCTGCAGCCACTGCCCGGCCGAAGCCCCACGTGGCGTCACCCTCGACGATGCTGAGCCACTCGTCGGCCGCCGCATCAAGGATCTGTCTGGTGGCGTCGGTGGAGGCGTTGTCGACGACGACCACGTGACGAGGTCGGACATCCAGAGCGCGGACGGAAGCGATCGCGTCCCGTACCCACGACTCACCATTCCGGACGACCATGACGGCCACGACTCCGTCACCAGAGGGAACATCCAGCTCATCGACATGCTCAGCGTCGACCCAGGACCAGAGGTCGTCGTCGTCCTGAGTGAGTTCTGCTGTCATGGCCCGGACAGCCTAACAGCGGACCCTGGCGCGACCTTCAGGTCTCAGACTGCCTGCTTCTTCAGCCGGCGCCGCTCACGCTCGGACAGGCCTCCCCAGATGCCGAACCGCTCGTCATGGGCGAGGGCGTAGTCCAGGCACTCGGCCCGCACGTCACACGACTGGCAGACCTTCTTCGCCTCGCGGGTGGACCCGCCCTTCTCCGGGAAGAAGGCTTCGGGATCGGTCTGTGCGCAGAGGGCTTGGGCTTGCCAGCCCAGTGCACCCTCGTCGGTGCCGCTGGCATCCACGCCTGTCACCGCGAGAATCTGCTCCATGTTCCCTCCCCGACCCAACCCGTCATCGTTGACGGATGACACGGTGAGAATTACATGCTTGGGATTAGGTGTCAACCCGCATGGAGCAAATCACGGACTGTACCGAATCAGGCGATGAAGGAGGCTCGACGCGCCGCGCGTCGCAGCAGGATCAGGACGCCGTGGCCCAACGCTGCGACGAGCACCACGTTGGTCAGGGCGCGGCCCAGGTTCCAGCCCATCGACGTGGCCAGGTTGAACAGGACGAACGTGTGCAGGTTCTCCAGCGTGGTCGCCTCAGGGTTCCACGAGAGCTCGCCGTGGACCCCCAGCGCGAACGGCCAGAACGCGAAGTCCATCAGCCAGCCGTACGCGAACGCCGAGACAGCCCCGTACGCCGCCAGCATCCCCAGCTCCCACCGCCCCTTCGCCGGAGGCAAAAGCCCAGCGCCCAGACCGACGAAACCGGCGGCGATCATCTGGTGCGGCAGCCAGGGCCCCACTCCCCCGGTCAGGAGGGCCGAGGTGAACAGCGTGACGGCACCGAGGGTGAAGCCGAACCCAGGCCCCAGCACGCGGCCGCCGAGGATCAGCAGGAAGAACACCAGCTCGATCCCCGCGGTCCCCGTACCAAGCGGGCGCAGCGCCGCCCCGATCGCCGCCAGCACGCCCAGTACGGCAAGAGCCCTTACGTCGAGGCCATCGGAGGTCAGCTCAACGCCGACGACCACCAGTAGCAACAGCAGCAGGGCGCCGAGGATCAGGGGCGTCTGCGAGCCCGGCACGAAGTCCGCATCCGGGCGCACCAGCAACGGCCACAGGAACGCGCCCAGCCCGGCCACACCCGCGATCAGCAGGACCGCGATACCGCGAGCTGACAGCCTCACGGTCGCCTCAGCCCGGCTGCAACGTCGGCCACGGTGAGCACCGGTACGGGCGCGAACACCTTCGTCACCTGGGGAGCGAACGCAGGTGAGCCGGTCAGCACCATGCGGCTAGCACCGACGGCGACCACGTCGCCGTCGGCCAGCAGCACGGTGTCGTCGGTTGCCTCGGCGGCGAACTCGACATCGTGGGTCGCGACCACGACTGCCCGGCCGTCATCGGCCAGCCGGCGCAGGATGCCAGCCAATGCCTCCTTGGCGGCATAGTCGAGGCCGCGGGTCGGCTCGTCGAGCAGGATCACCCGGGGTCCAGCAGCCAGCTGGATCGCCAGCACGAGCGCGAGCCGTTGGCCCTCGGAGAGGTCTCGCGGATGGCTGTCCGGCAGCAGCGTGACGCCCAGCTCGGCCAGGATCCCTGCAGCGGTGCCGGCCGGCGCGCCAGCGTCGCGATCGGCCTGGCTGAGCTCCTCAGCCACCGTGGTCAGGTACAGCAGGTCGGAGGCAGTCTGGGGGACGAGGCCGACCTTCCTCCGCGCCTCCGCAGCCGGCAATCCTGCGATGCTCAGCCCGCCCACCCGTACAGTTCCGGTGTGGGCCAGCCCACCTTGGATCGCCCACAGCAGTGACGACTTGCCGGAGCCGTTGCGACCCATCAGCGCGGTGATGCGGCCCTCCCGCAGGTCCAGCGACGCACCCGACACCGCGACCACCCCGCCGTACGAGACGGTGATCCCGCTCGCCTCGAGCAGGACCGGGGCTGTCGCGGGAGCCGCCGGCGCAGGAGCGTGGGTCTCGATCCGCTCCCGCTGGACCCGGCGCCGGGCGTCGCGTACGGAGAGCTCGACGCGATCCCAACCCAGCACCGTGGAGAGTGCCGCCAGCGGAGGGACGACATCCGAGACGACCAGGACATCCTCGGGCGCCCCCGCAAGCACTCCCCCCTCACCATCCAGCCAGACCATGGTGTCGGCTGCGTGCATGACCCGTTCCAGCCGATGCTCGGCGAGCACGACAGTGAGGCCGACGTCGTGGACGAGAGTGGTCAACGCCGACAGCACGTCCTGCGCTGCGGTGGGGTCGAGGGCTGACGTGGGCTCGTCGAGAACCAGCACCCGCGGCTGAGCGGCCAGGACTGACGCGATGGCGACCCGTTGCTGCTGCCCACCGGACAGGGTGGTCAAGGAGCGTCGGCGCAGGTCGGCGATGCCGAGCAGGTCGAGGGTCTCCTCGACCCGTTTGCGCATGGCGGCAGGTGCCACGCCGAGCTGTTCCATCCCGTACGCGACCTCGTCCTCGACCCGGTCGGTCACGAAGCCGGCGAGCGGATCCTGACCGACGTAGCCGACCAGATCAGCCAGGTCGGCAGGTCGATGTTGCGACGTCTGCCGCCCGGCCACGCGGACCGTTCCCGACAGGGTGCCGCCGGTGTGGTGCGGAACCAGGCCGCACAGGGTGCCCAGCAGCGTTGACTTGCCGCGCCCGGTCCGGCCGATCACCACCGCCAGGTCGCCGTCGGAGATCGTGAGGCTCACGTCACGCAGCACCTGGCGGTCGCCGTACGACACCCCGACCCGATCGAGCTCGATCACCGAGAACCTCCGTTCGAGGGAGCCGTCACCAGGGGTGACGCCGCCAGGACCAGCGCCGCGAGAATGAGCGCGCCGGCCGGTGTCGTCGGGTCGAGTGCCGGCCAGACCAGCGGATCGGTCGACGGCCGCAGCATCGCTGACCCAGCCCCGGTCAGCGCCACCAGGATCCCTGCCACCAGTACACCCGCCGCCGCCACGCACCACTCCGGCCCACCCCACGGGTCGGGTCGGTAGCGCGTCGTACCGCGACGTCGCCCCGATGCGGCGAGCGCGACGATCACCGCCCCGACGCCCAGCGCCAGCGACGGACCAGCCCATGGGCTGCTGCCCGGCAGTCCGAGCAGTCCGTACAACCCCAGTGTGGCCGCGCCCGAGCCGGCAAGCGCCAGCCAGGGCCACGCGCCGGTGGTGCCGCGCGCCCGCCCGTACCCTCGCACGTCCATGCTGGCAGCCAACGACATCGACCGGTCGAGGGCGTCGGCGAGGACAGGGATGACGATGGCGCTGAGGGTACGGGCGCTGCCGCGCAGCCTCCTCGCACGGCGTACCCGGAAGGCACTCTCGACCACCTGGGGCGCGACGGTCAGAGCGACCACGACCGCCAGGGACAGGTCAGCGAGCGCGGGCGGAACACTCCGCAGCGCGCGGCGCGGGTTCGCCAACGCGTTGGCGGCGCCGACGCAGATCAGCAGGGTTGCCAGCCGGAGTCCGTCGTACAGCGTCGCGGCCACCGACTCAGCTGTGACCGGGCCACCGATCCGGATCCCCGCAGCCCATACTGGCAGTCCAATCTCGGGGAGCGAGAACAGGACCGTCCCCACCCGCTGACCGCCGAGCAGGATCTGGAAAACCAGCCGGATCCCGAGCACCAGTGCGGCCAGGATCAGGTACGCCCGAACCGAACGCGCCCACGGGTCGTCGCCACGCTTCGCGCTGACGACAGCTAGGACAGCGCCGACCAGCAGCAGCAGGATCAGCGGGTTGGTGGTCAACGACGCTGCGGCACCGCAGCCGAGGGCCCAGACCCACCAGGCCCACGGGTGCAGCGTCCTGAGGGGTCGCTGAAGCGGCTCCGTGCGTTCGTCGACCGGAGCCAGCGTCGTCACGGAGTGGTCTGCCTCCGCCGAAGCAGCCACCAGCCGCCTCCGCCGGCCGCGGCGGTTCCGATCACGGCCAGCGTCGCGATCGTGGCGACCGGCGAACCCCGGTCGACCGGGGCTTCGGGCCGAGCGTTCACCTGGGTCGGGGTGACCGATGCCCTCGTCTCTCGGGTCGGCGTGGACGCCGGAGTCGCCGTGGACGCATCGCTGACCGAGCTGCTGGCCGAAGCGCTGGCGGGGGCCGTCTCCGGCGCCGTGCTGCTCTCGACGGGTGCTGCCGAGGTGTCAGTCGGGCGAGCGGTCGTCGTCTTGCTCGTGGCAGTGGTGGCCGGCCGGGTCTGACCAGGCTGGGCAGTCGCAGCCTTGGTGGGCTGCGCCGGCTGGGTCGGCTGGGTGGGCTGCGCAGGTTGGGTGGTGCCTGGAGCAGCGGTGGTTGGCTGCGGTCGAGCGGGCGGGCTCCAGCCGACCGACACTCCTGTCGCCCCGTACGTCCAGCCCTCAATGCTGCCCGGCTTCGGCTTGTACGCGTCAGCGCCGAGCTGGGAGTACTCCCACGCGCCGCCACCGGTCCTGTGGAAGTAGTTCCAGTAGACGTACGGGTTCGGGTCGATCGTGGCCGGGTTGCCGCCGATCCGGCTGACCATGCCGTTGCCGGCCTTCTCGACCGAGGTCACCTGACGCAGCGCGTCGGTCCCGGTGCTCGGCGAGGTCGCGCAGCCCATCCTGTACGAGCCCTTGAAGTTGACCACCACCCAGACGTTGCCGGCATCGACGCATCGGTAGTAGTCGGTGGCGGTGTCAGCCTTGGCGGTGGTCGGCAGGCCGATCAGGCCGGCGACCGCGACGACCGCCGCGATCGCCAGCCGGATGGTGCGGTTCATGAGAGGCGCCGCCTCCCGGCGACGACCATGCCGACGCCCGCGATCAGCACCAGCGCAGCAGCGGCGATCGCGATGGGCGGAACGTCAGCGCCCGTGTTCGACAGGACCGGCGTGGCCGGAGCCGAGGGCGCCGACGAGGCAGCCGTGACGGTGAACGTGGCCACGACTGAGGCCTGCTCCGACGCGAGTGTGACAGTGTGCTCACCCACGGCCAGGGTTGCCGTCGAGAAGGTGAAGGTCACGGTGCCCTTCGCATCTGGGGTCTGGGTGCCCAGGTCGATCGGCTCCGACCGGACGGTGCCCCGTACGGCCGACGTGAAGCCCGTGCCCGTCACGGTCACCGAGTCACCCTGAACCACCGTGGTGCTGCCCAGCAGCACCGTGGCGGTCGTGGCAGGAGCGGAGGAGGCTGGAGCGGACACCGAGGCCGACGCGGAAGCCGACGAGCTGACCGACGCGGACGGAGACGCTGAGGTCGACACTGACGCGGACG
This sequence comes from Propionibacteriaceae bacterium, assembly GCA_035416185.1. GTDB lineage: Bacteria > Actinomycetota > Actinomycetes > Propionibacteriales > Propionibacteriaceae > JBHAES01. Next base: position 1,813 of record DAOOHL010000091.1, on the reverse strand, counting down.
GGCTTACCGAGGTTGACGCCGAGGTCGAGGCAGACGCAGAGGGGGAAGTCGAGATCGACGCCGAGGACGAGGCAGACGCCGACGGCGAGGTGGACGCGCCCGGCGCCACCGTCACGTAGGACTCACCGGTGAACAGCAGCATTCCCTGCAGGGTGGCGAAGAGGTTCGACGACGTGCCGTCCAGCGTTGAGGGCAGTCCGCCGTCCGCCTGCTGCTGGCCAGCCAGCCAGGTCACCGCGGCGGAGACGTCGACGCCGACGGTGTGCAGCGCGGCCCCCACGATGCCGGTCGAGTTGGCCGGCGAGTAGCCAGCCCAGTAGCCACCGTCGGTGACGTTGGCCACGAGCCAGGCCTGGGCCTTGTCGGCTGCCGTCTTCGCCGTCGCCTTGATGGCGGCGTCGGTCGCGGCGGACTTGCCAAGAGCAGTCAGTGCCTGGAGGGCGAGCCCGGTCGAATCGGTGTCGCCTCCGTTCCAGCCGAAGGCGCCATTGTTGAGCTGCAGGCTCAGCAGGAAGGACACCATGGCGGCAGGCACGGCCTCGCCGCTCCGCGCCAACCCGAGAATCGCCAGCGACTGGTTGAAGTCGTCGTTCCAGGGCGACACCGCACCGGTTGCGGGGTCAACCACGACGATCCGGGCGACAACGTCACCCGCAGCCCCGTATGCTCTCGGGTTTGATCCGGCAGCGACGGCAGCCAGAGCGATCTTGGCCGCTGCGCCGGACGACGACTCGCTGTACGCCTTGCCATTCGCCTTGAGCCACGTGTCCAGCGCCGCCACATCGGCCGCATGGCCACCAGCAGCAACGAGCCCGACGATGGCGTCGGACGTCCCCGACGCATCTCCCGCGGACTTCTCGGTGGCGGACACCGTGATGAGCTTGTTGACGACGTACGCAGCAGCCTTGTCCGAGGCGTCCTTGTTGAGTGGAGCGGCCTGGGACTGGTTCGGGAGCACCCACACGAGGCCGATGGCAAGAGCCATCAACACCGCAAGCAGGCGGGAGGGAGTGGTACGGGACATCGCTGGAGCGTTCCTTTCAGCGGACCCGGTACGTGCAAGGAGGGGCGCTGGGCGACTCCAGGGCTCGTACCCGCGGACCTCGACGGGTGAAGACTGAGCCGGACCATCGCCAGGCATTCCGACTTGGGAACCACGAAGGCTCCATCACGGTTGCGGGTCAGTCCCGGACTCTCACCGGGTTCCCCTGGACGGCGATCCAGTAGTCCTCACCCTATCCCAGTTCCTGGGGTGCTCATTCCCCTCGGGCTGGCCGCGAGATGTCCTCAGCCGGATCCCACGACGGCGGCCCGGCGCGCCGCGGACCGGGCACCTCGTCATCGCCGACGATCACCCGGACGGCACGTGGGGCCACCGGTGCGGCAGCCTCCACCTCGGCGGCAGCAATCACCTGAGGGTCGCCTGGGATGGGCGGCAGCAGGGAGCCGTCAGGGCGGATCGCCGGCAGCTCGGCCACGGGGGCTGGGGTCCAGCCGCCAGCACCAGGGTCATATGTCGCAGCCGCCGCTCCCGTGGCCGCGTCGCCGGCGCGCCGCCACACCACCCCGGTCGCGGCATCGGCCGACCAGGTCGGAGCGCTGGTGGGGTCGGGCGGCACGGCGGTCTGGTCAGGAACGACGGGTACGGGTGCTGCGGCCGGCTCGTTCTCCAGCTCCACCACGGCCCGAAAGCCGTTCCACAGGAGCCACGCGAAGAGGGCCTTGAAGACAATCTCGGCGATCCCCCCCAGGGACTCGAGGAAACGGGAGAACCAGCCCGCCGGATCGAGCAGGGCGCCGACCAGCAGCACCA